>JAQBCT010000430.1:0-7454 GCA_032124855.1 Gammaproteobacteria bacterium
GCTGAAGCCCCTCCCACAGGTTTCAATCCCACAGGCTTCGATCACACCGGTTGCAATGGCCGGGGTAGACCCGCCGGCGCTTCGATCACAATCGTGTCGCCTGATCGCACGACACCCGATGCCGACACAATCCCCATCACGCCCGCCTTGCGTATCAACGCGCCGTTCGCGTCGCGTCCCAGTGACGCTGCCATCAAGCCTTTCTGGATGCCATCGAGCTGCCCGCACGGATTGCGCAGACCTGTGACCTCGACGACGGCGGTGGCGCCAATATGCAGCAGAGTGCCGGTGGCGAGCACCAGAAGATCGATACCACGCGTGGTTATGTTTTCGCCCATCTGACCGGCCACGACATCGAACCCGGCGGCGTGTAATTCATCGTGCAGCTCGGCGTGGATGAGGTGCACCTGGCGCAGATTGGGTGTGGTCGGATTGCGTGCCACGCGGGAACGGTGTTTCACGGTTGCCCCGCAGTGGGCGTCGCCGTCGACACCGAGTCCTTCGCGAAGAAGGATCCGACTCGTGGCGGCTTTGGCCATCGTGTGTGTAGCGCTCAAGCTCACGCAGGTGACGACGGCCGACATCGATGAAGCTACTGCAGCGGCGTGGTGCTGCCGTTGGCGGTAATCGTCTGGATGCGGTGCACCGTGTTCTGCTTGTCTGCGAACCGGTTCAGATCCAACAGATCGTCCGGCACGATCACGCCTGAAACCTGCTTCAGCTGCATCAGGTCCGTCATGTATTTGTATCGTGCATCGGCCAGCTCGAACTGCGATAGATACAGCCTCTGCTGAGCCTGCAATACGTCGACAATGTTCCGGGTACCCACTTCGTAGCCTGTCTGGGTGGCCTCCAGTGCTGACTCGCTGGATTTGATGGACTTCAGCCGCGCTTCGACGCGCTGCACATCGATGGTGACATCGCGCAGCAGATTGCGAACGTCGCGGCTCACGGTCCATTCGCGATTGCGCAGCAGATCACCCGACTCCAGCAGGCGGTAGCGTGCTTCGCGGACACGGGAACTGGTGAAGCCGCCCTGATAGATCGGCAGCTGCAATTGCAATGCATAGGTGCTGACGCTCGTTTTCCCACCCAGAAACGACGGCGCGCCGGTGTCGTTGTAGTTGTAGCTTGCCAGCGCATCGAGGGTCGGCAGATGGCCGGCCTGCCGGGCGCGCACGTCACGCTGCGCCGCAATTTGCTGTTGGCGCGATGCCTGCACAGACGGATTGCTGGCGAGCGCCGTATTGACCCAGGTTTCTTCGTCGAACGGCACCGGATTCACAATCGGCAGGCTCGCCGAGATGCGATCGATCTGATCGTACGAATTGCCAGTCAATGTGAAGAGCGTTTCAAAAAAGATGCCCTGCGCCCCTTCGGCGACGATGCGCCGAACGACTGAGTTGTCGTAGGCGGCCGTGGCATCGAGCACATCGGTGATCGCCACGAGGCCGACGTCGAAGCGCTGCTGCACCTGTTCCTGCTGCCGTTTCACAGCCGCTTCCTCCGCGGAGGTGCTGTCCACCAGATCCTGGCTGCGCAGGACGTCCAGATACGCCTGCACGACGCGAAAGATCAGCGCCTGTTCTGCAGTGGTGTAGTCGAAGCCGGCGCCCTTCGCACGCGCTTGGGCGCTGCGATAGTTGTAGTAAGCCGGGACATCGATCAACGGCTGAACCAGTTGCGCCTGCCACGTCTTGGTGTCGTAGTCTTCTCCGGGTACGCCGAACGACTGGCCGAACGTGGGGCTTGCTGGATTCGTATCGGTGATCCTCGATCCAGGAAATTCGAGGCGATTCTCGGAGTTCGAACCGATCGCGTTCACGTTCGGCAGCAGGCCTGCGCGCGTTTGCGGCACGATTTCCTTGCGTGCCGCATAGTCTTCCTTGGCCGCACCGATCAATGGATCGTTGTTGACGGCCGCGCCGTAAACATCGGCGAGATCCGCGCTCGACGCCGATGGTGTGATTGCAAGCCCAACGACCGCAGCGATGAGCGCTAACGTAGCTTTCAGCATGTGTCACCCCGTAAACGAGCGCGGAATTCTAGCCCGGATCATCAACGACTTCACGACATTGTCGTGATTGCGGCACGGCACGTGACATACGCATCAATACATCCGTCGTGTGCGTTGTGCAGGCTCGACAAGTTGAGGTCCAGGGTTAGAATGATCCGCACCTGTAGTTGGTTTGAATCGAAATAACAGTGGCAGCGGCACGTTATCGAGTAGACCTCGCGGCACACATGGCAGAGTGTGATGCGAACTATTTGCGTCTGATAAAGCTGGCGCCGGATCTCGACGAACGGTCGCAGCGCGTGCTGGTGCTGGTCGTGGCTGATCGCGCGGTGACGGTGCGCATCCGCCTGGTCGAGCGCTGCCCCTACACGTCGCTCATCGAAGTGTCCCAGCATCCTTGGCTCGAAGGGCTGGCATTTCATTTGCCGCAACCGCGCCTGATTGTGCGGATGTACCACGATGCACGCTCCGCCGAGGTGGTGGAATTTCAAACCGGCCGCTGGATTCGCCCCGTGTACGCCTATCCCAACGACGAAATGCGACAACGCGACGAGAAGGCGCAGATCAATCGCTTCCTCGCCGAATATCTCTCCGCCTGCCTGCACCACGGTGTAGAGAAGGATGAACCCGTGGTGGCGACGGGCGGTTGATGCCGTCGATGCAAAGCGCTGCACCGTTCGCCGTTCTTCAGATCACAGACCTTCATCTTCTCGCCGAACCCGACGCCCGACTGCTGGGCGTTGATACAGCGCAGAGCCTCGACGCGGTACTGACGGCTGCCCTCGCTGAACAGCAACCCGCAGCGCTCCTGGTGACGGGCGATATCGCACACAACCCCTCGTCGGCAGCGTACGCGCGGGCGCAGACGCTGATTGCGCAACACTTCCAGGGTGAGGTGCTGTGGTTGGCCGGCAATCATGATCGCGGTGCGATGCTGGCCGAGCGCGCGCCCCGAGATGCATTGCGGTTGGGTGACTGGCAGATCCTTACCCTCGATACGCATCGCGACGATATCAGTAGCGGCAGTGTGGCGCCTTCCGAACTGCAGCGGTTGGGCGATGCACTGACGCGCAGCACCGCGAGCCATGTGCTCATCACCGGACACCACCCGCCGCTGCC
Source organism: Gammaproteobacteria bacterium (assembly GCA_032124855.1). Lineage (GTDB taxonomy): Bacteria > Pseudomonadota > Gammaproteobacteria > Pseudomonadales > Azotimanducaceae > DATJGR01. The sequence goes on from JAQBCT010000430.1 coordinate 3,137, forward strand.
GGTGGGAACGCCCTGGCTGGATGGCGATCGCATCAGCAACGGTGCGCAATTGCTCGAGCAGCTGCGCGCCGACGGACGGGTCAGAGCGTACGCATGCGGACACGTACATCAGGCGAACGCGCTTCAGCACGCCGGCATTGCGGTGCTCACCACGCCGTCCACCTGTTTTCAGTTTGTGCCGGGCACAGCACGCTTTACCGTAGATGCAACGCCGCCCGGTTGGCGCTGGCTAGATCTCTGCCACGACGGTACCCTGCGCACCCGTGTGGGGCGCGCCTCGCAATTCGCGGTGACAATCGACCTGTCCACCTTCGTCAAACACTGACCGGCAAACCCGTTCATGGCTGATTCGAAATATTCCGCGCAGTCCATCCAGGTGCTTTCGGGCCTCGAGCCCGTGCGCCGGCGACCGGGGATGTACACGGATACGTCGCGTCCCAATCATCTCGTTCAGGAAGTCATCGACAACAGCGTCGATGAGGCGCTGGCCGGCTACGCGCGCGACATCAGCGTGGTGCTGCTGGACGATGGTTCGGTTCAAGTCACAGACGACGGTCGCGGCATGCCGGTGGATACGCACCCGGAGTACAAAGTGTCCGGTGTCGAGCTGATCCTCACGCGTCTGCACTCCGGCGGAAAATTCGACAACAACATCTATTCGTTCGCTGGCGGCCTGCACGGCGTGGGTGTGTCGGTGGTGAATGCGCTATCCAGCTGGCTGGAAGTTGAAATCAGACGCGACGGGCAAGTACATCACCAGCGCTATGAGAACGGTGCGGCGGTTACAAAGCTGAAGGTGATCGACACGGTCGGCAAACGCGTCAGCGGGACATGCGTGCGGTTCCTGCCGGATCCGTCCTATTTCGATACCACGCAGATTCTCATCACACGCCTGAAACATCTGCTGCGCGCCAAGGCGGTGCTGTGCCCGGGCCTGCACGTGCATCTCACGGTGCATCGCGGTGGCAAGGTGGAGCAGGACGACTGGCTCTTCGAAGCGGGGTTGGCTGGCTATCTGAGCGCCGCGCTGGAAGGCGCGCAGCTAGTTCCCACGGAGCCGTTCTGTCACAGCGCCAAGGGCAACACCGAGGCGGTGGACTGGGCACTCGCGTGGGTGGCAGATGGCGGTGAGCTGGTGGTGGAGAGCTACGTCAATCTCATCCCGACGCCACTGGGTGGTACCCATGTCAACGGGCTGCGCAGCGGATTGACGGATGCGCTGAAGGAGTTCTGTGAGTTCCGCGATCTGATCCCGCGTGGCTTGAAACTCAGCGGCGACGATGTCTGGGAACAGTGCAGCTATGTACTATCGGCCAAGCTCGCTGAAGCGCAGTTCTCCGGGCAGACGAAGGAGCGGCTGTCCTCGCGCGAGTCGGCGGCGTTCATATCAGGCGTTGCGAAAGACGCCTTCAGCCTGTGGCTGAACGAACATCCGCAGGATGGCGCGCGCATCGCGGAGATCGCCATTCGCAATGCGCAGCGACGCGCGGCCGCCAGCAAAAAAGTGGCGCGGAAAAAGATCACGGCAGGGCCGGCGCTGCCCGGCAAGCTGGCCGATTGTTCTGGCGTGGATAGCGAGCGCTCCGAACTGTTTCTGGTGGAAGGCGATTCGGCCGGCGGCTCGGCGAAGCAGGCGCGCAATCGCGAGTTTCAGGCGGTGATGCCGTTACGCGGCAAGATTCTCAACACGTGGGAAGTGGATTCGTCGGAAATTCTCGCCTCTGCCGAAGTGCATGACATCAGCGTTGCGCTGGGTGTTGATCCCGCCTCCACCGATCTATCGGGGTTGCGTTACGGCAAGGTATGCATTCTGGCGGACGCCGATTCTGACGGCGCGCACATCGCTACACTGCTGTGCGCGTTATTCGTGCGCCACTATCGGACGCTCGTGGAGACCGGCCATGTGTACGTAGCGATGCCGCCACTGTATCGGATCGATGTGGGCAAGGAAGTGTTCTACGCGCTCGATGAATCGGAAAAGCAGGGTATTCTGGATCGCATCGCGGCCGAAAAGAAACGTGGCGCGGTGAATGTGCAGCGCTTCAAGGGCCTGGGTGAGATGAATCCCATTCAATTGCGCGAAACGACGATGGATCCCGATACGCGTCGTCTCGTGCGGCTCACCCTCGATGCGCCCGAAGCGACCTTCGAAATGATGGATATGCTGCTCGCCAAGAAGCGCGCGGGCGATCGGCGGATCTGGCTGGAAGAGAAAGGTGATCAAGCGCTGCTCGCTTGATCCGGAGAACGAATCACCATGACGACGGTAACTGACTCGGGCGACACCGAAGACCTCGCCCTGAACATCTATACGGAAAAGGCGTACCTCGAATATTCGATGTACGTCATCAACGATCGCGCCCTGCCGCATATCGGCGATGGGTTGAAACCGGTACAGCGACGCATCGTCTACGCCATGTCGCAGCTGGGTCTCGATGCGGCGGCGAAATTCATGAAGTCGGCGCGCACCGTGGGCGATGTGCTGGGCAAGTTTCATCCGCACGGTGACTCTGCGTGCTACGAAGCCATGGTGCTGATGGCGCAGCCGTTTTCGTACCGCTACCCGTTGGTGGACGGACAGGGCAACTGGGGTGCGCCGGATGATCCGAAATCGTTCGCCGCGATGCGCTACACGGAAGCGCGCCTGGCCGGCGTCGCCGAATTGCTGCTGGCCGAAGTGGATCAGGGCACGGTCGAATTCGTACCGAACTTCGACGCCACGCTTTCGGAGCCTTCGCTGCTGCCGGCGCGTGTGCCTTTCGTACTCCTCAACGGCAGCACCGGCATAGCCGTGGGAATGGCAACCGACATCCCGCCGCACAACATGCGCGAGGTGTTGAGCGCCTGTGTGCATCTGTTAGATGAGCCGCGTGCCACCACGCGAGATCTGATGGAGCATGTCCGCGGCCCCGATTTCCCGACTGAGGCGTTGATCATCACGCTGCCGGAAGAGCTCTTGCGAATCTACGAAGAAGGCCGTGGCAGCGTGCGCAGTCGGGCGGTGTATTCGCTGGACGGTGGTGACATCGTCATCACGGCGCTGCCCTATCAGGCGTCCCCGGCGAAGGTGCTGGAACAGATCGCGGCACAGATGCAGGCAAAGAAATTGCCCATGCTGGTGGATCTGCGCGATGAATCAGATCATGAGAATCCGACCCGCCTCGTACTGGTGCCCCGTTCGAACCGTGTCGACGTGGAACGGCTGATGAGCCACCTCTTCGCCACGACGGATCTTGAGCGCAGTGCGCGCGTCAACATCAATGTCATCGGACTGGATCAGCGGCCGCGGGTGAAGGGCCTCGCCGATCTGTTGCGTGAATGGCTGGAATTCCGCCAGGCCACGGTGACACGCCGACTCGAGCACCGTTTGGGTCGCATCGATGCCCGCCTGCACATCCTGGCGGGATTGCTGGTTGCCTATCTCAATATCGACGAAGTCATCCGCATCGTGCGGGAAGCGGATGCGCCACGCGCCGCGCTGATGCAGCGCTTCGATCTCAGCGAGTTACAGGCCAACGCGATTCTGGATCTGCGGCTGCGGCAGCTGGCGCGCCTCGAGGAGATCAAGCTCACCGGCGAACGCGATGAGCTTGCCGCAGAAAAAGCTGACTTCGAAAAGACGCTGAAGTCCAAGGCGCGCCTGAAGAGCCTGATAAAGAAGGAGTTGCTCGCTGATGCAGCCAGATACGGTGACGCGCGTCGCTCGCCGTTGGGGACTGTCGACGGTGCGGCGGCATTCACGGAAGAAGATCTGCTCACCAACGAGCCGATTACGGTGGTGCTGTCGGAAAAGGGCTGGATTCGATCGGCGAAGGGCCACGAGGTCAACGTCGTGGAGCTCAGTTATCGCACGGGCGATAGCTTACTCATGGCGGCGAAGGGCCGCAGCAACGATATCCTGGCGCTGCTCGATTCCACCGGCCGGGCCTATTCGTTGGCGTCACATACGTTGGCCTCGGCGCGCAGCCAGGGCGAACCGTTGACGGGGCGGCTGAATCCGCCCGAGGGTGCCCGTTTCGTCGGCATCATCATTGGCACCGCCGAGCAGCGTGTGCTGCTCGCATCGAGCGCGGGTTACGGATTCGTGGCGCGACTCTCCGATCTGGTGGCCAAGAACCGCGCCGGCAAAGCAACCCTGTCGGTGCCGGGCCCGGGTGTCGCGCTGCCACCCGTGCTGATCAACGATGCCGAGGGGCGCGTCGTGGTCACTCTGACGGATCAGGGGCGAATGCTGGCATTTCCCCTCGCCGACGTACCCGAGTTGTCGCGCGGCAAGGGCAACAAGCTGATCAATGTGCCGAGCGCGGCGTTCAAGTCC
>JAQBCT010000431.1:0-4943 GCA_032124855.1 Gammaproteobacteria bacterium
CATCCTGTTCGATATTGCCCTGCACCAACGCAACCGTAGCCTGCGCACCCGGTTCCACCCAGTGCACGGGCGCGAGCAACGCACCCACCGCCCACGGTGCGAACACCAGCACAAGCGCCAGCAGCCGACGCGCCAATGGCTGGCGTTGCACCACCACCGCCGCCGCGGCAGCGCTGAGCACTGCCACGAAACTCACCAGCAGCACGCCGCCAACGGGCGCGAAATGGCGCAACGGATTGCCCAGCTGCGCGTAGCCGATAAACAACCACGGAAATCCCGTCAGAAACCAGGTCAGGATCCACTCCAGCGCCACCCAGCACGCACTGAACCCGATCGCATTCGCGTAGCCTAGGCGGCCGCGTATCCAGCGTGCATAGCATGCTGCGAAGGCTGCCTGGAACAACGCCATCGCCGCGACGAAAAATGCCACCAGCGCACCCGCCAGCCACAGCGGCGCTGGCCCGTAATCATGAATGCTGACGTAGATCCACGATGCGCCCACACCGTATTTGCCAACACCGAATGCCCACCCGATCAGCGCCGCACGGCGCGGTGCGATATCACTCAAGCAAGCAAACAGCACGGCCACGGCCGCGAACGAAGCAATCCAGTAATCGAAGGGGGCGAGTCCCAGTGGAAACAGCGCGCCAGCGGCACCTGCGAGCCATATGTTGCCGCTGAATTTCACGGGGGAGCCTTACCGGGAGGTGACGGGGCGGACGTGCAGCAGGCGGACGCGGCGGCTGTCCGCATTGAGGACGCGAAATTCCAGTCCGCCGATCTCGATGACCTCTTCGCGCCGGGGCACGTGGCCGAACTGTTTCACCACCAGGCCACCGATCGTATCGAATTCGGTTTCGGCGAAACGCGTGCCGAAGTGTTCGTTGAAGTCATCCACCGGCGTCGCGGCCTTCACGGTGTACGTATCGTTACCCAGTTCCTTGATGTAGGAGTCGTCATCCACATCGTGCTCGTCTTCGATGTCACCCACGATTTGCTCGAGCACGTCTTCGATGGTGACGGCGCCGCTGACATGACCATACTCATCCACGACAAGCGCCATGTGATTGCGGTTCACGCGAAACTCCTGCAGCAATACGTTCAAGCGTTTGCTCTCCGGAATCATCATCGCCGGGCGCATGCAGTCGCGAATGTCGAAATCCTCAGTGCTGCTCTTCAGCAGCAGCGGCAGCACATCCTTGGCATGCAGAATGCCGCGCACGTCGTCCAGATCATCGCCAATGACGGGAAAGCGCGAGTGCTGTGACTCGATGACGATGGGCAGGAATGCACTGGGCGTGGCATCGGCACGCACATGCACCAGCGCCGAACGTGGAATCATGATGTCGCGCGCGTGCATATCCGCCACGGCAATGGCGCCGAGAATGATGTTCAATACGTCGCTGTCGATCAGCTCCCGTTCGGCGGAGTCGCGCAGCATCTCCATGAGCTGGTTCCGCGACGTGGGTTCGCCACTGAACAGATCCGCGACGCGATCAACCCAGCTGCGCGCCGTCTCGGCATTGTCTGACCTCGAATCACTCATGGACGATGGAATCTCCCGTGCCAGTTGCGGGCTGATAGGGGTCGGCAATCCCCAGGGTGCGCAGTATGGCGGCTTCGCGCGCCTCCATCACTCGCGCATCTGCATCCACCTCGTGGTCAAAGCCACATAGATGGAGCACACCGTGTACGACCAGGTGTGCGAAGTGATCCGCCAGCGCCTTGCCTTGATCGTGCGCCTCATGTTTCACGACCGGCGCGCAGATCACGACATCGCCCAGCAGTGTGCCATCGCCGTCCGGCAGTTCCACGCCCGCCGCAAACGACAGCACGTTGGTGGTGCCTGCACGCTTTCGATACTGCGTGTTCAGCTGAGTCATCTCCGCCTCATCCACCACACGAATGCACACGCTGCCTGTCACTTCGATCTCAGCCAGCGCAGCGAGCGCCCAACGCTCAAGCGATGGCGCACGCGGCACCTTGGCTGCGCGGGTGGCGCATTGCACTGCCACCTTACTTGCGATCTGCTTCGCCCCGCCCATCGCGCTCGCGGCGTTGCTCCACCACCTCGTCGTGTCGCGCATACGCCTCAACAATGCGCTGCACCAATGGATGGCGCACCACATCCTTCGATGTGAATCGCGTGAACGACAAACCTTCAACGCCGTCGAGCACCGTCATCACATCGATGAGTCCGGAGCGTGCACCGCGCGGCAGATCGATCTGTGTGATGTCGCCGGTGATCACCGCGGTGGAGCCAAAGCCGATCCGCGTGAGAAACATCTTCATCTGTTCGACAGTGGTGTTCTGGCTTTCATCGAGAATGATGAAGGCATTGTTCAGCGTGCGGCCGCGCATGTAGGCCAGCGGCGCCACCTCGATGACATTGCGTTCGATGTATTTGTGCACGCGCTCGACACCCATCATTTCATACAGCGCGTCGTACAACGGACGCAGATACGGGTCGATCTTCTGGGCGAGGTCGCCCGGCAGAAAGCCCAGCTTTTCGCCGGCCTCCACCGCGGGACGTACCAGCAGAATGCGCATCACACGCTGGGTTTCCAGCGCGGCAACGGCACAGGCCACCGCCAGATAGGTCTTACCCGTGCCGGCCGGGCCGATGCCGAAATTGATGTCGTGCACGGCGATCGCCCGCACGTAACCGATCTGGTTGGCGCCGCGGGGCTTGATCGTCTTGTGGCGCGCCTGAATGAGCAACGTTTCCTCATCGCCCGTGGCGCTGAGCAGACCATCGATGCCCGCTTCCTGCAGGTACAGGTGGATCGATTCGGATTCCAGCGCAACCCCGTCTTCGACGTCCTTATACAGCGCCTTGAGCAGCGCCTCGCCGGCTTCGACGCGTTGCGCGGGACCTGACACCTGAAACTCGTTGCCGCGATTGCGGATGCGAATGCCCATACGCCGTTCGATGAACTTCAGGTTCTGATCGAACGGGCCGCATAGTGAGGCGAGGCGGATGGGATCGTTGGGTTCGAGTGTCACGCTGCTGGTGAGCGCAACAACTCGGTTGGGGTGGTCCGTCAAACTGGATTCGAGCTGGGCATGATCGGGGCTAGGATATCGGCGCACCGGGACGTGTCAATTGAAGAATCCCAGCGGCGCCGCTACAGCGAGCCGCGCAGCGTGTTCGACAATGCCGCCTCGATGGTGACGTCCACGAATTCGCCGACCAGGGCGGGCGTACCCCCGGTAAAGTTCACCACGCGGTTGTTTTCGGTGCGTCCGGCCAGTTCCGCGTGATTGCGCCGCGCCGGGCCCGTCACCAGGATCCGCTGCCGGCTGCCCACCATGGCGCGGCTGTAGGCATCGCCAAGCTTGCGGATGGCCGCCTGCAATGTGATGAGCCGTTCGTGTTTGATGTCCACGGGTGTCGGATCATCCAGCGTGGCCGCCGGCGTGCCGGGCCGCGGGCTGTAGAGAAAACTGAACGACATATCGAATTGCAGCTCCTCCACCAGCGCCAGGGTCGCCTCGAAGTCGGCGTCAGTCTCACCGGGAAAACCGACGATGAAATCCGAGGTCAGCGATATGCCCGGGCGCACCGCGCGCAGGGCATGAATCTTCTGCCGGTACTGCTCGACGGTGTGATGCCGTCGCATCAAGGCAAGCATTCGATCGGAACCGGATTGCACCGGCAGGTGCATGTGATTCACCAGCTGCGGCAGGCTGGCGAAGGCTTCGATCAGATCTCGCGTGAATTCCATGGGATGGGATGTAGTGAAGCGCAGCCGTTCAATTCCGGGAACGGCCGCGACACGGTGCAGTAGTTTCGCGAGATCGGCGCGGCGGCCGTCGAGCGTGCCTCGATAGGCGTTCACGTTCTGCCCCAGCAAGGTGACTTCGCGCACGCCGCGAGCTGCGAGGTGTTGCACTTCCGCCAGCACATCCTCGGCGGGACGGCTCACCTCCCGACCGCGTGTATAAGGCACCACACAGAAGGAACAGAAGCGGCTGCAGCCTTCCATCACCGACACCAAGGCAACTGGCCCGTCGACACTGGGCGGCGGCAGCGCATCGAATTTCTCGATGGCGGGGAAGCTCACGTCGACCACAGCAATGCCGCCTTTTGCGCGCGCCGCGTCGATCATGCCGGGCAACCGGTGCAATGTTTGCGGCCCGAATACGATGTCGACATAGGGTGCACGCGTGCGGATCGCTTCGCCTTCCTGGCTGGCGACACAGCCACCCACGCCGATCAGCAAGTCGGGCCGGGCATCTTTCAGCGGTTTCCAGCGGCCCAGCTGCGAAAACACTTTTTCCTGGGCTTTTTCGCGGATGGAACAGGTGTTGAGGAGCAGAACGTCGGCTTCTTCGACACAAGCGACCGATTCCAGACCGTGGCTGTCGCGCAACAAGTCCGCCAGCCGCGATGAATCGTATTCATTCATCTGGCAGCCCTGCGTCTCAATGAACACTTTGCCTGGCATGCAGCTATGTCAATCAGGTCTCATTTCGGGGGCGAAAGTATAGCGGCACTTGAATTCCGGTTGGGGTCCTTTATATATGTCGGCACATTCGCCATTTGGAAACGGCATGGCCGATCAGCAGCAGCACATCTACAAGATCCTGTTTCACAACCAGGGACAGGTCTATGAGGTCTATGCGCGCGCCATCTATCAGAGCGATCTCTACGGCTTCATCGAAGTGGAGGACTACATCTTCGGCGACCGCACCAAGGTGGTGATCGATCCTGGTCAGGACAAACTGCGCACCGAATTCGACGGCGTGCAGCGCAGCTTCATCCCGATCCACTCGGTGGTGCGCATCGACGAAGTGGAAAAGGAAGGTGTCGCGAAAGTCAGCGACAGCAAGGGCGGCGCCAATATCGCCCACTTCCCCATGCCCATTCCGCGCAACGAGGGCAAACCTTAATCGACGAAATGGTGCCAGGCACTGCGTGTCCGGTGGGGCATTTGGTG
>JAQBCT010000432.1:0-4772 GCA_032124855.1 Gammaproteobacteria bacterium
CGCTCCAGCCCCGCCACCCTGGTCAAGTTTATGACCGACGGCATCCTGCTGGCTGAAACCATACGGGATCCCCTATTGCTGGCCTACGACGCCATCATCATTGATGAAGCGCATGAGCGTAGCCTGAACATCGATTTCCTGCTGGGCTATGTGAAGGCGCTGCAACGCCGACGCGGCGACCTCAAGTTAGTCATCACCAGCGCCACCATCGACGTGGCCAGCTTCGCGGCACATTTCGATGGCGCGCCGGTGGTCGAAGTGGGCGGACGCGGCTTTCCGGTGGAGGTCGAATATCAACCCTCAGATGAACCCGAGCGTGATCCATCACAACAGATCATTCGGGCCATCCGTTCAATCGAAGAGCGACCCTGGCAGGCCGCACAGGATGTCCTGGTATTTCTGTCCGGGGAACGCGAGATTCACGAGACGTCGCGCTTTCTGCGACGCGAACTGCGTGATCGATTCGACATTCTGCCACTGTATGCGCGGCTGCCAGTCGCGGAACAGCAACGCATTTTTGCGGCGGGCGCGCGGCGCCGCATCGTGCTCGCCACGAACGTCGCCGAGACATCGTTGACGGTGCCGAACATCGGCTACGTCATCGATACGGGATATGCGCGAATCTCGCGCTACAGCTTTCGTTCGAAGTTGCAGCGCCTGCCTGTGGAGCGCATCTCCCAGGCCAGCGCCGATCAGCGCATGGGTCGCTGCGGACGCGTGGCCGACGGTGTCTGCGTGCGGCTGTACTCCCAGGCAGATCATCAGTCGCAGCCGGCCTACACGGACCCCGAGATACGGCGCACCAACCTCGCCGCAGTGGTGCTGCAGATGCGGGCCTTCGGACTCGGACGCATCGAGACATTTCCCTTTCTGGATCCGCCGGATCCGCGGGCCATCCGAGACGCGGTGACATTGCTCACGGAACTGGGTGCCCTGGAACAGGACAGACTCACCGCTGACGGGCGCGCCATGGCGCGTCTGCCCATCGATCCGCGTCTGGCGCGAATGTTGCTCGAGGCATCGCGACAGGGCGCGCTGGCGGAACTGCTGATCATCGCCAGCGGACTCGCGGTGCAGGATCCGCGCGAACGTCCGCTCGAGATGCGCGCAGCTGCAGATGCGGCGCACCGGCAATTCACGGACAAGCGCTCCGACTATCTTGCCTACCATAACCTCTGGCTGTGGCATGAGACCGCTCGCCAGGAACTCTCCAGCAGCGCACTCAAACGCGCTTGTCAGCAGCGGTTTCTTTCGTTCATGCGCCTGCGCGAGTGGCGCGATCTGCACCGCCAGCTGGTGCTGTCCGCACGGCGACTCGGACTGCAGATCAATTCCGCGCCTGCCAACTATACGGCCGTCCATCGCGCGATCATTGCCGGCTCGCTCAGTCTGCTCGGCCTGAAGGACGAGCACGGCAGCTATCAGGGCGCTCGGAACCTGCGCTTTCACCTGTTCCCCGGATCCGCACTGATGGCGTCGCGGCCCAACTGGCTTGTCTGCAGCGAAATATCGGAGACGCAACGCGTGTATGGGCGCTGTGCCGCCGCGGTGGAACCCCAGTGGATCGAAGCGGCGAGCGCCCATCTGGTCAAGCGCAGCCATGTCGAGCCGCACTGGGATGAGCGGCGCGGTGAATCCGTCGCGTTCGAGAAAGTATCGTTATTCGGCCTTCCGCTCGTCGAGCGTCGACGGGTCAGCTTCAAACACATCGACGGCGCGCTGGCCCGAGAGATATTTGTTCAACACGGATTCGTCGCCGGTGCGGTGACGACGCGTGCGGAGTTTCTGTCGCACAACCTTTCTCTGGTACGAGAGATCCGGGAGCTGGAGGCCAAGGGGCGGCGACGTGATCTGCTGGCGAGCGATGATGTGCTGGTGGCGTTCTATCTCGAGCGCATACCAAAGGACGTGCGCGACCTGAAAGAGTTCGAACGCTGGCGCCGTCGAGTGGAGCAGGACCAGCCCCGACTATTGTTCATGAACCGCGATACGGTGCTGGCGCAGCTGGAATTTCAGCTGCCGGAGCAGGCATTTCCCACCATGCTGAATCTGGGCGGCGTGGATTTCACCCTCGCCTACAGCTTCGCGCCCGGCGCGGTGGATGACGGTGTGTCGCTGCAGGCACCCGTGGGATTGCTCGCACATCTTCGAGCGGAGCCATTGCAGTGGTTGGTGCCGGGTTTGTTGGGCCCCAAATGTGAAGCGCTGATTCGTGCGCTGCCAAAGGCATTGCGGCGACCTCTGGCGCCGGTGCCCGAGAAGATCGATGCGATTGTCGAGCGACTCGCGCGCGCTGATGTCTACCGAAGGGGACGGCTGGACCGCGCTCTGGGCGAATGCGTCGCGGCCTTGTACGGCGTGAGTATCGCCTTGGACGGCTGGCGACACGACGCGCTGCCGGCGCATCTGTGCATGAATGTGCAGGTGCGCGATGGGCGCGGCGTTCTGGTGGATCAGGATCGCGACGTCGTAGTGTTGTTGGAACGGCAGGGCGCACGCGTGGCACAGGGAATCGCGGCACAGCACGCACGAGAATCGCTGGAAGAACATGGATTGACGGGGTTTCCTGCACAAGGTGTTGCGGCACAGCGTGTGCTGGATGGCGCAGACGGGCGCCTGATTGTGTATCCGGTGCTGGACGATCGGGGGAGCGGTGTCGCGCTGGTGCTCGCGGCGACCGTCGATCAGCAGCGTGCGCTGTCGCGGCGAGGCTATTGCCGCGCTGCGCTGCTCGCCGATGCGGCCACGGCGCGTTCGCTGCGGCGGCGTGCGGCAAGTGATGCCGAACTGGGGCTGCACTATGCGCCGCTGGGATCCGCCGAGGACCTGGCCGAGCAGTTATTGCGTGCTACCGCGTGGTATTGCTTCTTCGAAGGCCAACCGCTGCCGGAATCGGCTGCGGCATTCGCGCAGCGGATCGCAGCGGGCCGGGGTCGTTGGGGCAACCAGTTCAACGAAATTCTCGCTCAAGCAAAGGCGATACTCGCGCAACGCTTCGCGGTCGTGCGTGCGCTGGCTGAGGCCACGTCGCAGGCATATATCGTCGCCGTTGACGATATGTCCCACCAGGTACAACAGCTGGTGCCGGCAGACTTCCTGGATCGAATTCCGCTGCACCAGCTCGCGCAAGTCCCGCGCTATCTGAACGCCATCATCCACCGCCTGGCCGCGCTTCACGGACACGTCGAGCGAGATGCGCAGCAGTCGCGCACCATCACCGTGTTCGAGACGCGCTTGAACCGTGTGCGGGACAAACTGGGCCCGCGCGATGATCTGGACGAGCTGCGCTTCACACTTGAAGAGCTGCGGGTGGCAGTGTTCGCGCAGCGCCTGGGGACCCGCGGGAAAGTATCGGTGAAGCGCGTCGAGCAACTGCTCGAGCATGCGGAAGCAGAGGCGGGCGTGCGGTGATGCGCTTGCGATATCATTCGCGCGCTTTTAGTCGTTCCTCGGGATGGACAATGATCAGGATCAGCTGCTTCTGGGGTTTGGTTGCGGCGCTCGTGCTGCTGGCAGGATGTGCGTCCAAAGGCGGGGAGCCGGCGGATCCGCTGGAAGGATTCAACCGAGGTGTATTCGCGTTCAACGATACCGCCGACCGCTGGGTGGTCAAGCCCGTGGCCAAGGGATATACGCGGGTACTGCCGTCGCCGCTGCGCACGGGTGTGAGCAATTTTTTCGAGAACCTCATGTATCCGCTGGTGGTCGTCAATCAGTTCCTACAGGGGAAGTTGGTGGATGGCGTTTCCGACACCGGCCGGTTTCTCATGAACTCGACGTTCGGCATATTCGGGCTGTTCGACGTGGCGAGTGACGTCGGGATGCGTCTGCACGAAGAAGATTTCGGCCAGACGTTTGCCAGATGGGGTTTCGGCGCCGGACCCTATCTGGTGGTGCCGTTTCTAGGCCCGTCAACCGTTCGCGAAGGGACAGGCGCCATCGTGAGTTACGTGGCATCGCCCGTTCGTTACGTGACCGACGACACGGCGACACGCTATTCGCTGACCGCATTGAACCTGTTGCAGACCCGCGCCAGCCTGCTGGATGCGGAACAGCTGATCAGCGGCGATCGTTACGCGTTCATTCGTGATGCGTACCTGCAACGACGTGATTACCTCAACAAGGACGGCGCGGTTGATGATGATTTTCTCGACGAAGACTGGGAGGAATAGCGGGATCGTTCGAGCCGTTCCATGCTTGTGATCGATGGGCATAAGGAGTAGGGTGCGCGGCCCATATCCGGGCGTATCGGCCAGCCAATCCACGGTTCGGCATCCGGCCCTCAGTGGGAAGTTGCATGGCCCTCTTGGTGGTTGACCCCGACGACGTGTCGGCATCCCTCCTCTCAGACATCCTCACGCACCAGGGATTTGCTGTTTCGCGCGTGGCCACTCCGGCAGACGTCGCCGCCGCTGTTGCGCACGCGCGACCTGAGCTGGTGTTGTGCCCCTATGGCGCAGATGCGCCGAATCCGCTGGCACTCGCCCACAGCGTCATCGCCGCTGATCCCACGCTGCCCTTGGCCGTGACAAGCGCCGAACCGCTGGAGCGCGCCGCGCTGCTCGCCGCGGTGCGCCTGGGTGTAATTGACGCGCTCGATCTCGGGCAACCGCAGCTGGCGCAGGTCATCGAGGGCGCCATCGCCCGTGGCGCCCGTCTGGCACGGGGCGCCACGGGTGATGTCCGTGTCGATGCAGCCACGCGCGCCGAGCTGCGCGAACTGCAGCGCGACCAGCGCGCAGGACGATATATTCAGATGGGCATGCTGCCCC
>JAQBCT010000433.1:0-17007 GCA_032124855.1 Gammaproteobacteria bacterium
CCGTGAACATGCCCAAGGACAAGGTCGAGGCGGCGATCAATCGCGCTGCAGGCAACGACGCGAAGGACTACGAGATCGTTCTTTACGAAGGTTATGCACCGCACGGTGTAGCCGTGATCGTCGAGACCGCCACCGACAACACCAAACGCACGGTTGCCAGCGTGCGCAGCATCTTCAGCAAATTCGGTGGCAATCTGGGCACTACCGGCGCCGTGGAGTTCATGTTCAAGCGTATGGGGGTGTTCCGGCTGAACCCGCAGGGCATCGACCAGGACGATCTCGAGCTCTATCTGATTGACCACGGCCTGGAGGAAATGGGCGAGAGCGAGGGTGACAAGGGCGAACCACAGCTCGTGATCCGCTGCGCATTCGAAGAGTTCGGCCACCTTCAGAAGGCCCTGGAAGAGCGCAGCCTGGTCCCGATCTCGGCCGAGCACGAGTACGTCTGCATTGCACCGACCGTGCTGCCTGATGAGCAGGCCAATGAGGCGTTGGAATTGATCGACAAGCTGGAGCAGGATGACGACGTGCAGCGGGTGTTTCACACCGTCGCGTGAGCAGGAGGAGGTGCTTGTGAGCTATCAAACCATCGACGTGCACGAACTGACGCCGCACATTGGCGCCGAAATTGCCGGCGTTGATCTCGCGCGTCCGCTGTCGAACGAACAGTTCAGCGAGGTTTATCAGGCCTGGCTCGACTGGAAGGTCCTCGTGTTTCGCGATCAGCATCTGGATCGCGAACAACACAAGGCCTTCGCGCGCCGGTTCGGTTCGCTGCACGTGCATCCGATGCAGCACAGCTACGGTGGCGATCCGGAAGTGCTGACTGTAAAGACCACCAAGGATTCCAAGTACACGGCGGGAGACGGCTGGCATACGGACGTCACGTGCGACGAGATCCCACCGCTGGGTTCGATGCTCTACATGAAGCAGACGCCCGAAGGCGGTGGCGGCGATACGTTATTCGCCGATATGTACCTCGCCTATGAACTGCTCTCGGATACGATGAAACAGCTTCTGAACGGTCTCACCGCCGTACACGACGGGGCGCTACCGTATCAAGGTGCCTATGGCGTTGCGCCACCCAGTGGCACGCAGTATCCGCGCAACGAACATCCGGTGATCGCGGCCCACCCCGAGACAGGGCGGAAACTTCTCTACGTGAATTCCGGATTCACGTCGCGCGTCAAGGGCATGAAGGCCTGGGAAAGCAAGTTGCTGCTCGATGGACTGTTCAACTTCATCGCCACCGAAGTGCGGCTGCCATGCCGCGTGCAATGGCAGCCGAACACACTGACATTCTGGGATAACCGCTGTACGCAGCACCACGCCGTGTGGGATTACTACCCGAACAGTCGCTACGGCGAACGCGTATCGATTGTGGGAAGTCAGCGCCCGGCAGCGTGACGCAGGATCCTCATCCACCCACGCGCGCATGGGCGCGTTTGCGCTCGCTCAGCAATGGGTGCATCACGCCGGCTCCCCGCGGCCACACACCGGGCGCAGTCTTGATGCGCTGACACAGGCGTTGCGCATGGGGCGAAAGCTCCGACCACAACGCGTGTGGCATCGACTGGGTAAAACCGAATTCCCCGAACCAAGGCGCGACATATTCGATATTCGGCATGGCGCGCACCGCGCGGCTGAGGTTCGGCGTGCCGCCATGCCACGCCCGCACATCCCGGAACACCGCGGCTCCGGCCGGTGCGCCAACCAGAGTGGAAAGGCGCATCCACTCCGGTTCATCCGCGGGTGCAGGCGGCGAACTCTGCACGGCATGGGAGCCGGGAATCTGTCGGATCGGTCCGTTCTCCCAGGTCGACTCCGCCAGCAGAAAATTGATGGTGACGAATGGCGGCGTGCGCTCCAGCACCATGCGTTGCGCGGCGAGGCCCAGTTCTTCCGATGGACCGCGCGCGCGCAGCTCAATACCGAGTGCCTGCGCCTGCTGCAGCCGGGCGGGCGGAAGCTGTAGCGCATCCCGAAAATCCCAGTGCAGGTGCTGATACTCAACGGCACCCGGCAAGCACACGTCGCCGCCCCCGCCCCTGACAAAGTAATCCGAGGCGCCGAATATCTCGCGCAGAATCGGCGTCGTCGTCGGCAGATCGATCTGCGCGGTCCACGCCGCGTCGTGCAACATCTGCCGCGACGCCGAGCTGGTGCCATAGCTGTAGCGATGCGGCAGGCGGTTGGTTTCGGTCATGTAGCGCCGGCCCTGGCGTCCCGGAGTGGCCAGTATGTCGCCAAGCACGCGGTCACAGGCGCGGTGCATGCGCTGCACCTGTTGAGGATCGAGCACGTCGCGCACCACCACGAACCCGTCGCGATGAAAAATCCGCGCGGCGCGCGCTACTTCTTCCGGTGCGACGATCTCCAGACCGTAGATGCCGTTGTGCGCGCGCAGATGCTCGCGCAGTGCGACCACATCCGGATCGTCGTACGCCCGGCGTCCTGGCGCGCGCGGATCGGGAACGCCAAAGCCAGGGTTGATCGTACAGGGATTGCCATCTTCATCGACGGTTTCGTTGGGGGGCGTTGCCGCATCCCAACCGATTGCCTGCATTTGTGAATCCTTTTCGATACTCATCAAGCCTGGCTGGCAACGGAGCTGTTGGTCGCGGGCCCCGTACCGGATATCTCGGCATCCACCAGCGCGCGATACTGAGCCTCGGTCATGCCCAGCAGTTCGCGCAATACCTCCCAGGAATGCTCCCCCTGCAACGGCGCCGGACGTGTGATACCGCCCGGCGTACGCGACAACCGCGCCGGCAGTGCCGATTGCCAGTGGGTGCCCGCCTCGGGATGACTCACGCTCACCATGTGACCGCGCGCGCGAAGCACCAGATCCCCAGCAATCTCCCGCGCGTCCAGCACCGGCGCGCTTGCGATGCCGCGCGCTGCGAGCGCATCTGCAAGTGAGCGTTTGTCGTGGTCGATGGTGCGCATGGCAAGCTCTGCTTCGATTGCAGCCTCGCCGTACTTTCGGCTGGCCGCCGATGGGTAGCGCGTCGCGTCCAAATCCAGTACGTCGCAGAAGGCAATCCATTGGGCGTCGGATTCGACCGAAATGGCGAGCCATTGGTCTTCACCCCGCGCCGGGAATATGCCGTGGGGCGCGAACAGAGGATGGCGATTGCCCATTGGACCGCGTACCGACTTCGTCAACGCGTACTCGAGCCACGCATCGCCAACGAAGGCGAAATTCGCTTCCTGCATCGACAGATCGATGTATTGGCCTGCGCCGGTGCGGTCGCGGTGCAGCAGCGCGAGTGCAATGGCAGCAAAGCCGCACAGCCCGGCCACCGGATCCGGGTACATCTGTCCGGAATTTTGCGGGTGCTCTCCGGGATACCCCAGTAGCGCCGACATTCCCGACGAGGGCTCTATGGTGCCGCCGATGCCGGGCACGTTCGCCCACGGGCCCGTTGCCCCGTACGCAGACAGGCTGGCCATCACCAGATCGGGCTTGATGACACGCAGCGTTTCATAGTCGATGCCCAGGTTGCCCATCACGCGCGGCGAAAAATTCTCCGCGACGAAGTCCGCATGCACCACGAGGCGTTTGAACACTTCGACACCCTCAAGCGTACTCAGATCCAGGGTGATGCAGCGCTTGTTGAGATTCACCGCGTTGTACAGCGGACTCACGTTCCATGCGTGTTGCGCGCTCGGCAGATCAGCGAGACCTTTCGGGATCGGGTTCTGATAGGTGCCGCGCCAGCTGTCCAGACGGCCGCGCACTTCCAGCTGAATGACATCCACGCCGAGCAGGGCCAGCAATTCGGTTGCATACGTACCGGCCCAGGCTTGCGTCAGCACCAGCCCGCGCAGCCCGTTGAGCGGACCCTTACCTTGCCCGCCGGCGCGGCGCGGCTGCACGGTGATCGCATCCGCCGAGGTAAAACCCTCGACTAACGGCCGCGGGGTGGCGCCATCAGCGCGTTGCCAGCGGGTGGCGGACATTCGCGCGAGAGAACCGGGGAATGGCACCCCCGTCTCCGCTGCCTTCAGAAAACTGCGTGCAACAAACTGCGGATTGCCCTCGAATTCGTCCATGCGCAACACCGGACCCGCAATCACCCGCTGCGCACCCAGCGCATCGAACAGATCCATGCGTGTCCAACGCGCCATTGCGTCACCCACGCGCTGCGCGAACCGATCCTTGAATTTGTGACGCAGCCCGGCCTGCTGCAAGTCGGCATCGTCCGCCAGGTCCGGCAAGCCCAGGATGCGCATTGCCTTCACCCAGAACGCCGGCCGGGAAATCGTCAATGCGAAGTAGCCATCCTTCACCGGCACCGGCCCTTCGTTCACGTCGAGTGCCGGCTTGCGCGGCCATACGTAGCCTGAATACTGGAAGCGCAGCGGCGCCGGTGCGAACGTGGATACCAGCACCTCGGTTTCGGCGATGTCGATGATCTGCCCGGGCGCCCGATTCGCCAACTGCTCCAGTAAGGCGCACAGCAACACCCCGAATGCGAAGGTCCCCGCCTGGTAGCTGGCCTGATACCCGCTGCCCTTCAGCGGCGTGCGGCCCGCGGTGCCGTTCACCGAAGCCCAGCCGGACCACGCGGCCGCCGTGAGGTCGTTGCCGGGCAGCGATGCACGATCGCCGTCCAGGCCGTGCGGCGTGATCGCACAGACCAAGGCGTTTGGATACTGCGCGGCAAGCTCGCGCGCCTGCGCGCTCGTCACAACGATGTGAACATTTGCCGCCAGGAAGGTGGTGTCCGCCGCGGCGCCGGCACTGCGGCCGCCGAGGACGTAGCGCGCCGCGATGCTCATGCCCTGGGCATCGAATGGCGGGTGACGGCGCAGCGGGTGTCCACCCGTCGGTTCGATCGTAATCACCTGCGCGCCATACCCGGCCAGCAGGCGTGTGCACCAGGCGGTGGAAACACGGTCACCCAGTTCGAGCACCCGGATGCCGGACAGCGTCGGCGCACTCACCACGGCCGTTCGCCATCCGTCTCCTGTGCGGCGAAGCGCTCGTTACGCGCTTTGGACCAGGCCACCCGGTCGTGAATGTCGGCGCGCGGTTCACCGGATGTCGTGGTGTCTTCGCGGCCACCCATGCTCATGATCCAGAAGTTGCCGGATGCGCGCACCGCGGCACTCTGGCCCATGATGTCGGCCGCCTGGTTGATCGACATCTTCGACACCTTCAAACCGTACAGAGAATTCAGGGCGATGCGCCGCGCCAGCCACAGCGTGGCCTCTTCAAGTTTCGCGCGCGGCACCACGCGATTCACCATGCCCAGCCGATGCGCTTCCTCGGCGTCGATGAAGTCGCCGGTCCACAGGTATTCCTTCGCCTTCTTGATGCCCAGTTCCCAGAAGTGGGTTGGGTATTCATGGTGTGCACCGCCCCAACGCACCGAGCGGTCGGCGAATTTGGCATCGTCGGCTGCGACGCAAAGATCGCATACAGAGGCCAGCATCCACGAGCCCATGATGCAGTACCCCTGCACCATCGCGATGGTGGGCTTACCGATATTTCTCCAGCGATCATGCAGCGCCCAGTACACACCGCGGTCCATGGATTTCACGCGTCCGAACGCGGTAAGATCCCTGGGGTAGTCTTCGAGTTCGCTGCGCATCGCGTCGGTGCCGATGTCGTGGCCGGCACCGAAGTGGTCGCCGACGCCGGCAATGATGATCACCTTCACGGCATCGTCCTCATCGGCCTTCGTCAGCGCGTCATCGAGTTCGGCATAGACCTTGCGACTGATGACGTTCATCACCTCGGGACGATTGACGGATATCTTGACGATGGCCTCGTCGACGGTCTCAAAGCGCACATACTCCAGATCCATCATCAACCTCCGGTGAGAATCGATTCCGCCGCGATCGCCGCCCGCGAACCGAGCGGATCAGAGAGCCCGCAGATACGCGGACAGATCCCAGTTCGGATAGCGCAGCTGGGCACGCCGCAGCGTCGAGGGCGTCCAGAACGAATCGCCGGGCGGCGGCACGCCGAAGCAACTCAGCTGCTCGGGTGTCGCATGATCGAAGATCTTCTGCCACGGCTTCAGATGGTGAAACGGCCACGCGTGGTAGCCGATGGCGTCATTGCCCGCGCGCTTGAAACACGACATCACGGCATAGCGAACCCCACCCGGGGCGGTCAGATTGGTGCCCCGATGGTAGATGTCGATGCCGTAGGGAAAGATCGACCCGGCGACGGCCGCGCTCGAGCGCTCGTAACATGCAAGCTGTGCCTGTACGTCGGCAGCCGCAGTGAACGCCGCCTCGGGTCCCGCGACACGCGCGCTATCGGTCCGCGTCACGTAGTGCATCGGTCCATGCGCTTCATCGACGTCGGTGAAATAACACAGGATGGTCACCGAATTGAGCGCCGCATCATCGGCCGGCACCGTCAGCGTGTGATTGCTGAAGTCGCAATGGAACGGCTGGTCGTAGTCCGCGTCGCCAGTGAATTTGGCCCACGCCTGGCACTGGTAGAGGTACACATCGTCACTCGCCAGCGCCGCCTTCGCGAATGCGACCAGTTCCGGGTGTACCCCGATCAGATTCAGCGCCGGGGAACAGTCGAAGGGAATCGCCTCGAAGCTGGCGAATTGGGTCGGGTGAAAGCCGCCGAGGCGACCGGGCTGCTTTTTGCTGAGCGGCACTTCGGCGCCTGCACTTCGACCAAACACCTGCTCGAAGTCCGAACGCACAGCGGCAATCTCGTCGGCGGTAAAGAACTGCTCGATCAGTACGCCGCCTTCGCGGCGCCACGTATCAAGATGCGCGGGTTTGAATCGGTGCTGCATACTCGTGCGACGCCGCGGGTAACGCTAGCGTGAGTTTCGAGCAATCGCGTTGTATTGGCAACGCGCGCCGGCGCTACTTGAAGGACGCGTGCGTGGCGGCGAGCCAGGCGCGTGGAATTTTCTCGACGCGACGGTCGTACGTGAGCAGGCCGTTCACTTCACCTTCTACATCCGTAGTCTGGGTGTACACCGCGGCGCAGACACCGTCTTCTCGCATGGCCCGGCCAACCGCCGCTGTGGTGCGCACATAGGCGGTCTTCAGATCGGCTGCACTGCGGAATGTCTGGTAGCCCCAGTTGCGCATGTGCGGATTCCACAGATGGCCCTCAACCGGCCAGCCCAGCCCACCGAACTCACCGATCACCCGCGCACGTCGTTCATCAGGCGCGGGTGCCGTTGGCTCGGGCGCGTAGTCATGACGGTCGATGAGATCCCCCGCACCCAGGTCCAGCCAGCCGCTCCCCGCATCGATGACCCGCGTGGGATCGATCGACCTGACGGCCGCCGTCAAACGCGCGCTGTCGAACTGACCCCAGCCTTCGTTGTGCAGCACCCACACAACGATACTGGGGTGACTGCGCAGGGCGCGGATCATCCGCGTGAGTTCGTTCTCGAATACCTGGGTGCTCGCGGACGATCGCAACCCCTCGGCTTCATCGTTGGGTGCCACGAATTGCGCAGGCAGGAAGCCGCTGGGCATATCCTGCCAGACCAGCAGGCCGAGCCGGTCGCAGTGATAGTAGTAGCGCGCCGGCTCCACCTTGATGTGCTTGCGCGCGGCGTTGAAGCCAGCCGCCTTGAGGAATTCGATCTCATAGACAAGCGCCGCATCTGCCGGCGGCGTGTACGGGCCATCCGGCCACCAGCCCTGATCCAGTGTGGCCAGATGGAATACCGGCGAACCGTTGAGCAGCAGGGTCGGCTCGCCCGTGTGCGGGTGTGAACCCACCGCGATGCTGCGCATGCCGAAATAGGTTGATACCACGTCGAGCGGTGCACCGATCGCCCGAGCGGATGCGTATAGATCTGCCTCCCGCTGACCGCGTAGCGGCATCTCACGCAGCAGACCGGCCGCGGCGCGGCGTTCGGTCGTTGCTGGCGAAGGATCGGCGACGCGCACCAGCGCAACTTCGAGGTCATACAAAGCAGGATTGTCGGGCGACCAGAGCTGTGGCGCTGGTACATTCAGACTCAGCAGCCGATCAGGGCGCCCGATCAGCGTCGCCACGACCGTGCGGCCGAGTCGCGCCGTCAGCGTCACCGCGAGTGTCGGGTCGCGGCTGGGTCGCGCGAGCAGCACTTCCGCCACCACACACTCTGTGTCGAGTTGCGGCGTCAGCCGAATCTCGGCAATGGAATTTTCGAGCGGCACCGGCTCCAGCCAAACGGTCTGCCAGATGCCAGTCACGGGCGTGTACCAGATGCCCTGAGGATTCAGGTGTTGCTTGCCGCGCGGTTGGTCGGATGCGCTGGTCGGATCATCCGCGCAGACGATCAGTTCGTTCGCGCCCTCACGCAGGAAGTTCGTGATGTCCACCGTAAACGCATCGAAGCCGCCGCTGTGAGACGCCACAAAGGCACCGTTGATCCACAACGCGGCGTGATAATCCACGGCGCCGAAATGCAGCAGCGAGCGCGCGTTGGGTGTGTCGGGCGTGAACGTGCGTCGGTACCACAATCGCTGTGAATCGCTCAGCCGCTGCGCCACCCCGGAGAGCGCGCTCTCCACACAGAACGGCACGAGGATCTCGCCATCCCAGATTTCGGGCATGGCATCGGTACGCGGGCGAATGGCGTACTGCCAGCGACCATTCAGATTCTGCCAGCGTTCGCGCACGAACTGCGGCCGTGGATACTCCGGCCAGACATTCTCCGCCGTCACCGACTCGCCCCACGGCGTCAGCATCAGCGACGCCTGATCAATTTGATGACGCTAACGAGGAGCAGCGCAGCCGCCACCGTGGCCCCCACAAACAGCGCACTCGCCAGCAGATAGTCGACCAGCGTCTCGACGTCGAGTTCAAGGCCACGCACCAAGCCATAGATGGCGGCCACCGCCAGCAGCAGCGCCAGCACAGTGCGCCGCCGCAGCCGCGCCAATGAAACCTTCGTGCCGGATGAGGTCATGTGATCTGCCTGAAACCCACTGCGTGCGGGAGTTGCTATTCTACGGCTCCCCTCAGCGCGAGCCCACTGCATGGACCGCCCGACGTCGACGCCGCTCACGCAGGCGCAATTCGATGCCTGCATCGTTGCCGAGCGAATGACCGAAAAAACGGTGGGTCAGCACATTGTATGGGCGCCATCGACAACGCAATTCGAGGCTTCGACGTGTGATTTCATCGGCGTGAATTTTCGCGACGCGCAGCTGCACGAAGCCCACTTCGTCGACTGCCTGTTCGTACACTGCAACTTCCGCAGCGCCGATCTGCGCGACAGCGTCTTCGAACGTTGTCGCTTCTATGACGGCTCGGATGATTCTCCCTGCGACTTCTCATATGCCACGTTGCGCCAGGTGCGCTTCGAAGGCTGCGATCTGACGACGGCGGTCTGCTGCAGCGCACGCGCATTCGGTGTGGAACTGCGGCGCTGTCAGGCGGCGGGGATCGACTTCTCGAAGACGGACTTTGGTCTCGGCGGAGGCGACGTCGTCGCGGCGACCTTCGTCGATAACAATCTCGCGTATGCCGACTTCAGCCGGACGCGGCTCGATGGCGCCGACTTCACCGGCAACCGGCTGTCGCACAGCATCTGGCACGATGCGAGCCTGGCTGATGCCGATCTGTCGGGGAGTGAGCTCAACAACATCGAGGCGCGCGGCCTGGTACTACGCGGCGCGGATCTGCGCGGCGCGCAATTCAATCAACTGGATCCGCGGCAGATCGATCTCACCGACACGCACATGAACATCGAACAGGGGCTGCAAATCCTGCGTGCGCTCGAGATCCACATCGACTGAGACGTCAGTTGGCAGGATCGATCGACAACAATTCGACCGTGAAGATCAGCGCCTCGTTGGGGCCGATCCGATTGCCGGCGCCGCGCTCCTGATACGCCAGCCCTGGCGGAACGACGAGACGCCACTTCGAACCCACAGCCATGAGCTGCAGCGCTTCGACCCAACCCGGGATCACGCCGCCCACGGGAAATGATGCGGGGGTGCCCCGCTCGACGGAACTGTCGAATACCGTACCGTCGATGAGCGTGCCGGTGTAGTGGGTGGTGACGGTGTCTTCGAGAGTGGGTTTGGCACCGTCGCCCATCGTCAGCACTTCGTACTGCAGCCCAGACGGCAGTGTCATGACGCCCTCTTTCTTGGCGTTTTCGGCCAGGTACGCCTCGGCCGCGGCCAGGTTGCGCGCACCCACATCGCCCCGCTCCTTCTCGCTGGCCTCGTTCAACGCATTGAGCGACGCCAGCACGACATCTTCGGGGACCTTCATATCGGCGCGAGCAAACCGATCCTCGATACCGGCGGCGAATGCCTTGCCATCCAGCGCACCGCCGTATTGATTGTTCACATTTCCCGCAATGTTGTAGCCGAGTCCATAGCTTGCCTTGGCCACGTCCGTATCCAGCGCGGGGCCCGCCGCCGGGGCAGGGGCCGCCGCTTCCTTGTCGCAAGCCGTCAATGCGGCGAGAACCGCCGCAAACAGCGCGAGTCGCGAGAAATGACGGTGCCGCGTTGAGCGCAGCACTTGCGAGGGTTGTTGAATCTTCATATCGTGTTTCCCCGATCTGCGTTACATCTTTTTACTGTGGCTGTCGTCGCCTTGGACTAGGCTGCCAGAACTCGCCAAAGTCGCGCTCGCAGAGGAACCCTGATGCGGCGCGGGCGTCAGAATACACGACTTACCTACCGGTGGTGACCCATGTTCGAGTCGATTCGCGGAAACGGCAGACGTTTGCCCGAGCCATTGCGTCTGTTAGCGATCCTGCTCGTTGTAGCAGGCGCCGGGAATTGGGCAACGGCTGCGCCCACTGTCGCCACAGTGGACGCGCCAGCGACATCGACCTTTGCGCCACCCGCAGTATTGCAACCCCTGGACGTCCACCCGCGCACGAGTCTTTCGATCGTCGAACAGCTGCGCCACAACCACTATCTGCAGAAGTCCCTCGACGACACCGAGTCGAGCATTCTGTTCGACAAATACATTGATCTGCTCGACGGCGGCCACGCCTATTTTCTGACGTCGGATATTCAGGCGCTGGAAAAGTACCGCTTCACGCTGGACGACGCGCTGAAGCGCGGCGACCTCGATCCTGCGTTCGAGATCTTCAATCGCTATCAGGCGCGCCTCGAAGAACGGCTGGAATACCTGATTACGCTGCTCGAGCAGGGCATCGGCGGGATGACCTTCACCAGCAACGAGAGCATCGAGATCGAACGCAAACATGCGCCGTGGCCGGCCACCGTTGCTGAGCTCGACGACCTGTGGCGCAAGCGGCTGATGGCCGCGGTGCTTGGCATGAAACTCAACGGCAAGCCCATGCCTGAAATCCAGGAAGTGCTGCTGAAGCGGTACAAGAATCGCCTGAAGCAGGCGACGCAAACCAGCAGCGAAGACGCCTTCCAGGTATACGTCAATGCGTATGCCAGCACCTACGATCCGCATACGCAGTATTTCTCGCCGCGCACCTCCGAGAATTTCAATATCAACATGTCGCTGTCGCTGGAAGGCATCGGCGCAGTGCTGCGCACCGATGACGATTACACGGAAGTGGTGCGCCTGGTGCCTGCTGGGCCTGCCGAGAAGGCCGGCGTACTCAAGCCATCGGATCGCATCACCGGTGTGGGCCAAGGTGACAATGGCAAGATCATCGACGTGGTCGGTTGGCGCCTCGATGATGTGGTGGAGTTGATCCGAGGTCCCAAATCGTCGGTGGTTCGGTTGGAGATCGCGCCTTCCAAGGGCGAGGACAGCACCACCCGCATCGTCTCCATCACGCGCAATACCGTGCAGCTGGAAGAACAATCGGCGCAGAAGAAGCTGCTGACGCTGGAACAGGGCGGCGCCACGCACAAGATCGGCGTCATCGAAATTCCCACTTTCTACGTCGACTTCAAGGGCGTTCAGGACGGTGATCCGAACTACAAGAGCACCACCCGCGACGTACATGCCCTGATCGAACAGCTCAAGGCAGAAGGCGCGGAAGGCATCATCATCGACTTGCGCAACAATGGCGGCGGCTCACTGCAGGAAGCCGACTCGCTCACAGGACTGTTCATCAAATCCGGGCCTACCGTGCAGGTGAAGTCGGCCAATCGGCGGGCCACCACGTTCGCCGATACCGACGACGAAATTGCCTGGGACGGCCCAATGGCCGTGGTCGTCAATCGGCTGTCAGCATCCGCGTCGGAGATTTTTGCGGGCGCCATCCAGGACTACGGCCGCGGCATCATCATCGGAAGCCAGACGTTCGGCAAAGGCACGGTGCAACAGCTCATTCCGCTCAACCGCGGCCAGCTGAAAATTACCAACGCGAAGTTCTATCGCGTCTCAGGCCAGAGCACCCAGCATCAGGGCATTCTGCCGGATGTCGAGTTTCCGGAGGTGTACGACACCGACCGCATCGGCGAGAGCTCGCTCGACGACGCGATGCCATGGGATGTCATCAAGCCCGCGACCTACACGCACGCCAATCAGATCCAGTCAGCACTACCGGTGCTGATCGATCGACACCGCGAACGGGTGGCGCACGATCCGGATTTCGACTACCTCAACGCGCTGGTGCAGAAGAGCCACGAGAACAGCAAGCTCAACGAAATCTCGCTCAACGAGGCAGTGCGCGTCGCTGAGAAGGCCGACGACGACGCGTGGCGGTTGAGCCTGGAGAACAAGCTGCGCGGCGCCAAGGGCCAACCGCTGCTGAAGTCCACCGCCGAACTGGAGGCCGAACTCGACGCCGAAGAGGCGGAGTTGGCGGATGCGGAGGAACCCAAGAAAGATGACGAAGACGACGCAGTGCTGCGCGAAAGCGCCTTCGTGTTGATCGACTTCGTCATGCAGACGCGCCAGGTCGCAAGCGTCGCAACGACAACGACCCCCGACAGCGCGGTTCAATAAGAAGTCCCGGTCCCGGCGGTCGCCCGGCTCGCTCAGATCTCGAGCTGCAGCGAGCGCCGCGCGATCGCATCCACCAGCGCCGCTTCGAACGCATCCACCGACATCGTCTTTTGCGCCGGCTGGCCGTAGCGGCGCACCGTCACGGTGCCGTCGGCCTGCTCGCGTTCACCGACGATAAGCAACTGCGGGATTTTCTGCGTGGTGCCCTCACGGATCTTTTTGGATACGGTCTCGCTCTGTGTCGCCAGCTCGGCGCGGATGAACTGCCCGCGCAGCCTGTCGACGATGCTGCGGCCGTACGCCTCGTACTGTTCGGAGACGGTGATCACCTGCACCTGCACCGGCGCCAGCCATGTCGGAAACGCGCCGCCAAAATGTTCAATCAGAAAGGCAACCATGCGCTCGTGGGTGGAGAACGGCGCCCGGTGAATGCAGTACGGCGTATGCTCCGCGCCGTCCGATCCCACATAGGTGAGTCCCATTCGCGCCGGTTGCGCAAAATCGAGCTGTACCGTGCTGACGGTTTCTTCACGGCCTGTGACCGTGGGAAACTGGATGTCGATCTTCGGTCCGTAGAACGCGGCTTCGCCGCGCCCCTCGATGTAGTTGATGCCCAGCTCGGCCAACACGTCCACGAGGATCTGCTCCGACTCCGCCCAGGCCTGCGGATTGTCGACATACTTTTCCTTGCCCTTGGGATCATCGAAGTCAGCGCGCGACAGGCGCACCGTGTAGCTATCCAGACCCAATAGGCGATACGCGTCGGCGTACATCGCCATCACCGCTTTGAACTCGTCCTTCACCTGCGAGGCGGTGCAGTAGATATGCGCATCGTTCATGCACATGCCGCGCACGCGCACCAGGCCACCCACCGCACCCGAATCCTCCCACCGATAAACCTGGCCGTATTCAGCTAGGCGTAATGGCAGGTCGCGATAACTGCGCGGTTGGGCCGCGTAGATCTTGTGGTGGTGGGGGCAGTTCATCGGGCGCAGTACGTACGCTTCGCGCACTTCCTGGTCGCCTTCACGCTCCTTCACCTCCATCACCGGATACATATGGTCGGCGTAGTACGGCAGATGCCCCGTGCGGTAATACAGCTCCGCTTTCGCCAGGTGTGGTGTCGCGACCCGCTGGTAGCCGGCGCGAAATTCCAGCTCCTTGGCGAGCTTCTCCAACTCGTCACGAATGACGGTGCCGGCGGGCAGCCACAGCGGCAGCCCCTTACCGATATCGTTGTCCAGATGGTAGATGCCGAGCTCCCGTCCCAGCTTCTTGTGATCCCGCGCCAGGGCGAGTTCATATCGCGCGACGTAGTCGTCCAGCTCTGCCTTCGTGCCGAACGCCCATGCATAGATGCGCGTCATCATCACGTTGTCCGAATTTCCGCGCCAATAGGCACCCGCCACACTGCGCAGCTTGAACGCGTCGCGCGGGACCTCCTTGGTGTTGGCCACGTGCGGGCCCTCGCACATATCCAGAAAGGGACCATTTCGATAGAACGAGATCGAGCTGAGATGGCGGTTCTCGATCAGCTCGTTCGCGTACTCCTGCTTGTACGGCTCATTCATTTGCGACAGGCGCGCCAATGCTTCACCGCTGGAAAGATCCTCGCGATCGAAACGCTGACCCTTCTTGAGGATCTTGCGCATGCGCCGTTCGATTTCCGGGAAGTCGTCCTCGGTCAGCGGCGCGCTGAGAATGAAATCGTAGTAGAGCCCGTCCTTGATCGGTGGGCCAAAGCCCAGCGTTGAGCCCGGCCGCAGTTCGAGCACCGCCTGCGCCAGTACATGGGCAAGACTGTGTCGAACGCGATACAGCGCGTCATCGGCACTCAGTTCGCCGCTTTGCTCTTCAACGTCCATCTAACCTCCAGAAACTAAAAACCCCGTTGGCGGTTGCCTTCGGGGTTTCTCGAGACAGGCAACCGGTGTCGATTCCAGGCTGCCGTGAGAGACGATTTCGGTGTCAGGCAGCCCGCCACGTAGTGGTCGTGGTCCCGGTCGTCCGAGTTCGGTTGTGGTGCGACACAGCGCGCATCGTCAGCTCCATTGATTGGCGGTAATCATAGTGACGGATTGCCCGATTGCAACCGTGGCTTCACCGCAATGCCGCAACAGGGGTCGCGCGATCGATCCACCCCAACACGCGTGGCACGAGAATCACGTCTACAACCAGACCGCAGATAATCACAAACATGGTGCACAGTCCCAGCGCGCGGTTCACCTGAAAACTCGACAGGCCGAGCAGCGCAAACCCTGCCGCCAGCGCAATCGAGGTCGAGAAAATTGCGTTGCCAACCGTCAGCATCGTCATCCGCACCGCCTCGTCGGGGTTCTCGCCCATCTCTTCGCGCGCGTGCCGGTAGCGATAGATGATATGAATTGCATCGTCCACCACGATGCCGATGGTCATCGCCGAAATCACCGACGCAGCCAGCCCGATTTCACCGACCACCCAGCCCCACAGCCCGAAACCCATGGCGATAGGTAGAAACATCGCCGGGGCCGCAATCAGCAGGATGCGCGCGTTCTTAAAATACAGTCCGACGAGTGCGGCGATAAGCACCAGCGAAAACAGGTTGCCGAATACCATCGAGCGGGCATTGAGCAGCGACATATGGGCCACCGGGATATTGATCCCGGTGACCACGATCTTGTACGACGGATCTGCGTGTTGCGCGAACCAGTCATAGATCGCAGCCTCGAGTTCGATCACCGCTTGTGAATCACCCCCGGCGAGCAGGGTCGAGACGCGCGTGGAGCGGCGCGCCGCGTCGTAGAAATCGTCGATATCCTGACCCGCGGACAAGGACAGTTCATACGTGAGCATGTACTGCGCAATTTCGTCGTGGCTCAGCACATTCAAATTGTGTGAACCATTGAACCGCTCGGCCAATTCACCAATCACATCGGCCAACGACACGGCGCTTGCGATCAAGGGCTGCGTCCGCAACCACTGGGTCAGTGCGTCGAGCGTCTGGACGAACTTCGGATCGTAAATGCCCTCATCTGATGGCGCGATGATCTGCAGATCGATGTAGTTCGGCCCCGACATATACTGCTTGGAAAAATCCGCTGCGCGGCGGAACTCGAAACTCTCGTCGAAATATTTGACGAAATCATCGTTGATCGACAGGCGGTAAATACCGAGCAACGAGCCGATCACGAATACGCCCGCCAGCGCTGCGATCACGCCGCCGTGCGGGCCAACGAGAAAATCCAGCGACGCGCTGATCAGATGAGCCGAACGAAAGACGCGGACGTTGCCAAGGCGTGCCAGCACCGTCGGCACAACGGTCAGCAACGCAGTGGTGCCCACGAACAGACCGAGCGCGACGAGATTGCCCAACTCGCGCAGCGGCGGCGCATCGGCGAAATTCATCGACACAAAGCCGATCAGCGCCATCGACGTCATCAGAACCAGCGGACGCGCGTTCAAATCCACTGCAATACGCGCCGCCCGTTTGGGATCCCGTTCGGGATCGGTCATGTGCAACAGAAATGTGAGCATCAGATATTTTCCGTTGGCGATGACCAACGTGATGATCACCACGGAGGCAATCGAGGTGGCGGCATTCAGCTGGATGCCCACCCACCCGGCCGTGCCCATGGCAACTGCTGCGGCAAACGCCCCAGTGGCGAGTAACAAACCCACCGTGCGCGCCTCACCGAGCGTCACCACGAGGATGCCGAGCATCACGATCATCACCAGCGGAATCAGCGTCGCTGTATCGCGCTGTGCCGCTTCATTGAAGGCATCCATCATTGTGATGCCCCCCACGAAATACGCAGTGACGGCGGGATCTTCGCGCGTGAGTGAGGCGGCGAAGTCGCGGACCCCGGCTGTGATTGTCTGTATCACCGACGGGGCGGCAAAGGGGAGATCGAATACGAGGTAGACGCCAACGGTGGACGCATCATCCGAAACCAGCCGCGCACGCAACATGGGATCGTCGACCAGCGCCGCCTGATCCGCGTCACATTCGTCGGGGCACAGGAGATCCAGAATGGGCGTCAGTTCGAACTCGTCACCAGAGCCGACGATATGCGGATAGGTGGCGAGCGATTCCACGCGCAGCACGTGGGGCAGCTGCCAGGCGGCCGCAGTGGCCTTGCGCAGTATTGCAGCGAATTGCGCCGAGTCGGTGATCTGCT
>JAQBCT010000434.1:0-12260 GCA_032124855.1 Gammaproteobacteria bacterium
CCCACCAAGCGCCGTACGCCACGACGTCTGAAACAGTTTCAACGCCCCACCGAGGCGCAGTTGACCAATGAGAGCGAATTGCCTTGGTCGGTGCTGCGCGTGCTCGCGTCCGACCGGCCGGGATTGCTGGCCCGGCTGGGCATGATTTTTCTCGAACTGGGCGTCACGGTGCATGGCGCGAGGATCACTACGCTGGGCGAACGGGTGGAGGACTTCTTCTATATAAGTGGCAGTGACAGCGCCCCCATTCGCGAACCGGGACGGGTAGCCGACCTGACCCGCGCCATTTGCGAACGGCTCGACGCGCACGTGAACGAAGATGCGGCCACCCACTGACGCGACGCCATGAATCCGTATCTCGACAGCTTGCTCCCGTATCCGTTCGAGCGAATGAACGCCCTGAAGGCCGGGCTTGCCAGCCGCAGCAACGCGCCCCACATTGCCCTCTCCATCGGCGAGCCCAGGCACGCCACGGCTGCGTTTCTCGTGGACGCCTCGACCGACCGCAGCCGCGCCGCCGCCGGGCTCGGCACGTACCCAGCGACAAAGGGCAGCGACTCTCTGCGCTGCGCCATCGCGGACTGGGTAACCGCACGATTCAAGCTGCGCAATAGCACGCTGACTGCCGCCTCACACGTACTGCCAGTCAATGGAACGCGGGAGGCTCTCTTCTCGTTTGCGCAGGCAGTGCTGACCGGACGGACGGGCAGCTGCGCGATTCTGCCCAATCCCTTCTACCAGATCTACGAAGGGGCGGTGCTGCTGCGCGGCGCCGCACCGTACTACGTACCCTGCCCCGCAGATTCCAGTTTTCAGCCTGATTTCGACGCGGTGCCAGATGACGTATGGGCGAACTGTGAGCTTCTCTTCGTCTGTACCCCGGGGAACCCGACCGGCGCCGTGCTGACCATGGCGACGCTGCAGAAACTCATCGAACTGGCAGACCAGCATGACTTCGTCATCGCGTCGGATGAGTGCTACTGCGAAATCTATCCATTCGATGAATCGCCGCCAGCCGGTCTGCTCGAGGCGTGCGCCGCGATGGGGCGCGACGACTATTCTCGCTGCGTGGTATTTCACAGCCTGTCGAAACGCTCGAACTTGCCCGGGCTGCGCTCCGGATTCGTCGCGGGCGATGCAACCATTCTGCAGCGCTACTTGCTGTATCGCACCTACCATGGCTGTGCGATGCCGGCGCATGTGCAGTATGTCAGCGAGTTGGCGTGGTCCGATGAAGCGCACGTGCGGGACAATCGCGCGCTGTATCGGCAGAAGTTCGGGGCAGTCATTGGCGAGTTGAAGCCAGTACTCGACATCGCACAACCGCAGGCGGGGTTCTACTACTGGCCGCGCACACCCATCGACGACACGATCTTCACGCAGCGATTGTTTGTCGAACAGAACGTCACAGTGCTACCGGGGCGCTATCTGTCACGCGAGCATCTTGGCGTCGACCCCGGCGCGGGACGCGTCCG
Source organism: Gammaproteobacteria bacterium (assembly GCA_032124855.1). Taxonomy (GTDB): domain Bacteria; phylum Pseudomonadota; class Gammaproteobacteria; order Pseudomonadales; family Azotimanducaceae; genus DATJGR01. The sequence continues at coordinate 1,476 of JAQBCT010000434.1, forward strand.
TATGGCGATGGTTGCTTCACTCGAGGAGTGTGTCGACGCGGCGCAGCGGATCGCCGCGTTTGTTCGCACGCTCTAGCCAACGCGCGCGTGATAGGTTGCAGGGTCGATCAATCCTCAGAGAGAAATGAGTTATGGAGATGTTCGCCGCCGGTCTCGGCTACGCGACCCACAGCCACAGCGGCAGGATGCTCGAAGCCTATTTCCCGACGCCCATGCTGGCGCCAGCGGGCACCACGCAACGCGCACTGGCCGCGCTCGAACCGGGTGAGTCGACCCTCACACCCGCTGCGACCGCGCAGCTGGCCCAATCGCTGCGGGATGCCGGCGCCGAGGCGCTCGCACACACCGCGCAGCTGCTCGCCGAGTTGGACAAGCCCGTGACCGCCGTGGTGCTGGCGCGCGACGAAGCCATCGCTTCTACAGCGCAGGCCTACTTGAAGCTGCATCTGTTGTCGCATCGACTGACGTTGCCCAATACGCTCAATCTGGACGGCATCTTCGCCCAGCTCCCCAACGTCGTGTGGACCAGTGCCGGCGCAATCGATCCTGCTGAAATAGATGCGGCGCTGCTGCGCGCACGCGCAAACGGCACGCCGCTCAGCGTATTCGGTGTCGACAAATTCCCACGCATGACCGACTACGTCATTCCCAGCGGCGTTCGCATAGCCGACGCGTCGCGAATTCGGCTGGGCGCCTATCTCGGTGAAGGCACCACGGTGATGCATGAGGGCCAGGTGAACTTCAATGCCGGGGCGCTGGGTCCGAATATGATTGAGGGGCGCATCTCCCAGGGCGTGATTGTCGGCGAGCATACCGACCTCGGCGGGAGTTCCAGCACGATGGGGACGCTATCGGGCGGTGGCAAAGTCATTGTCAGCATCGGGCGCCATTGCCTGATTGGCGCCAACGCCGGCACCGGCATTTCGCTCGGCGACCGCTGCACGATAGAAGCGGGTCTGTATATCACCGCGGGTTCGGTGGTCGACGTCGTCGATGAACAAGGCAGCGCCGTTCGCACCGCGAAGGCGCGCGAACTCTCAGGCCACTCGGATATGTTGTTCATCCGCAACAGCCGCAACGGCAAGGTCGAGTGCCGCACCAATCGCGCGGCGATCGCGTTGAATGAACAGCTTCACGCGCACAACTGAGACGAAGCCGGTGCCGACCGATGTGCTCGAGCTGACTTGCGACCTGATCCGTCGTGCCTCTGTCACGCCTGCGGATGCGGGCTGCCAGACGCTGTTGGCGACGCACCTGGAACGCCTCGGTTTCACCATCACCCATCTGCCGTTCGGCAAGGTCAGCAACTTCTGGGCGCAGCGCGGCAACGCGGCACCGTTGCTGGCATTCGCCGGACACACGGATGTGGTTCCCACCGGGGATGCCGCAGCCTGGCGTTCACCGCCCTTTGAGCCGGCCGTGCGTGACGGTGCGCTATTCGGGCGCGGCGCCGCGGACATGAAAAGTGCGCTCGCGGCTATGGTCGTAGCCATCGAGCGCTACCTGACGGCCACGCCCGCACCGGCAGGCTCGATCGGGCTGCTCATTACCAGCGACGAGGAAGGCGACGCCATCGACGGCACGCAGCGCGTGATGCAATACCTGCGCGAGCAAGCAACCCGCATCGACTATTGCATCGTCGGCGAACCCTCATCACAGCACCGATTGGGCGACATGATCCGCGTCGGTCGGCGCGGCTCGTTGAACGGACGCATCGTCGTAAAGGGTGTGCAAGGTCATGTGGCGTATCCGGAACAGGTGCGCAACCCCATTCACGCAGTCCTGCCCGCGCTGCTGGAACTGACCGGGCGCACCTGGGATGACGGCAACAACTACTTTCCGGCCACCAGCTTTCAAATCTCGAACGTCCACGCCGGTACCGGAGCAACCAATGTCGTGCCCGGCACGCTGGAGTTGCAGTGCAATTTTCGCTTCAACACGGAGCAAACGCCCGACGGACTGAGCCGAACCGTGCAGGACACGATGACCCGCCACGGGGTCGAGGCGAGCATTCAGTGGACGGTGTCGGGACTGCCATTTTTGACCCCACGGGGCAGGCTCGTTGACGCGGTCAGCCAGGTCATTGAAAGCAGCACGGGGCAGGCGCCCATTCTCTCGACCGCCGGCGGCACGTCTGACGGTCGCTTCATCGCGCCCGCCGGCGTGGCGGTGGTGGAGGTTGGCGTTGTCAACGCAACCATTCATCAGATCGACGAACATGTCCGCGTCGCCGACATCGAGGGTCTGACCACGATCTACGCGCGATTGCTCGACACCTTGCTGCGGCCCTGATCCATCAACCATGACGCGAAGACTGAAGCTCAGCGTGATCGGTATCGGCACGTTTCTGGCGTGCCTTCTGGTGTTGGCACCGGCGAGTCTGCTGCGCCTCGCGTTCGTCGACGCCGAGCCCCTCGCGCTGATTGCACCGAGCGGCACATTGTGGCGCGGCAGCGGCACGCTGGCGTTTGGGTCGGCATCGCTGGGCCGCATCAACTGGTCGTTCGCACCCGGATTGCTGCTACAGGGGCGCGCCGGATATGCAATCGAACTGAGCGGCGGGCCGCTCGCCCTGGACGGCCAGGTGAGTGTCTCGCCCGGTGCAACCTACGCCGAATTCGAGGGCGATCTCGACACCGCGACGCTTCAGCCGCTGCTGAGTCGCTACGACATAGATGTGGGGGGAACGATGGCGCTGCACCAGGTGGAAGTGCGGCATCAGCATGGCAGCCGCTTGCCAGCAGTGCGCGGCGAGCTCAGCTGGCCGGGAGGCCCGATACACTATCGACTCTCCGGCCGCGACTTCAGCGTCACACTGCCCGCCCTTGTCGGCTTCGTCGATTCATCGACCGGGCAGCCCGAGATGTCGGTTTATCAGCCCACCGATGAGACGCCGCTTTTGTTGGCGCGCGCCGGCCAGGACGGCATCGTGACGGTGGGAATTACAAAACAGTTCACAAAACTGCTGGGTGAGCCATGGCCCGGCAGTGAGCCAGATCACGCCGTCGTTCTGGAGGTAGGTGAAAAACTGTTCTAATATCCGGACCCGCACACGAGCTGTCCTGAATTGTCCAGCCTCGCCAACAGACTCGTCGAACCCTCGAAGATTCTTGTCATCGTCGGTATCGCCTATACGCTTGCCTCGATGGGCTGGTACGTCGCATCCGGCCCGACGCCATCGCCTCTCGAGGCACCCCGCCCGGTGGCGCCCAGCGGCGCGTCGAGTACGGCAAGTCCCGTGGCGAGCATCGTCGCCGCCAATCTGTTCGGCAGAGCCGATACGAATACGGCCGCACCTGCTGCCTACGACGCACCTGAAACACGGTTGCGCCTCACACTCGAGGGCATCTTTCTGGCCGAAGTACCTGCCGAATCGGCGGCCATCGTTTCGGAAACTGGCCGACCCGGCGAGCTGGTATTGGTGGGCGGCAAGCTGGCCGGCAATGCCATCCTCAAGGAAGTGCATGCAGATCGCATCGTGTTGCAGCGCGGCGGCGTCTTTGAAACCCTGCGCTTCCCCGACGAGCCCACCCTGATTTCCGCGCAGAATCGGGCCGGAGCCCTGATGTCTCCCGTTGAAGCGCCGGATTACGGGGTAGATGAACCGTCACCGGACTATATCGAGCCGCAATATGACAGCGGCCCACCCGCAGCTGACGCGGGACAGGTCCGCGATACGGATACCATCGCCGCCGTGGTGCAAAGCTATCGGGAGCGCCTGCAGCAGGATCCGGCTGGCACGTTGAGTTCCCTGGGGATGGCGCCGGTTGCGCCGAACGGCGCCCAGGGTTACCGCCTCGATAATTTGGCCAGCTCACCCTATCTGGCGCAGACCGGATTGCAGGCCGGCGACGTCGTTCTGTCGGTCAACGGCCGTCCGGTTGGAGACGTTCAACAGGATCATCTTGAGATTGATAACATAATGGCCCAGGGCTCAGCCCGCCTGGAAGTGCAGCGCGGCTCACGCCGTTTCTTCGTCACTGCCTCGTTGAAGTAATAGAGACACGGATGTTGCTAGCTACGTTGCACCGCCTGCCGAGATTGCTGCGCCTCACCGCGCTGGTGACGGCTTTGCTCGCCGCACCCAGTGCAATGTCCGAAGAGCAGACCTGGAAGATCAACCTCAAGAATGCCGATATCAATGAACTGGTCGCCCAGATCGCGGCCATCAGCGGCAAGACCTTCGTCGTCGACCCGCGTGTCAAGGGTAAAGTCACCGTCATCTCCAACACCAGCCTGGATGAGCGCGGTGTCTACGAGCTGTTCCTCGCGGTATTGCGCGTCCACGGTTTCGCCGCAATCGAAACCAGCGGTGTGGTGCGGATCCAGCAGCAAACTCTGGCGAAGCAAAGCGGCAGCCCGCTCGACAACGCCTCAACGATCTCTGGCGAAGAGCTGGTAACCCGGGTCATCAGCGCGCAGTACGTCGATTCGAACGAGCTGGTGAAGACTTTGCGGCCGATGATTCCGCAATACGGCCACATCGCCGCGATCACCGATCCCAACGTCGTCATCATCAGCGATCACGCGGAGAACATCGTGCGACTGATGCGTCTGATCGAGCGCATCGACGTCCCGGGCGATGAAGAGGTTGTGGTCGTGCCGCTGAAAGATGCGTGGGTGGGCAACATCGTCGAGTTGCTGCAGAAGCTGGCACCCGAGCAGCTGGGCGGCACGTCGAAGGGCCCTCAGAGCATTCAGGTCATCGCAAATGAGCGCAACAACACCATCGTGTTGCGCGGCAAGTCGCGCCCGATCGCCGAAGTGCGCAAGCTGATTGCCCAGCTGGACCAGCCAGCGACGTCAACCGGCGCCACCCAAGTCATCCGCCTCGCGCACGCCGATGCCAAGAGCGTCGCGGAAATCCTGCGCTCACTGGTCGCGGAGGCAGCCGCGGCCGGTGGCACCGGAACGTCCACCGCGCCGGGTGCGATCAACATCCAGGCAGACGAAGCGTTGAATGCGATCGTGGTGCGGGCAGATCCCACCGCGATGAGTGAAATACTCGACATCATCAGCAAACTCGACGTGCGACGCCTTCAGGTTCTGATCGAGGCAGCCATCGTTGAAATCTCCGTGGATGACAGCCTCAATGTCGGCGTCGATTTTGCCGGCGTGGATCTCGGCGGCGACTCCGTACCGCTGATCAGCACCGCAACCAGCCCCGCCATCGCCGGCCTCATTGCCGCGCTGCGGGCGGTGGACGGAAATGGCGATCCCATACCGATCGCGGCTGTCAGTGCGCTGGGCTCACCTGGCGTCGCCGTGGCGAAGATCGATACCAACGGATTCTCGTTCGCCGCCGTCCTGCAGGCCATTGCGACCAGCAGCAACGCAAACTTGCTATCAACGCCCAGCATCCTCACGCTCGACAACGAAGAGGCGAAGATCCTCGTTGGTCAGGAAGTGCCATTTCGCACGGGCACGTATACAACCACCTCCGACGGTTCCAACAATCCATTCACTACCATTCAGCGCCAGGACGTCGGCATCACGCTCACGGTGACCCCGCATGTGCACGACGGCGACTCCGTGCGCCTCGAAGTGGCCCAGGAGGTGTCCAATCTCGTATTGGCATCGGTCGCCGTCTCCACCGAACTCTCCGACGTGGTGACCAACAAACGCACCATTCAGACCACCGTCCTTGCGAACGACAAACAGACCATCGTGCTCGGCGGATTGATCCAGGACGATATCCAGGACACGGTGAAGAAGGTCCCCCTGCTCGGCGATATTCCGTGGCTCGGCAAGCTGTTTCAAAACACCGAGAAGAAACGTACCAAACGCAACCTGCTGGTATTCCTGCGCCCGACGGTGCTGCGTACCAGCGAGGATGTGCTCACGACCACCGCTCGCAAATACGACAACATCTGGGAAGTGGATATCCAATCCGAAACCACGAACGCGCCGCCCCCGCCCCTTGACTCGATCTACGACGGCCGCCCAGAGTAGCCGCACGTAACATTCGGCCGACCCATGCTCGACCGCTTCAAAGGTCTTTCCTTTGCCCTTGTTCGGCGCCTGCTCAATTGGCTCACCAAGCCCACGGTGCTGGGCATCGAGACACTGCCCACCGATGCGCCAGTCGTCTATGTATTGAGCAATCGGTCGCTGACCGATTTGGTCATGCTCGATATCGTCACGCGGGCCAACGAACTACCCCGGCCGCGTGACCCGCTTACCGGCGAGGGCATACCGGAACGGCGCCGATTCTTCTTTCTGAAACGTCCTACCGGCGCCGTGCTCCGGCGCAATCAGATGCGTACGTACTCCAAGCGCCTGCTGCGGCTGCAGCACTATTTTCGGGACGCGCGGCGCGCCGACATCTGCCTGGTGCCGGTATCGGTATTCTGGAGCCGCGCGCCACGTCGCGAGAATTCGCTGGTGCGCGTTCTGCTGTCCGAAGACTGGACCGTCACGTCACGGTTTCGCCGCCTCGTGGTGATCCTGTTCAATCGGCGCGACATCACGGTGCAACTCGGCGCGCCGATTGCGCTGCGCGAAATCGCCGAGCCCCAGATCAGCGATGCACGCCTGGTACGTCGCATCGCGCGCCTCGTGCGCGCCCAGTTCAAAAAACAACGCACCGCGCTGCTGGGCCCGGACCTGTCTCATCGGCGCACGTTGATCAACCAACTGCTGGGCAGTCGCGCCGTGCGCGCCGCCATCGCAGCAGAAGTCGCCAGAGGCAAAGACAGCGAATCACGACTGGTCGCCCGCAGCCGGCGTGACGCCCGCGCGATGGCTTCCGATATGTCCTACATCACCATCCGTGCGCTGGAACGACTGCTGAGCTGGTTCTGGAATCGAATCTACGACGGAATCGACGTCCGAGGCATGGAGGACGTCAAACGGGTTGCTGAGACGGCAGCGCTCATCTACATCCCGTCACATCGAAGCCATGTGGACTATCTGCTGTTGTCCTATCTGCTCTACAACCACAGCCTGATGATTCCGCACGTCGCCGCGGGCGATAACCTGAACATGCCCGTGGTGGGATCGCTGCTGCGCCGCGGCGGCGCATTCTTCATGCGGCGCAGTTTTCGCGACGACCGACGCTACACCACGCTCCTGTCTGAGTATCTGTTTCAGATCGTGCGGCGCGGCTCCCCTTCCGAATATTTCATCGAAGGGGGCCGCTCACGCACCGGGCGTCTTCTGCCGCCGCGTACCGGGTTGCTGAATATGACGATTGCCAGCCATCAACGCGGGCTGCCGCGACCCATCGTTTTCGTCCCTGTATACATCGGCTATGAAAAGCTGGTGGAAGCATCGAGCTATCTCGACGAGTTACGCGGTGGGGCAAAGCGCCGCGAGTCGATCCGCGACGTTCTGTCGAGCATCCGTCTCATGAAGCAGGAATTCGGGCGGGTGCACGTCAGTTTCGGCAAGCCCCTTCCACTCGATGAATTTCTCGCGCGCACCACTGCGCAAGGCGCACAGATTGCGCGCGAACTGGGCGTCGAGCTGCTCAAGCGGGTGAACGCCACCGCCGTAGTGAATCCGATCAATCTGGTCGCCCTGGTGACCCTGGCGACGCCCAAACACACCATCGACGAATCGCTTCTCGTGGAGCAGCTCGATTGTCTGGCGCAGCTGCTGCGCGCGCATGCGACCGTATCCGACATCTCCGTCACAGAGCTGACCGGCGCGCAGATGATCGCGCACGCGGAAAAGCTCGGCATGCTGCTGCGGGAGACGCATCCGTTCGGTGACGTGCTGGGCCACGATCCGATCAATGCCGTTCTGATGACGTGGTATCGCAACAACGTGATTCATACGCTTGCGCTGCCGTCGCTGATTGCCTGTCTGCTCGTCAACCGGCGCCGACGGGTACGGCGGGATCAACTCCTCGAGATGATCGCGACCGTCTACCCCTATCTCCAGAACGAACTCTACATCGCGGCGCGTGACGACCCCGCCGGCCATCGGGCCGCGCTCAACGCCGAAGTGATGCAATGGCTGACACATCTCGCCGAACTGGGACTGGTGCAGTGCAGCGACGACGAGGTTGGCGCGCCACCGCTCGAGTCCGAGGACAGCTACCGCCTCACGTTGCTCGCACAGATCGCTATGCAAATGCTCGAGCGCTTCTTCATCGTGATCGGCCTGCTGCAACAGGCGGGACCCGGCACGATGGACCGACGCACCCTGGAGCGAGCCTGCATCACGTTGGCGCGACGCATGACGCGCCTGTACGGACTCAACGCACCCGAGTTCTTCGATGCGCGTCTGTTCCACAGCTTTGTCGATGCATTGATCGCACGCGACGCGGTGCAGGTTGATGAGCACGGATCGCTGACCTACGGCAACGTGATCGCCACCGTCACGCGCGCCTCCAGCCGGGTGTTGCCGGCCGAGTTCAGACTGGCCGTGCTGCGCGCCCGTCCGCAGCTTGCAAATGGTCATCAGTCGACAGATACCGAGGCGGCACAGCCGCGGTAAACGTCGAACCGCACGCTTCGCCCGAGAATCTGCCAGTCGGGCGCGGCTACGGCCGGGTCGTGACGGCGCCGCTTGATCACCACGCGATTGCGCGCGAACGGGCGCGCCCGGACCAGCAGATCGCTCAACGTATCGTCGGGCGCGCCCACATGATCCGCCAACAACTGCGCGGCCTTTTTCGGCAACGCACCCGTCGCGCGTACCGGAAACATCGGGTCGAAGTAAATGGCGTCGTAATGGCACTGGCGTTCCAGCCATTGGGCGATGTCACCTTCCCAGACCACCATCGACCCGACATCACGCAGCACAGCCCCCGCATGGGCCGCGGCATCATCGAGCAACTGATACAACAGTGCGTCGCGCTCCACCATCGTCACGTGACAACCCAGCGCCGCCAGCGTAATCCCGTCGAGACCGAACCCGGCCATGCCGTCGAGGACCGTCCAGCCTGCGCGCGCACCACAGGCTTTGGCCAGCGCAAGACGCTTACCCTGGTGCAGCCGCCTGTTCACCTGCGCCAGATCGAGACAGAAGCCCGTTGGCACACCCGCTCCGGACAAGGTCAAACGCCCGTCGATTTGCTCGAGAAAAAGTGCAGTCGCACTCGATACCGCGGCGGGGGTACCTTTCAATCGGCGAGCTTGCGCCACGGCGCAGTTGCCTCCAGGTACACCGGCAACGCATGCGCGGCAGCCACGCCAGCGCCACGATTGAATTCGCAATGCCCCAATGCGAGCACGGCCGCAGCGCGCGGGAGCACGGCCACGTCGGTCGCGCATTGCAGGTTACGCTGTGCCAGTACGGCCGCGAATTGATCTGCCGCATCACCCACGAGAACCCAGTCGTCGGCACAATCCGACGTTAGTTCGATCGCGGCGGTACTCACCACGCGATCTTCGCCTTGCGCAGCGCAAATGCCTTCGACGACGGCGTAGCGGCCCACATAGATCTCACCAGCGCGCGAGCGTAGCGCGGTAAACAAGGTGCGGGCTTCGGGATACGCGGCAACGGCCGTCTGCGCCAGTACCCGCAACGTTGAGATCGGAAGCGCGGCAATGCCATGCGCGAACGCGATGCCCTGCGCAATGCTTGCCGCAATGCGCACACCGGTAAACGATCCGGGGCCGCACCCAAATGCCACGGCGTCAAGTTGTGCGGGGCGAAGCGCGGCACGCGTGAACAGCGCATCGATCATCCCAAGCACCAGGTGATTGTGCTGACGCGGAGCGACACGATGGTCCTCGTACAGGACTCCCGCGCACGTGAGCGCGACCGAACACGCCGCCGTCGATGTTTCGATGGCGAGTAGTGTCGGTGCTTGCACCCCCGCTGTCGCTTCGCGACCATGATTGGATGTCGGCATGGCGGGAATCTTAAAGTGAATACGCGTCAATTTCTCGGGCTCGACGAAGCGGTTGAGTTGTTGCGTGCTTCGGTCGTACCACTGCGGCGCGATCCCGAAACAATTGCCGTACGGCATGCCGCTGGACGCATTACCGCTGCGCGCATCGACGCCCCGATCAACGTGCCACCGTTCATCGCCTCATCGATGGACGGCTATGCCATGTGCAGCACCGATGCCGTATTCACGGCGCCGGCACCTTACCGCATGCCGGTGACCGGCGTCAGCACGGCCGGCGGACCCTACACGGGCAGCGTCGCCCCAAACGCCGCCGTGCGCATCTTCACCGGAGCCGTGATTCCGCCGCGATGCGACACCGTCGTCATTCAGGAAATGGTCGAGCGCCACGCCGATGAGATCTCGCTGCAACATCCACCGAAGTCGGGAGCGAACATCCGTCCGCCCGGCCACGATGTGCGCGCGGGTGAACTCCTCATCGATGCCGGTACGCGACTCGGGCCATTCGATCTCGCGTGGTTGACTGCCTGCGGCGAACAGACCGTGTGCGTGAAGCGCCGCATCCGGGTCGCGCTGTTTTCCACGGGGGATGAGCTGCGCGACGCGCCTGCGGTTCTTGAATCGGGGCAGATCTACGACGCCAACCGACTGGTGCTTGCCGAGCTGCTACGTCCACTCTCGGTTGAACTCGACGACCTCGGAATCGTCGCCGACGATCCCGATGCCATTGCCGCGCTATTGGCTACCGCCGCAGCCGAACACGATGTCGTGCTGACATCCGGTGGCGTTTCCGTGGGTGATGCGGATCATGTGCGCGGCGTCGTTGAGCGCCTGGGACGCCTCGAGTTCTGGAAGATCGCGCTCAAGCCGGGCAAGCCGTTGGCCTACGGCCGCATCGGCGACTGTCACTTCTTCGGCTTGCCGGGCAACCCGGTATCGACAATCGTAACGTTCCTGATGCTGGTGAAGCCGGTCGTGGC
>JAQBCT010000435.1:0-35713 GCA_032124855.1 Gammaproteobacteria bacterium
GGCCAGGAAGGGTGTGCGGCAAGCTTAGCAGGCGTCGCGTGGGATCGCGCCCGATCATCCGCCGCACTTCCCTGTGCCGAACCATCGGGCAATACTTCGTTCAGCGAACAATTTCCCAGCTTTGAGACCATGAATATGTCCATCCGCATCGATCCGGCCACCGGCCTGAAGACTTTCGACACTCGCGCTGCGAAGGCAACCGACCGCATTGCCGGCAAGGGCTACTCCATCATCAACGATGCCTCGCTCAAGACGCTGCCGGAGCTGCCGCCCGGCGCCACCTTCAATGCGCAGGAGCAGGCGAAGTATCGCGAGTTCAAAGAAGCCCGCGCAGGTGCCGCCGACTACATGGCAATGGAGGGCGAGTTCAAGCGCTATCTCGATGACGTGTACTCGGCAGACCCGGTGCCGCGCGACGTGCTCACCGACGAGTGCGAGATTCTCGTGGTGGGCGCCGGATTCGCGGGTCTGCTGCTGTGGCACAAATTGCGCGCCGCGGGATTCGACGACGTGCGCTTCTGTGAGAAGGGTGGCGACGTGGGAGGCACCTGGTATTGGAATCGCTATCCCGGCATCGCCTGCGATGTGGAGGCCTACAGCTATCTGCCGCTACTCGAGGAGATGGGCTATGTGCCGACGATGAAGTTCGCCTCGGGCTTCGAGATTCTGGAGTACTGCCAGACCATGGCCGAGAAATTCGGCTTTTACGAGCACTGCCTGTTTCACACCACCGTGCAGGAAACCACCTGGAATGAAGCGGCCGGGCGCTGGACCGTCACGACCGATCGTGGCGACGCCATGCGCGCGCGCTTCGTGCTGCTGGCCAACGGCATCCTGACGACCCCGCGGCTGGCGCGCATCGACGGCATGGAGACATTCGCGGGCGAGTCGTTTCATACCTCGCGCTGGAATTACCACATCGACCTCGCTGGCAAACGCGTAGGCATCATCGGCACCGGTGCCACCGCGGTGCAGGTGATTCCGGAACTGGCGAAGACCGTTAGCGAGCTCTACGTATTTCAACGCACGCCATCATCCATCGATGTACGTGATCAGCGCGCCACCACCGACGAAGAAATCGCCGGGTGGGCCAACGAGCCGGGTTGGGCGCGCGCGCGCCGCGCCCGCTTTGCGAAGATCTCGGCTGGACGAACGGCAATCCAGGCGAACGATGATTATCTGGCCGGAAAGGTGGCCGACTTCAAGGAGCGCAAGCAGCACGAACGCATGCTGAGCCCGCAGGAGATGATCGAGAAGCAGCTGGATGCCAATTTCCGCATCATGGAGCAGATCCGCGCGCGGGTGGATGCCATTGTGAAAGACCCGAAGACGGCGGCCGCGCTGAAGCCCTACTACCCGTACGGCTGCAAGCGTCCGACCTTCCACGATGAATACCTGCCCGCATTCAACTTGCCGCATGTGCATCTCGTAGACACGGCACCGCTGGGCGTGAGCCGCATCAATGAACGCGGTGTGGTGCACGAGGGCATGGAATATCCGCTGGATGTGCTGATCTACGCCACGGGTTTCCAGTGGATGGCGACGTCGACCTTCAACATGATCACAGGCCGCGACGGACGCACACTGAAGCAGAAGTGGGAGAGCGAGGGCACCAAGACGTTTCTCGGCCTGCACAGCCACGGCTTCCCCAATCTATTCATCATCTCCGGACCCCAAGGCGGTGGCGGGAGCTTCAATTTTACTGATGCCATCGATGCACATGGCGACTATGTCGCGTGGCTGCTAACGATGCTGCGCGAGCGCGGTGAACAGATCGTCGATGTGTACCAGGAGCCGGAAGAGCGATATGCAGAGCACTGTCGCAAGGCCGACATCGCCACCGCGCCGTTGCGCGACTGCATTTCCTACTACAACGGTGAAGGCAACGCCGAGCCGGGCAGCCTCGCCTACTACGGCGGCAATCGCTGGCATAAGTATCGCGTTGAAGCGCAGACGACGCTGGCGCCGTACGTGTTCGGTGATGCAGCGCGAATGGATGAATGATTCACCATGACCAGCCGATTCCCGTGCTGAGCCCATAGTCGCTGCTGCTGGGATTCGAATCCCCATTGGTCGAGGGTGGTTTGTTGTCGTACTCGCCGTATGCCGAGATCTGCCAGAACAGGTCCTCGAACAGTTCCCAGCGCAACGTCAGATCCATCTGCGAGCGCACGCGACCCTGTTCGGTGAGGCTGGGTGTGACTAGCAGGTTGGTGCTGAGATCGAACTCGGGATCGCGAAAGCGAAACCAGTCGACCGAAGCGCCGAGTACGCCCTCGACGCTGGAGCGGGCGTCGGACTGCTGATACTCCTCCTCGTTGAATCCGACGCCACCCAGCGCGCGCACGCGGATTTCCGGTGAAGGGTAGAACATGCGGCCGCCGATGGCGGCCGCCGTCAAGCGATACCGCAGATCCAGCTCGTCATTGCTTTCGGCGCTGCCTAGCCAGCCGGCGAACCAGCGCTCTTCCAACAGTTTGACTGACTGAAACATCGCCGTGTTGCGTGTCGAGCTGTCAACCGACTCGGCGTTGGCGGCTTGGGAGGTCAAATCCAGCGTGCGCGACACCGTCTCTGTCTCGAATTTGATCGACGCATTGAAGTTGAAGGTTTCCACCTCCGATGCCTTGCTGAACGAATAGCCCACCGATGTGTTGATGTCCAAGCGATCGGTGATGGTGTCTTCGACGGGATTGATGGAAACGACTTCGCGCATCGGCACTACTACCGTCAGCGCTGCGCCCACCACCGTGACGGTGCCGGGCGAGGTGGACGCCGCAAGCGTCCCGAAGTAGAGATGACCGTCGGAACGAACTACCCGGAACGGCTCGACGGAGACGAGGCCGACCACGTCCTCCCAATGGATGCCGATCGTATCGGTGGGATCGGTCTTGAACGACAACACGCCGCGCTCGAGGCGTTTGATCTCGCCAATGAGACGGTTCTTGCCGAACTCGACGACGTCGTTCTTGCTTGCGGCGGCCGTGTGCGCGCTGATGGCAAGCAACGTCACGGTGAGCATGCGCATCACCAGGCCTTTGGGCTGCATGAGTCGTCCATCTGTATCTGCAACGGCAATCGATTGTAGGTGGCGCGATGGATGGATCCTAGGTAAAGCCCAGCTCGCGCCGCTGGCTGCGTTCCTCGACGCACCCTGCGCCCATCTGCCAGACTGACTGAAACATGCAGCCGACGAATCGCCAGCTCAGGCGACGGCGCGAAACCCGAGCCGAATATGAAATCACTGGGCAGAAAGCCGAACGGGGCACGCCTCGAACGCATGCAGGCGTCGCCGCGCTGGACGGGCGAGCGCTTCGGCAACATCCACCCCATCCTGCCGGGCCTGCGCGATCCGAATGCCGCGATGCCGACAGTCGGTGAATTTCTCCTGGGCGGTGAACGGCGCGTGCCGCGCGGCCCGCTGCCGCTAATCAATCCGCTCGAAGCGTGGGCGCAACGGCCAGCCAGCGGGTTGCGCGCCACCTGGCTCGGCCACTCCACGGTGCTGATCGAGATCGACGGCCTGCGCGTGCTGACGGATCCGGTATGGGGACTGCGCGCGTCGCCGACGCGCTTCGCTGGCCCGAAACGCTTTCAACGCGTGCCGATCCCGCTGCGCGCGCTGCCGCCAGTGGACCTCGTGATCGTGTCGCACGACCACTACGACCACCTCGACTACCCCACTATCCGCGAACTCGCCAAGCGCGACGTGCCGTTCGTGACGTCGCTGGGCGTCGGTGCACATCTGGAAGCGTGGGGCGTGCGCCGGCAACGCATCGTTGAGCTCGACTGGTGGGAATCGCACCAGTTGCCCAACGCAGAGCTCACCGTGACCGCCGCGCCGTCGCAGCATTTCTCCGGACGCGGCATGAAAGATCGCAATGCAACGCTATGGTCGTCGCTGGCGATCCGTACACCACGGCACGCGGTGTTCTTCGGCGGCGACGGCGGTTTGACGACCGAATTTCGGACGATCCGCGAACGACTGGGGCCGTTCGACCTGGTGATGCTGGAGGTCGGCGCGTTTCATCCCGCGTGGGGCGACATTCACCTTGGACCCGCGAACGCACTTGAAGCCCTGGCGATGCTCGGCGGCGGCGCGTTCCTGCCGGTGCACTGGGGTACATTTTGCCTCGCGATGCATGCGTGGGATCAACCCGCGGAAGCCTTGCTGGAGTTGGCGCCGAAAGCCGGCGCGCAGCTGATGATGCCGCGCCTCGGCGAACCCATGGAGCCGGCGCACGCGGAAGCTGTGACACCGTGGTGGCGCGTGGTCGATAGGAAGGGGGTAGATCTGGAGCCAACAGCGCCGACGGTGACCACGTTGCCGAAGGCGATGCCCTGGCCGTTCGACTGAGCCTGCGGCACTTCGCGTCACATTGCTGGGCGAGTCTAGCCGCTTGATTCTCCTCTCAGCTTCTCCATCCGCCATTCCAGGCTCACGCGCGAAGGCTGATACTTCGACCCCCCGTAGAGAATCACGTCCTTCCCATCCAGATCGACGAGCGGACGGTTGTCGGGTATGCGCTGTTCGATTATCGGTGAGACGTGCCACTTCAAGTCGGGTCCCGGTGCGATCAGATTGTGATCCAGCGCGCGATGAAACGTCGGCGTCAGCGCCATGCCGTTGCGCGGATCGTTGTTCTGTGTTGCGGCGTAGGGAATCAGGTGCGCCGCGTCGATCAGTCCCCACGCGCCTGGCACGATCAGACGCCAGCCTGTTGCGGCGCAACGATAGTCGTAGGCTTGCAGCACTATGTTGCGGAATGCGGCCTGACCGACGCGTTGCGTAACGTCGTAGGTTGGCGGTGTACCTTCCCGCAACGTCAGTTCGTACGCGTCCTCTTCGGCGTGTGCGCTTAGTGCGCGATTCAGATCGCGCGCCTTGTCCGAGAACCAGCGCTCGATCAATGCACTGCGCAACGCGGCCCGTGCCGCAGGATCGTGAAGGTACTGGTAGAGGTCCGAATCCAGCTCCACGTGATCGATGTTCTCCTGAATGTCAGCATGGCTTCTGGCAGTGCGCATCCCGGCCAATTGCGATTCGCGTCTGGCCATCGGAATCAGGTGCCAGAATTTGTCGCCGCGCAAATGAAAGAACGGGAAGTAGGGATTCGCGTGATCCTTTGCGCCTCGCACGATGTCGAAATAGGCGTCGTAGCGCTCGAGCAGGTTCGGAAGATAGCGAATCTCGTTTTGCTCCATCGCACCCGCTTCGGCGAGATCCAGAACCGCGAGCAACATGCATGGCTTGTGCGGGCTGCTGGATCGCGCGATGTTGACGCGCAACCTTGCGAATGTAGTGGCGTACTCGGCGAGGCGCATCGTCAACGATCCGTGTACTTCCTGTTGCTCCCTTTTGACTGCTCCACCGGATACTTCTGCGAATTGATCACCAGCTTCTTCGCCGCTGCTTCGATCAGGTCAATATCCAACCGATCTGCCAATCGCACCAGATAGATCAACACATCGGCCATTTCGAGCTCGACGTTGCCGCGCTTCGCTTCATCCAGGGCTTCGCTCTCGGCCTCGCCTAACCATTGAAAGTGCTCCAGCAGCTCGCCGGCCTCGACGATCAACGCCGACGCCAGATTTTTCGGTGAATGAAACTGTTGCCAGTCGCGTTCATCGGCGAAATGGCGTACCTGCGCAGTCAGTTGGGTGAGGTTGTCGCTGGGCATGAGTTCAACTCCCGGTGGGTGGAGACGCGGCACGCTTCGCGCCGAGATTACCGCAGATTCACTTGATGGATTCGAATCCGGCGAGCGTCGTGATACCGATCAGGGCAATGCGTTTGTTGCGATGTGTTGTGAGTGACGTCGGATGCGTTCAGTACGTCAGCAGCGCCTCTTCCAGATGATCATGACGATTCAGGTAGTGCACCCGCACACCCTGCCGCGTCATGTCAACGTGCGTGATACCAGTGTTGCGGTGAACGAAATACGCCCCTGTGCCGGGCTGTTGGCCGCCGAGCGCCTGCAGCAGCGCGCTCAGGAAGTCGCCGTGCGAGACGATGGCGATGCGGCCGTCTTCATCGGCGAGTTTGTGTAGGCGCTGTGCTACGACGCTGGCGCGGCTGTGGCCTTCATGCAGTTCCTCGAAATCGCGATTCCACCAGCCGTCCTCCGTTAGCTCGCTCGGTAGCCGGTAATCCGGGAAGCGCTGGGTCAGTTCGCGGCGGCCACGGCCCGGATAGCCGACCTTGCGCTCGCCGTGATCGAGATAGATGCCGCCGATTTCGTGGATGTCCAGCCACACGTGCGGTGCGATGCCCAGCGCGCGGCTGATGGGGTGCGCAGTCTGCATCGCGCGGATCATCGGGCTGCAGTACAGCTGATCCAGCAAAGGCCTGCCGGCATTGCGCGCGTCCGGTGGCAGGTGCAGGCCGGCCGCGAGGTGGATTGCGGTTCGTTCAGCTTGGCGTTCACCGCCCGTCGTCAACAGCGGATCTTCGACGCGCTGCGCCCAGTCACCGAGTGCGTTGTTGGTGGATTGGCCGTGGCGGATGAGGAACAGTTCCATGCATCAGACTCGTTCGTGATTACAGCCAGCCGAGAATCACGTTGATCTGCGGGGCCAGTGTGTACGACTGGCGGCTGGTGAGCAGTATGCGGCCGTCGGCGGTGATGTCCCAGTTCGCCTTGCCGTAGCCGGTGCGTCCTTCGAAATCGCCCTGGTACACCTGTTTGGGTTCGTCGGCGTCGACGCGCGCCTCTGTCCGGGTGACTTGCGCCGCGTAGATCGCTGATTGCCAGCGAAAATATAGCGTGCTGGCATCGCGACTCCATAGCGGATCCTCACCACCATCCGTCGACACGCGCTGCTTGTGCCCGCCGCCGGGAAACTGTTCCAGATAGATTTCGCGTCGTCCGGTTTCGTTGGATGTGTACGCATACAGATCACCCGCCGGTGCGATGATCGGCTGAATCTCTTCGGCCGCGGAGCGCAGCAGCGGATGGGTCTCACCCGTTGTCATCTCCAGCACCCACAGATCCCAGTTTGTCTCGGGGTGCAGCTCTGCATAGGTGAGCAACGCACCATCGGGCGAAAGCGATCCGGCGTCCTGGTGCTGTTTGCTGACGGTCAGTCGCCGGATTGGCGCTGCACCGTCCACCGTTTTGATGTACAGATTCGATGGTCCGTCGTGGTCCGAGGTGAACACCAGGCTCGCGCCGTCGGGGGTCCAGATGGCCGCATGCGTGTTGTGCCCGCCGGAGACGAAGCGCACCGAATTACCGCGCGCGGCATCCAACAACCACAGGGTCACGGTGCGGGCTTCACTGACTTGCGTCGCGGCGATGCGCGCACCGTCCGGCGAGATCGCCGGGATGGCGTAGTTCTGCTCGGTGTCGGCGAGCACCACGCGGGCCCCGTCCCGTTCAATCCAGAACAGTTCATCGCGGGGCCGCACCGCCGCTGGTGGAATGAACACCAGCGAGCCGGTCGCCGCGAGATCAAAGTAGCCCAGTCCGTAGAGATCCGCCGCAACGGCGTCGAGCGCGCGATGCGGTTCGCCGAGCAGCTGGCCGTTGTCCGGCGCGAACGGCGCCGACCACAGTGAGCCAGTGGAAGCACCTGTGCCGGAATACACGAGCTGCCCGCGGGCATAGTGTGCACCGATGGCCTCGTCGATCAGCGCGCGCCTCTTTCCAGTTGTTAGGTTCAACACCTGCACTGCTGATGATTCGGGCGCCAGACCCATCCGCACCGAGAAGATCACTGCGTCGCCGGACGGCAGGAACTGCGGCATCACGTGGCTAAATTCTCCCTGCCGGGCATCCGGCGTGGACAGCTGTCGCGGCGTGCCGCCGGTGGCGGGAATCGCGTACAGCCCAGTCACGGCAGACGGGGCGTAGACGATGGTCTGGTCGCTGCCCCACGTTGCGCCGCCGAAACCCGGTTCGTCCGGGAGATCGACGATGGTCTCAGCGTTGGCGCTGTCCAGGCGCGTGCGCTTCAACACGCGGCCTGTGACGAAGCCAATCCACTGCCCATCGGCGGAGAAGAACGGTGCGGTGCCGCCTTCGGTGCCCGCCAAAGGTACCGTCTCGAAGCGGTCCACTGCGCGCCAGAACAGTTGGTATTCGCCGGTAACCTTGTCGCGGGCCGAGAACACCACGTGCCGTGCATCGCGTGAGATCGCCAGCGGCGGCGCGTAGAACATCTCGAAATAGACGCGCGGTGTGATGTCGAGTTCGTCGGGCAGGCGCAGCGAAAAACTCGCGCGACTCTGTGTCGTCGGCTTGGCGTCCTGTTGAATGAACCACCCGGCCGCAGCGGTGAGCAACACGAACAGCGCGCCGGCCCACATCAGGCGTTCGCGCCGGCGCGGTGTCAGCGTGACACGCCGCGGCGATGGTGCGCTCGGTGCGGCTTCCTCCTTCAGTGCGGCGATGAGTTGGGTGCGATATGCGTCCCGGTTCAGGGCATAACGTGTCAGCGCATGCGTGGTTGCAAGCGTCAGCTGCAGCGCAGGCGGCAGCTCGGTTTCCTCGAGATAGACCGCAACGATGGGCTTGCCGTGATCGCGCGCGTATTGCACCTCGTTGCGGCAGTTGCGCGAGGCCACGGATGCGGGCGAGACGAAGAACAACAGGGCCTTGCAGGTAGAGATGGCGGTGGCCAGTTCTTCGGGCCACTCGCTGCCAGGGTCCATCCCCTCGTCGAACCACAGCGTGATGCCTGCTTCGCGAAGCGCAGCCATCTCCGCGAATACGACAGTGCCGTCGCGCGGCGAGTGCGAGTAGCAGACGAACACGTGTGCAGATTCAGCGTCGTCGGCGATGGGTTGAGCTTCCGGCATCCGGCGCAATTCTCTTCGTCGTCGCAAACGCCGCGAGCGTAGCACCCATCGGATGGGCCGGATACATTGCGTGGGGTCTCGTGCGCTGGCCCGCGTATAGCCCAACCGCCCAGCTAAGGGGACCCAGGCAATGCATTTACGTTGGGTGTGCGATCACCCGAATGTGGGCCTGTATCATGTTCCCGGCCACTCCACGTCACGCTTTTCAAGGAACGCCTTCGCGCCCTCCTTGCGATCGTCGGAATTCATCACGCGCGTCTGGATCCAGTCGGTGATTTGGTCCACTGCTTTGTAGTCGAGGGCGGCGGCACGCACCATCGACTCCTTCATGCCCTGCACAGCGACCGGACTCAAGGCGCAGATGCGGGTGGCCATCCGCTCGGCTTCGGCCATCAGTTGATCGGGCGGAACGACCTTGTTGACGAGACCGACTTGATAGGCGCGCTGGGCGTCGATGCGCTGGGCCAGCAACAGCAGCTCCGAAGCAATGGCCCAGGGCATGATTTTCGGGAACCAAGCGGCGGGAATAGTTGCGATTCCCCATTGCGGTTCCGGCAGCCAGAATGTCACGTCGTCGGCGGCGATGCGCAGGTCTGCATCGAGCGCGATCCACAATCCGTAGCCCACCACGTGACTGTGCATTGCGGCGATGATGGGTTTGAACACGTTGCGCGTCTGGCTGATGTCCGCGAAATCTCCGGTGTATCGATACTCGGATGGGGCGCCACCGCTCAGATCGGCGCCGGCACTGAAGCAGCGGCCATTGCCGGACAGGATGGCGACCTTCAAGTTCTCATCGTCGCGAAAATCCCCCCACACCTCACCCAGTTCGGCATGAAGCGTCGCGTTCATCGCGTTCAGCTTCTCCGGGCGGTTGAGTCTGACGTGCGCGATGGCGCCCCGTTTTTCGTATTCGACTGTGGTGAGATGCATGTTGGGCTCCAGACCTCGGCGTGGGCCGGCCAGTCTAACGGAAGAGCCAACGGGTGCCAGGCACCGGATGTCCGACCGGCGATCCTCTGGCTTGCCGCCTGCGTGCGCGAAAAGTGCTCGGACCTCATTTTGAGTGGCTGCTACCATCGCTGGCATTCACAGGGGAGCACATACGATGGCACGACTCGATGGCAAGATCTGTCTGATCACGGGTGCGGCGCGCGGCCAGGGCGCTGAAGAAGCTCGCCTGTTTGCGCGCGAAGGCGCAACGGTATGGCTCACGGATGTGCTCGACGAAGTCGGTGCGGCAACGGCCCGTGCGATTGGCGGCACGTATCGGCACCTCGATGTGCGCAACGAGACTGGCTGGTCGGAGCTGGTGACTGAAATCCTGGCGCGCGACAGCCGCCTCGACGTGCTGGTGAACAATGCCGGCATCTTTCGCTCGAATCGCATGCGCGATACCTCGCTCGAAGAGTTCAACACCGTCATGGATGTGAATTGCGTTGGGGTATTTCTCGGCATGCGCGCGGTGGCGCCGTCGATGCGGGAAGCGGGGTCGGGCAGCATCATCAATATTTCTTCGCTTGCAGGTCTGCAGGCCGCTGCCGGTGCATTCGCCTACGGCACGTCCAAGTGGGCGGTGCGCGGCATGACCAAGAGCGCGGCGGTGGAACTGGCGCGTAGCGGCGTGCGCGTCAACTCGGTTCATCCCGGGTTGATCGAAACGGATATGTTGGGGCAGATCCCCGCCGACCTCGATCGCATGACCCGCGGCGTGCCGCTGGGCCGCACCGCCGCGGCGAGCGAGGTGGCAACCGTCGCGCTGTTTCTCGCAAGCGCCGACAGTTCCTACTGCACGGGTTCAGAGTTCATCGTCGACGGCGGCCTGCACGCGATCTGACGCTACGCGTGCGTCCCGCGTTTGGGCAGCGACCAGCCCCACACGATGGCCGAGGCTCGCACGGCGAAGCAGACGGCTGCGCCCAGTGCCAGGCAGGTGAGCAGTGGCATTCCCACCCCTGCGAATGCCAGCACAAACACCAGCGCCCCCGCGAACGCCGCAGTGGCGTAGATATCCTGCCGCAACACCAGCGGAATTTCGTTGCACACCACGTCGCGAATGATGCCCCCCAGCACCGCCGTTACCACACCCATCGCCACGGCGATGGTGGGCGACTGTGTGAGGTTGTACGCCTTCGCCGCACCGGCCACGCAGAAGGCCGACAGGCCCACTGCATCCGCCCACAGTAGGGCGCGCTCCACGCGGTGAATGTACGGCGCTGCAACAAACGTGAGCAGCGCCGCTGCGAGAATCAGCCACAGGTAGATAGGGTCCTGCACCCAGAACACCGGCGCATCGAGCACGATGTCGCGCACCGTGCCGCCGCCGATCGCGGGCAACAGGCCGATGGCAAGGAAGCCGAACAGATCCATGCCGCGCCGGTCGGCAGCCAGCGCACCGCTGAGGCCGAATACAAATACGCCGAACAGGTCGATCCAGTACAGCAACGGTGCACTTGTCACAGTGGTCGCAGCTGGTCGGCCACCGTGCGCGTTCTATGCGTCACTTCATTGCCCGTGTGCAGCGTCGACTTACGCTCGATGAGCATGACGTGACACTCCTGCTCGGCCACAGGATTGTGCCGCACACCTTTGGGGACCACGAATGCCTCTCCCGCATGCAGGGTGACGCTGCGATCTTCCATCTCGATGCGCAGTGAGCCCTTCAAGACATAGAACAGCTCGTCTTCATCGTCATGGCTGTGCCAGGCGAGCGAACCTTGCACCTTGGCAACTTTGACGAACGAATCGTCCAGCTCCGCGATGACGCGCGGTGACCAGTGTTCGGTGAGTGCGGCGGCAAGCGCCGCCGGGGAGACAACCTTCGACACGTCAGGCACCCGGCAATTCGATTCGCGGCGCAGTCTAGCCGCTTGAGGACAAAAGGTGCCAGGCACCGTTTGGCCACTGGCATTTGGCGCCTGGCGCCTGCCGTATGGCACCTGCCATTTGGTGCCTGGCACCTTTTGGCCGCTTGGCCCAGATCGATGGGGGGTAGCGCGCGACTGCACCGCGGCTTGCTATGCTCAGCGACCCTGCACTGGCGAGTAATCGAGAACTACGATGATGAAACTGTATGGCGTGCCGCTGTCACCGTTCGCGCGCAAAGCGCTGCTGGCACTGGATTACAAAGAACTACCGTACGAGAACGTACCCACATTTCCCGGCGATTCATCACCGGAATTTCGTGCCATCAGTCCGTTGGGCAAGATTCCGGTGCTGGAACACGATGGCTTCACGGTGGCCGATACCAGCGTCATCTGCCGCTATCTGGATCGAATCGCGCCGGCCAAGAGCCTCTACCCAGCGGATCCAAAGCTGGAAGCGCGCGCCAGCTGGCTGGAGGAGTACGCAGACTCGCGGCTCATCGACAGTTGCGCGGGACTGTTCCGCGAGCGGCTGCTGAAGCCGAAGATGATGAACCAGCCCACCGACGAAGCCGCGGTGCAGAATATCCTGACGAAAACACTGCCGGAGTGTGTGGCTTATCTGGAATCGATTGTGCCGGCTTCGGGCTTTCTGGTGGGGGATAGCCTGAGCATCGCCGACATCGCCCTCACAACGTGCTTTCTGCAGGCGCGCTACGGTGATTTCGAAGTGGACGCCAAGACCGCACCCAAGCTGCGTCGCTATCTGGACGCGGCGTTCGCACACCCACTCGTGACCAAGCGCATGGTGGCCGAGAAGGCGTCCATGCCCCCCGGTATGTTGTAGATCTCGAGGCAGACAATGGCTGAGCAACCCGACGTGCTGGTAGTGGGTGCCGGATTCGCCGGCATGTACGCCGTGCACCGATTTCGCAATCTCGGCTTGTCGGTCAAGGTGTTGGAGTCCGGCGACGACGTCGGCGGCACGTGGTACTGGAACCGCTATCCGGGTGCGCGCTGCGATGTGCCCAGCCTGGAGTATTCCTACAGCTTCTCCCACGAACTCGAACAGGAGTGGGATTGGCCGGAAGTATTCTCAGCACAGCAAGACATCCTGCGCTACGCGAACTACGTGGCTGACAAGTTCGATCTGCGCCGGGATATGCAGTTCAACACCCGCATCGTGGCGGTTGAATGGTTGGACGAGCCGCAGCGCTGGCGCCTGACCAGCGACGCCAACGAGCTGTTTGAGGCGCGCTTCTGTGTGATGGCCACGGGGTGCTTGTCCGTGCCGATCAAACCGGACCTCCCGGGTGCTGGGCAATTTGGTGGTGAGGTTTACCACACCGGCCAATGGCCCCACACACCAGTACATCTGGCGGGCAAACGCGTCGGTGTGATCGGTACCGGTTCATCGGGTGTGCAGACCATTCCGGAACTCGCGCGCCAGGCGGCTCATCTCACGGTGTTTCAGCGCACCCCCGTGTACACAGTGCCAGCCAATCGCAAGCGCATGCGCGCGGCAGTGCAGCAGGAATTTCGCGACCACTACCGCGGCATTCGCAAGATGCAGCAGCACAACGCCGGTGGGGTTTCCACGTTCCGGCCGCAGCGCAGTGTGCAGCGCGACAGCACCAGCGCGCCGCCCCTGCCCACTCGCCTGCTCGATCTGACACCGCGGCAGCGCACGGCTGTGATCGATCGTGCCGGTCTGGGCGCGCTGCTCGGCTTTCGCGATATCTACGCGGATGCGCAGGCCAACGAGGTCGCCAACGAACTGTATCGCGACGCGGTGCGCACGATGGTTGCCGATCCCGAAACCGCGGAGCGGCTGCTGCCGAAGACGTACGGGCTCGGGTGCAAGCGGCAGGTGCTGGATCGCGACTACTACGACACGTTCAATCGCGAAAACGTCGCGCTCGTTGATCTCTCGGAGACGCCACTCGAGATGATCACCGAGCGTGGTATCCAGACCGCGGCGCGGCACCACGATCTCGACGTGCTGGTCTACGCCACCGGATTTGACGCCATGACCGGCGCGCTGTTGAAGGCCAATGTTCGCGGCCGCGGTGGCGTGAGGCTTACTGAAAAGTGGCGCGACGGACCCGTTGCCTACCTCGGTCTGCAGATGGCGGGCTTTCCGAATCTGTTCACGGTCACCGGCCCCGGCAGTCCATCGGTGCTGTGCAACATGCTGGTCGCCATCGAACAGCACGTGAACTGGATTGGGGAATGTATCGGCTACGTCAGGGCGAACGACGTGTTCACCATCGAGCCACATCCCGCGTCGGAACAACAATGGATCGCGCACGTGAACGACGTGGCGGAAGGCACGATGTTCACAGCGCCTACCTGCAACTCCTGGTACCTCGGTGCCAACATTTCCGGTAAGCCGCGAATCTTCATGCCATATGTGGGCGGCTATCCGCGCTATCGGGAGCGCTGCGAACAGGAAGCCGCTGGCGGCTATCCGGGGTTTCGCCTCGAGGCGCGTGATTCGTCAGCCATCCGGTAGCACCAACGGTCCATGCGTGATCACGCTCCGGCGTAGGCGGATCGGCCCGTACCACAGCGTCGGCTCGTCGCGTTGCCACCAGCTCGCGCTTCCCGCCGCAGTGAACCGGTATCGATAGCTGAGCACCCGCACCCACACGGGCGGTCCATCAATGAATGGGTTCTCCGCAAACAGGGTCAGCACAGGCGTCCGCCCCGCCAGCAATCCGTACAGCAATTCATCGATCCAGGGTGATGCCTGCGGTGTTCCCAGCGCGGCGAACCACATCTGCCAGTCAAGCCGCGGCTGGTGCGGCGCCACCCATGGCGGGGCGCGGTCCAGCGCCTGGGGTTTGTAGCGAAACTGATACGCCTGCCATGCCTCACCGTCGCGCGAACCCTCGATGATGAGTTCATCGCGGCGCGTGGTCATCACCGCGAACAGGCCGTAGCGGTTCACCAATAGCCAGGGCTCGATGCTCGCCCGCACGCTGCGTTCGAAGCCGCCGGGTGTCGCAGTAGTGAGCACGCCTCGCAGCTGCGCCACACCGAGCAATGCGAACATCACAAGCAGCGTGCCGGACCAGGCGCGCATACGACCCGGCTCCGACGGTGGGATGCTGGTGCGACCGAAACAGGTGTCATCGAACGCCGCCAGGCACAGCACGATCGCGAGGAGATTGAAGAAGTTGTAGTTGCCGGTGAGCAGAATCGCAATCTCGAAGCCGATCATCACCGTGGCAGCTGCGATGCGTGGACGTCGCGGCGCCAGCAACAGCACCGGCAGCACAAGCTCCACCACAAAGGTAAGCAGAACGCCGGCGCGCAGGACCGTTTCCGACAGATGCTGCGCGAAGTAGGCCAGCGGCGTGGGCAGCGGCTGGGTTTCGAAGTGGTGGTAGAGCGCTGTCAGGCTGTGCCATGTGGGATCGCCCGAGGCGAGCTTGACGATGCCCGAGAGCAGCATGAATCGAATGAGCAGCAGTCTCAGGACCCAGATGCCGAGGCGCGGACGCACGCCGACCACGCAGAGGGCGGCGGCCACTTCCACCAGCAGGATATCCCACTGAAAGCCCATGAAGATCTGCCCGCCGGCAAACAGTGACAGATACGCGACGTAGACGGCTGCGGCCGCCAGGATGACAAACCGGTTCAACAGCAGGCCCAGCGCACCCAGCAGGCCAAGGCCCACCAGCCAGTGCGTGGTGTCGAACGACGGCGCCAACCAATAGAGTGAGGGGCGATCGAAGAAGCCGTACCCGGCATCTCCCAGCGCGCTGAAGTAGCCGGCAACCGGCGCGATGCCATCGTCACCGATCAGTCCGTCGGCCTGCACCCACCAGCTGATAAAGGCGCAGGCGGCCAGCGTGCCCACGCAGCGCACGATGATCGAGGTGGTCCGGCTGTAATCCAGCGGTCGTGCGCGCGCGCCGATCAGCCCATGCGCCAACCGCAGCGCCGTGCCGCGATGCCGCGCTGTGGCGCGATAGGCAAGCTCAGCGAGCCAGGCGAAGCCGGGAATGAACCGGTAGCAGTACAACCAGCCGCGCAGGCGCGGCTCGCATGCAAGACAGGTGAGCGCCGCGCGGGCCGCGGTAACGTGTGATCCATCAGGCGCGAACAGATAGATCTGCCGCGCGAAGTCTTCGGGGGCGATATCGCGAAACCGGTGCCCTGCGGACTGGTAGGACTCATAGTCGATGCGCGCGCCCGTCACCGCGCGTGCGTAGTCCACGCTGTAGGTGCAGAACCCGCAATCGCCGTCGTAGACGAGCAATGGGCGCATTAAGGGTGTGCTCATGGTGAGAGTCTACGTTTTGGCGACCGCATGATCTCTGGTTGTCGTCCGCCTTTACGGCCGGCGCTGCGAAGGGTATTTTTGCGCCCCCGTTTCACAAGCACACGCGCCGCCATGTCCAGTTCGATTCGTTCCAATGCCTCGCTCGACCCCATTTCGTTCCTTGGCTCGCTGGCGACCACTGCGTTGCGTCTGGGTGCTGGCATCGCCACCCAGCCGCGCGCGGTGCGCCCGCCGTTGTTGTTCGAGCTTTACGAATTCGAAGGTTGCCCCTACTGCCGCATCGTGCGCGAAGCGCTCACCGAGCTCGATCTCGATGCCATGATCCGGCCCTGCCCGAAGGGTGGCACGCGGTTTCGCCCGGAGCTGGTGAAAACACGTGGCAAAGCGCAGTTCCCGTTCCTGCACGACCCGAACACGGGTGCGGCGATGTACGAATCGGCTGACATCATTGTTTATCTGTTTGAAACCTACGGCGGCGGCAAGGTGCCGCTGCGCTGGCAGGCCAGCGGTTGGCAACAACTCGGCTCAGGGCTGGCCGGGATGTGGCGCTTCGGCGCGGGGCGCACAGCGCGTCCGTCGGTGGCGCCGGCACTGCCGCTTGAGCTGTACAGTTTCGAATCCAGCCCCTTTGCCCGGTTGGTCAGGGAGCGGCTGTGCGAGCTGGAACTCCCGTACATTCTGCGTTCGGCGGGTCGCAGCACCGCTACCGACTGGATGCCGCCTGGGGTGCGTCACGCATTGGGCGTGAAGGCAACACCGCAAACGCTGAATCGCCAGGTATTGCTGGAGCGCGCGCGCCGGATCACGGTGCCGTATCTTGTCGACCCCAACTGCAGCGTGGAACTCGCCGAGTCCGCAGCCATCATCGAGCATCTGCAGTCGCGATATGGGGCGTGACGGGCCGTGCGTGGACTTCGATGCCGCGCGCGCCTACCTGTTGCAGCGCCCCGAAGCGGTCGAAGACTTTCCGTTCGGCCCCGATGTGTACGTCTACAAGATCCGCAACAGGATGTTTGCCACTCTCGCAGGTGCCGAACCGGCGCAGATGAATCTGAAATGCGATCCTGAGGAAGCGCTTTTTCTGCGCGATACATTCGATGCGGTGTTGCCTGGCTATCACATGAACAAGACGCACTGGAATACAGTGCTGCTGAATGGTTCGATTCCCCGCGGCGAGATCGAGCGGATGATCGATCGATCATACGGCCTGGTGGTGAAATCGCTGAAGAAGGCTGACCGCGTGGCGCTGGAAGTGCGTCACGGCAAGGACGCGATCTACCGATAGTCGCGCGACAATGTGAAGTCGCTAGTCGTCGGTTTCGTTGGATGCCTTGTATGCATCGAACTCAGCCGGGTCGATCACGCCGTTGGCATTGGCGTCGATCTGCGAGTAACTGTCGTTGGGCGACATCTGGTGGGCGAACTCGGAGCGGTTCAGCACGCCGTCGCCATCTTTGTCGAGTTTGTCGAATTGGGTGAGCGGCGGCGGGCGCGAGGTGGTCGTCACCGCTGATGCGGGCTCTAATGCGGCCTCGCCGGTCGTTGCCGATTCTACGGGTACCGCTGGCGGTGCATTTTCAGTGATCACCCGTTCGTTGGCAGACAGGTGCGCCGAACGGGAGCGGCTCTCGATGGTGGCGGTTCCGGTGGGCGGCGGCGCCTGTTTCTCAACGACCCCCACTGATTCCGGTGCGGCGCCCTCAGCGGGTTCGCTTGCAACGACATCGGCCGCGCCCGGCCAGCGGCCGTCGCTGGCGAAACGCTTCACGTTGCGCAGCTGCGCGGCATCCGCATCGAGTAGCAGAACGCCCTCGTCAGCGGCAGGCACCAGCGCATCCGGCGCCACTGCGATCAGATTGTTCTCGATGAGAAAGCTGCCCACCGAAACCACGACATACAGCACGGTGTCGTTGTTTGAATCGATGGCGAAGTCGCGCACCGTGCCGAGTTGGTCGCCGTCGCGGGTGACCACCACGTGGCCCAGCCAGTCGCTCGCCTTCGTGAGTGTGGCGCCGCTCACGGTGCCCGATGTTGCGAGCATCGCGAGGATGAAGAGCAGGGGTGCGATTTGATTTTTCATGCCCAGAGCATCGCTGAGGTGGTCTGGGAGTTCAAGCGGACGGTCCGCGATGGGGTTCACGTTTCCGCAGGATCCTGGTGGATGCCTCACGTCCCGAATGCGCGATCGATTCGTTCGAATCGTTTGCGGATGGACTGACGGCTCTCCTCATGCGGCAGGATGTACAGCGAGCGCTTGTCGATGGCCGCCACCACCATTGCCGCCACGTCATCCACATCGAGTATCCGTCCGGCCAGGTCGGCATTGGATTCGCCTTGCTCGGGGACCACGGGCGAGTCTTCGGACCCACCGTAGCGCGCCGTACGGTTACGCTGCGATGCGCCAATATTCGTGGCCACACGCATGGGACACAGCACCGACACGCCGATGTTGTCGTCGCGCAATTCCCGGTTCAGCACTTCGGCCAGTGCCACCACCCCGTACTTGGCCACGCAGTACGGCCCCAGCCCCACGTTGGGCACCAGGCCGGCAAACGAAGCGGTGAACAGGATATGACCTCCTCGGCGGGCTTTGCGCATATGCGGTAAGAATGCTTCTACACCGTGGATGGGACCCCACAGATCTACGTCGATCACCCAGCGCCAGTCCTGGTGTGTCATCTCAGAAATCGGGCCGCCAACGGCAATGCCGGCGTTGTTGAACAGAATGTCCACGCCGCCCAACGACGCCACGATGTCGTCAGCCAGCGCTTGCACGGCCGCATAGTCTGCGACGTCGCATACGCGGGTTTCGACGCGACCCGGACCTTGTGTCGCCACCTGCGGTGCGGCCGCGGCGAGCGCATCTGCCTGCACATCCACCAGCACCAGATGCGCGCCGCGCGCCGCCAGCTGCTTGGCGGTGGCCAGCCCGATACCACTGGCGCCACCGGTGATGACAGCAACTTTACGGGTGTAGTCCATGGGATTCTCCAATGATTCGCGAAGGCGAGGCGCTATCGATGCAGCGTCGCTTCGAACAACGCAAGTAATTCCTGCCAATGCCGTTCGGCCGCGGCTTCGTTGTAGACCGGCACATCCTTCATCGTCCAGCCATGTATCACGCCTTCCCAGATCTCGACGCGATGTTCGACATCGGCTGCATCGAGTGCATCGCGTAGCCGCTGCGCCTGTTCTGGGGGGAATCCCTGGTCGTTCTCGGCACCTGCCACCAGAACGCTTGCGTTGATGCGCGCCGCGAGCAGGTGCGGACTCTCTCTCGAATCCGTCGCGAGACGCCCGCCGTGAAAACTCGCGGCCGCAACGATCCGGTCGGGGTACGTGGCTGCTGCCGTGAGCGCGATGCCGCCGCCCATGCAGTAGCCCGTTACGCCAACCCGGGTGCCGGCCACGTTCGGGCTGACATCGAAATAGTCGAGGAACGCCTGGGTGTCGGCGGCTGCTTTGGTGTTACTGGTGCTCGTGAAGTATTTGCCGTGCGCCGCGCGCTTATCCGGATCGGAGAAGAGCTCCTTGGGATTCACCGGTGAGTAGGGCCCGGCGCGGTAGAAGAGATCCGGCAGCAGCACGACATAACCGGCCGCGGCCAGGCGCTCGCCCATCTCGAACAACGCAGGGCGTATGCCCGGGCCGTCCATATATAAGATGACGCCTGGCCAGCGCCCGCTTTCGGCGGGTTGAAATACGGAGGTCGGGCAGACACCGTCCGCAGTTTTGATCTCGACCTGGGTGCGGTTCATGGCTGTCTCGTCAACCGTGTAGAGTCGGCAATTGTGCCAGCAATGATGAGGTTCCCGTGAACAGCACCGATGTGCTGGGTTTCGCAACGCGCATCGTGGTCGCAATGGCAGCGGCGATCTGCGTTGTTGCGATGCTGGTGGTGTATTTCTACTGTCCCTGCTCGCGGCTGCCGGGCGGATATCTTCTGGGGGAAGTCGTAGACGTGCCCGTGTCCGACTGGTCGTTCGTCAACACCGTGCCGCTATGTCAGATCGAGGTGGATACCGGATTGCGGCATTCGGTGAATCTGAACTGTATGGCAGGCGGGGAAACGCTGTACCTGAGCTGCTCGAACTGCGCGGGTAAACGCTGGTCCAACATCGCGCTGAACCATCCTGATGCGCGCCTGCGCGCGGGCGATGTGGTGTACCCCGTGTCGCTCACGCGATTGGAGGATCCCGTTGAACTCGACGCCGCCTGGCGCGCACGTGCCCAGAAGCTGGGGATTGCTACGGACACAATCCGTCCGGATGGCTGGTGGTCGTTTCGCGTGGCATCGCGATAGTGACGCGGTTGCGGTCAGCTGAGGTAGATTGAGCGGCACAAGAATCGTTGTGGATGATCCGATGCTCCAACTTGACGCCCGGCTCAATGCATTGCTCGACCGCCTCCATGCGCAAAGCTCCGCGCAGGATCCAGCCCTGGGCGACTACTTTCGCAAACGTGCCACCGATGGTGCGAACTGGAAGGAATTCGACGCTGAGAGCGAAGCTTTCATGAGCGACAAAATGGTGGCGCTCGATCGCGACAAAGCCGAATTCTGTTATCACCTGTGCCGTGCGTTGCGCGCCCGGCGCATCGTGGAGGCGGGTACCTCGTTCGGCGTATCGACGCTCTACCTGGCAGCGGCGGTGCGCGACAACGGCTTTGCACCGGGCGACGGTGTGGTGATTGGGACAGAACACGAGCCGGCGAAGGCACGCACTGCGCGTGACCATTTCGATGAGGCAGGATTGTCCGGCTACATCGATCTTCGCGAAGGCGATCTGCGCGCAACGTTGCAGGAGATCGAAGACCCGATCGATTTCATGCTGATGGATATCTGGACACCCATGGCGCGCCCGGCGATCGAACGGGTAGCGCCTCATCTGCAGCCGGGCGCGGTTATCATCTGCGACAACACGATTCCGTTCAGAGAGGCGTACGCGGATTACTTTGACTTCGTCAATGACCCGGTCAATCGTCTGCGCACGATGACGCTACCGTTTCAGGGCGGGCTCGAGTTCACGGTAAAGGAGTAGGCCTCAGCCCGCTGCCTGTTCCGCGGCAGCCTCCGCGTCGCGTCGCCGTTCCAGCTCCGCCATGATTTCTGCATGCCGCCGTCGATCCAGGCGATAGCCCATGTACAGAAACAGTCCCAGAAGCGTGAATACCGACGTGGCCGGACCCTGAATCAGCCCGAGCGTCCACAACGTGTCTTCCGGTACGGTGCCGGCTCTAGCGCCGCGCGGGAACGCGATGGCGTCGAGCAGCGCACCGCCAATGATCACCCCCAACGCGCCAGTTGCTTTCGTAACGAATGATCGCGCCGAAAAGATCACGCCTTCGCGGCGTGCGCCGGTCTCCAGTTCGTGTTCATCGGCGATGTCGGCGAACATCGAATTAAGGCTGGAGAAGATCACGGGGCCGATGAGGGTGCCAATGAACGTGGCGAGCATTACCAGCGGTAGAATCAGTGGCGAATCGTTGGCGGGGAACCACGGTACGTCCAACAGCCGCAGCACGATGAGCACATTGCCGTTGATGATTGCGATGGCGGCCGGAATCAGCACGGCAAGCTTCTTGTCGAGCCACCGCGTGACGAGCGGTGTAAGGGGCACGGACAGCAGCAGTCCAACCAGCGCGGTCAACGGCAGCAGCGACAGCTCTTCGGTGGTGAGATCCCAGAAGTGAACGCCCATGAATGGGCTGAATACACCTTCGATGGACAGCACCAGAGTCGAGAACAGCATGCCGAAGAACAGGGCGCGGAACGATTGGTTGCCGAACACGGCACGCAGTTCGCGCACAAGCTTGAGCACTCCAAAGCGTTCGATGGTGAGCGGTTGAGGCAGATATTTGATCTCGCGCACGGTGCCGAGACAGCAGCTGAAGATTGCAACGGCCATGGCGATTGCGAATGTCGCGCCGAATCCAACATACCCGTCCGGATTCAACAAGCCGGGATTGAACTCGACGGTGGTTGGGAAGAACAATCGATACGCGAAGAAGCCGGTAAACGCACCGCCCAGCGCGCCGAACAGCGTGCTGAAAGCGAACAGCGTGGAGCGCTGACTGTAATCGCGCGCCATCTCGGCGCCGAGGGCCAGGTGCGGGATGTAGTAGAACGTCAGCGAGCCGCGTACGAGGATGGCAAACAGCGTCAACCACAGGAATGAGCTGAACTCAGAAATATCGCGCGGCGGGTTGAATAGGAAATAGAACGACAGCGCCAGGGGAATGGCAGCGATCATCATGAATGGGTGACGGCGTCCCCAGCGTGTTTGCGTCTTGTCGGAAATAGTGCCCGCGACGGGATCGGTGACGGCATCGAAGACCAGCGCAATGCCGAGTGCGAGGCCGGTCAGCGTGCCCGACACGCCCACCACCTGCTGATAGAAAAACAGCAGAAAGGTATTGAACGCCGAATTCTTGACCCCTTCGGCAAGCTGACCAATGCCGAAGGCCAACATGGGCGCGAACGTCAGCCGGCGTACCGGTCGCGTCATGACGATTGCTTATTCAAACGGGGATCGGGCTGATGTCTTTCGAGGTGCGGGCATGCCAATGGACGCTTCAATGACTCGCCCATCAGAGGCGAACGCGGCGCGCGAGTCAACCCGGCAAGGGCTTCTCTATCGATGCGGATTCGACCCGGCCGACAGCGGATCCGGTGCGCCAATGCCGTTCTCCATCGTCGCGCCCGCCGCAGCGGCAGCTCGACGTTGATCGAGCGCACGGCGAATGTCGGCGTGCGCTGAGCGGGTGAGTTTGTAGCGCGTGATCAGGCCGATCGGAATGAGATGCAACAATGGCACGCAGATGCCAACGATCAATCCGAGGCGCATGATCGTTTCGCGCGGAACATCCGCCGGCGCCATTCCGCGTGGCAGATCGATCAGATCGAGTATGAGCCCGCCCAGCACGATGCCCACGCTGGATATCGCCTTACCGGAGAATGACAGCGCCGCGTTGAACATCGCCTCCTGGCGATAGTGCGTGCGCAGCTCGTGGTCATCGAGCACGTCTGCAATCACCGAGGCACCGATGATGCCCTGTATCACCGCAATGCCTACGCCGAAAATTCCCATGCCCACGAGGATCGTCAACAGCAGCGGATTGCCGTTCTCTGGCAGCACATCGAGGAAACGCAGGGATACGAGAAAAATGCCGTCCAACAGACTGATGGTGGAGCAGACCAGCAGTACGTACTTTTTGTCCCAACGACGTTGCGTTGCCGCGACCAGAGGAAAGGCGACCAATGCGCCGATGGCGGAAACAGCGAACCAGCGCAGGTCCTCTGTGGTGAAGCCCCAGAAGAACGTGGTCATGTAGATCCCGATGTTTGCGGTAGTGCCGCTGATGGCCGATGAAAGCAGCACGATCACAAACACCAGCGCGAACTGGCGGTTCGTGAGCGCGCGGGCCAGTTCCCGTGCCGCGCGCGTGAAACTGAATCGGCCGGGAGCGATGGCGTGCTGGCGCAGGTACGGAATCTCGCGCCGTGTGAGCAGCGTGGTAGCCAGCGCGCCGGCGGTGAGCAGGAATCCGGCACAGAGCGCCATGGTGGGGTAGTGCTCGGGATTCAGCTGGCCGATGGGATAGTCCGGCGTGCCTGGCATGACGAAACTGTAGATGAACAGCGGGAACGACACGCCAATCGTCCAGCCGACCGCGTAGCGATGCGACATCACACTGGTGCGTTCGGCATAGTCGTCCGACAGTTCGGCAGCGATCGCAGCCCATGGCACGAAGTACAGCGTCATCAGGCTGCGCGTCAGCACCACGAAACACATCAGCCACACGAACAAGCCTGTTTCACTGAGGCCCGCCATCGGCACGAAGACGCCGTAGAGCGCGAAACCCAATGGCAGCGCGCCGATGAGCATCAGTGGATGGCGGCGTCCCCAGCGCGTGGACAGGTTGTCGGAGAGTGATGCAACCAGCGGGTCGGTGATGGCGTCGAAAATGATCGCGACGGCCAGGGCCACAGAGACAAGTTTCGGATCGATACCTAGAATCTGGTTGTAGTACAGAAGGATGAAGGTGTTGAAAGTCCAGTTCTTTACGGTATCCGGTATGGCACCGATGCCCTGAAACAATTTGGTGGAAAAGGACAATCGCCCCGAGCGCTCCCGGCGAACATAGGTCGGGATGGTTTCCTCTGACATGCGTGGGTCGATGTGTTGAACGATGCGCTGCATGATACCTGCTTGTGACGTCTTTCTAAGTGGAGACCGAGATGACAGTTACGGTGCGGCGTGCGACAGCGGACGACAGGGCAGTGTGCCTGCGATACATCGCTGCGTTGACGAATCAGGAACTTCGGCGCGGTTGGGCATCCACGTACGATGCGCTGCTCGATGGTGTGCGCGGCGAAGTTCACGTGGCAGTGGAATCAGAACAGGTGCTGGGCGTGGCCACCGTGTCGTACAACCTTGCGATCCGCTACGCCGGTGAGTACTGCCAGCTGGAGGAGCGGATCGTGGATCCGGCGGCGCGTGGCAAGAATGCGGGCGGTGCGCTGGTGGCGGCGGCGGTTGCCGCGGCGCGCGAGCGGCGTTGTGCGGAGATGGGGTTGTATCTGGTGGCGCGCACCGAGGGCAATCGCGCCTTCTACGAGAAGTATGGCTTTGAGTTCGTTGGCAGCGAGATGCGCCAGACGCTTTGAGCGGTGAGAGAAGTCGCGGATGATCGACGCGATCGCGCCGATCATCCGCGCAAGCGTTATTGCGGCATCGGTCGGCTGATATCCGGCCGGCTGCGACGCAACACGGTGTTGATATTCTCAATCGCCGCTGCGCCGGCCGCAGAGATCTTCTGTCCCTCGGCTTCGCCGAATGCGGTGGTCAATCGTTTCAGGATTGACATGGGCTGCGTGTCCATCGCTGCCCAGCTGGTATACGGGATGCCAACGATGTAGTCGTGCGCCGAACCAGGGCCGCCCGACAGACCGATCCAGTTCGCCTGATTGGTTTTGTTGGAGGCTTCGACGATTTTCTTGACGTAGTTTTCGTAGGCCACCTGCATTCCCGGCTTGATGTCGATTTGCAGCACGAGCATTGCCACGACCGGGTCTTTGCTCGGTGGTGCGGGACGGCTCAGATCCGGCCGCATGATGTAGATCTCGGTCTGCGTGCTGGCGACGCTGCCACTGATGGACTTGCCGAGCTTCATCGCCTCGTCCTGACCAAATGCTTCAACCAGCGGGGCGGTTTGATCCCCGAGTTCGGCAAAGCTCCAGAAGGGCCGCGCAAAGCCGATGTTGTCCGGTCCGCCCGCCGCGCGCGCTGTTGCGCTCCAGTGGCCCGCGTAGTTGATCTTGTTGGCGGCCTCGACCCACTTCGTCATGAACTGGGTGAAGGCAGCCGCGCCGCCTGGATTGAGATTGACGGTCAGCAGACTGATCCCCATTGGCGGACCCGGATCCGCTGCCGGTGCCTCTTGCGCACTGGCTGACATCGCGAACAACGACAGGACCGAACCGATTAGAAAGTTTTTCCAAGACATGCGTTTTCTCCCTTGTTATCGATCAACAGGGAGTGCTGTCGATGGAGCACCGCACAAACTACATGCCCGGATCAAACGCGGACTTGCTGGATTTCACCCTCGAAACTTGCTGACACCACTCCCCACCTTCCCCCGGTGGAGGGACCCTCATGGTGCTCCCCTCAGCCCCATAGTGCAAACGTCTGCATCGCTAATCAGTGACTGCGCCGCGGCTCGCGGAGCTGACGAGACGCGCATATTTGGCCAGCGCGCCGCGATCCGCGTAGGGCGGTGGGGGCTGCCAGCGTGCGCGGCGCGTGGCCAGTTCGGCGTCTGGAACGTGCAGCGTAATTTCCTGTCGTTGCGCATCGACGGTGATCCGATCGCCGTCTTCGATCAGCGCGATGGGGCCGCCGACGAAAGCTTCCGGTGTGATGTGGCCGATCACAAAACCATGCGAGCCACCCGAGAATCGACCATCGGTGATCAATGCCACGTCGCCTGAAAGTCCGCGACCATTAATCGCACTCGTGGGGGAGAGCATCTCGCGCATGCCGGGTCCGCCTTGAGGCCCTTCATAACGCACTACAACGACATCGCCCTTGCGCACTTCGCCGGCGAGAATCGCGGTCATCGCAGCTTCTTCGCCATGAAACGTGCGCGCGATGCCGGCGAACGTCAGGCCCTCGTTGCCAGTGATTTTGGCGACGGCACCTTCAGGTGCGAGATTGCCGTACAGCACCACCAGATGACTGTCGGCTTTGATCGGATTTGAGAACGGGCGGACGATCTGCTGATCCGCGGGATACGGCGCCACGTCAGCGAGATTTTCGGCGAGGCTGTTGCCAGTAACCGTGAGACAGTCGCCGTGCAGCAAACTCTCGTCGAGCAACATCTTCAGAAGCGGCTGAATGCCGCCGATCGCAATCAGTTCCGGCATCGAGAATCGACCGGCCGGACGCATGTCCGCGAGCACCGGTACGCGCTTGCCGATGCGTGTGAAATCATCGAGCTCCAACGGCACGCGTGCAGCGTGTGCGATGGCCAGCAGATGCAGCACGGCGTTGGTGGAACCTTCCAGCGCGATCACGGTGGTGATGGCGTTTTCGAACGCCTCGCGGCACAGAATGTTGGATGGTTTGATGCCGCGCTCGAGCAGATTCGCCACGGCGGCGCCGGCATTGTAGGCATCGCGGCGTTTGTTGTCGGATACCGCCTCCTGTGCGGAACTGTTAGGCAACGACAAGCCCAGCGCCTCGATGGCCGATGCCATGGTATTCGCGGTGTACATGCCACCACATGAACCAGGCCCGGGAATGGCAGTGCGCTCCACTTCATTCAGCTCTTTGGCGGAGATGCGACCCGCGGCATGCGCGCCCACCGCTTCGAATACCGAGATCACATCGCGGCGTTGTTCGCCGGTGCGGATGGTGCCGCCGTAGACGAAGACGCTGGGCCGGTCGAGGCGCGCAATGGCCATCGCGCAGCCCGGCATGTTCTTGTCGCAACCGCCGATGGCCACGAACCCGTCGAAGCCCTCCGCGCCCACCACCGTTTCGATGGAGTCTGCAATCACCTCGCGCGACACCAGCGAATAGCGCATCCCCGGCGTGCCCATCGAAATGCCGTCGGAGACGGTGATGGTGTTGAACGTCACGGCCTTCGCGCCTGCCTCATCCGCACCCATGGCTGCAGCTTCTGCGAGCGTGTTGATGTGCATGTTGCAGGGCGTGAGGTTGCTCCAGGTGGAAGCAATGCCGATCTGTGATTTTCCAAAATCCGCATCGCTGAAACCCACCGCGCGTAACATCGCGCGACTGGGGGCTTGTTTGTCGCCGTCAACGACGAGTGACGAATACGGACGTTTTTCGTGAGCCATGACTACCTCTATCTATACCGCGCGCGCGAGCAACTTCGACATCACCGTCGAATTGCGCTGAAAGTTGTACAGCGCCTTCTTCGGCGCGGGCAGCTGATCGACGCTGCCCTCGACGAAGCCCTGCTCCTTGAACCAGTCGCGCGTTTGCGTCGTCAGCAGAAACAGCTGGTCCAATCCGAGTCGACGTGCCTCCGACTCCACACGCCGCACCAGCGCGCCGCCGTGTTTGGCCGCTTCGGCGCGGTAACTCGAGTGTGTGGCCAGGCAAGCCAGTTCGCCCGCCTTCGCATCTTCGAACGGATACAGTGCGCAGCAGCCGATGATGCTGCCGTCGAGTTCGGCAACGAAGAACCGGTCGATCTCCCGCTCGAGGCGATCGCGCGGCCGCCGCACGAGTACGCCGGCGTCCTCCAGCGGCTGAATCAGTTCGACGATGCCGGCGACGTCTTCGGGTGTAGCGCGGCGGATGTGCTGAAATCCGTCCTCGCTGATCTGCGTGCCGCAGCCGGCTGCGGTGAACAACTCCCGTAACAATGCGCCGTCGTCGGGATACCCGATCAGATGACAGCGCGGTACACCCGCACGGCACGCCCGCATCAACTCGGTCAAGCGCAGGCGTGTGGCGCCATCGAATTCCAATGTATCGAGTAGGGTGGTCAGTTCGGCTGGCGTGAGATCGGACTGTGCGACGCCTTGTGCATCGACCACGGCCGACAGCGTATCGAGCGTGATCAGCTTGTCGGCGCCCAATGCCACCGCCACTTCGGTGGCGAGCTCCTCGCCGGATAGATTGAATGCCTCACCCGAGGGTGAATAGCCCAGCGGCGAGATCAGCACAATGCAGCGCTCATTCAGCAACTGGTGGATGCGCTCGCTGTGGATGCGACGCACCGCCCCGGTGAACAGATGATCCACGCCGTCGATGATTCCGACCGGTCGCGCGGTGACGAGATTGCCCGACAGCACGTGAATCTTCGTATTGTGCAGGGGCGTATTCGGTAGGCCCATGGAAAACAGACCTTCGATGCGCACACGCACGCGCGCCACCGCAGCAGCCACCGTTTCGATAGAAGCTTCATCGGTGATGCGTCGGTGGTGGTGGAAACGTGGCGTCAGCTGCGCAGCGGCGACGGCGGCATCGATCTGCGGCCGCGCGCCATGCACCAGCACGACGCGCACACCGAGCACCGAGAGCAGGGCCAGGTCGTGCACCATATGCGTGATGTTGGCGTGTTCGATGGCATCGCCACCCAACATCACCACAAAGGTCTTGTGCCGATGCGCGCTGATATAGGGCGTCGAGTCCCGAAACCAGCGTGCGTACTGAGTCAAATCGGTCATGGTCGGCAGGCCGAACGCGAGCAAGCGCAGGATTATAGCGACATCGCCCCGGTTTGGACGCGCGATTACGCCAGCCGAGTCGGGTCAGCGTATGCAGATTTCGTCGATGACCTGGGCGATGACATCGACCGCCGGCGTGATGCGATCCATCACCAGGTATTCGTCCGGCTGATGGGCCTGGTCGATGCTGCCCGGGCCGAAGATCACGGTTTCCATACCCAGGCTCTGCAGGAACGGGCCTTCGGTGCTGAATGCCACCGTGCCGGCGGCCTGTCCGGACAGCCGTTCCAACAGGCGCACCAGGTTGCCATCGCGCGGGGTGGCAAACGGCGGCACCGGTTTCGACACCGGGCCCATCTGAATGTCAGTGCCGTGCGCATCTGCTGAGCGTGCCAGACGCGTCCGCAGCGCCGCGATGGTTTCATCCGTATCCATCCCGGGCAGCAGACGCAGATCAATCTGCAGTTGGGCGTGATCGCATATGCGGTTGGGATTGTCCCCGGCCGTGAGACAGCCCAGGTTCAGTGTCGGCACGGCTACCGTAAATGCCGGGTTGCGATGCGTGGTGGCCAGCTGCGCGCGAAAGGCCAGCAATTCACCCATCACGCAATGCATGGCATCCAGCGCATTGCGTCCCAGATCAGGATCCGAGGAATGCCCCGACGATCCCTGCAACGTGATGGACACCATCATGAAACCCTTGTGCGCGAATATCGGACGGAAGTCAGTGGGCTCACCGATGATCGCGAAGGCCGGTGTGGGAATGTCGGAAGCCTGCAGCGCGCGCGCACCGGCCATCGAGGATTCTTCATCGGACGTCGCGATGATGGTCAACGGCGCCTTGAATCTCTCGTCAGCGAAACGGCGTGCGGCTTCAATGGCGATTGGAAAGAAGCCCTTCATATCGCACGCGCCCAGTCCATACAGACGGCCGTCGCGCTCGGTGAGCGAGAACGGACTCTGCGACCAGTGACTTTCATCAAAGGGCACCGTATCGGTGTGCCCCGCCAGCACCAGCCCGCCGCTACCGCCACCGATGGTTGCAATGAGATTGGCTTTACCTGGCGCATCTGGCAGCGGTTGAACGGTGGCAGCGAATCCCAACGACTCGAGCCAGGTGGCGAGTTCGTTGATGACGGCGACATTGCTTTGATCCAGCGCGGCGGAGGTACAGCTCACGGAAGGGGTGCCGATCAGAGACTGAAACATCTCCAGAAGCTTTGGCGCTGGCATCGAACATTCCCACAGGGGTCGTCAGCATTCTGCCCGGTTTCGTGAAGGCGGTCTAATATTGGCTGTTGAAAACGCACGGGGCATGCCGTTAACTGAAGCACTCCCCGGCCGCGCGCACAGGAATGCCATGGCGGCGATCGAATCACAGCTAAAAGACCAGCCAAAAGAAAAACCAACGCCCGAACGCCTGCTCGATCTGCGCAGCGTGCTGGACGATCTGGTGCGCGGTAATCGCATCGGGCAGCGCGAAGCAGAAGACTTGCTGATTGCACCGCGTACGCAGAAGCAACTCGGCATGCATCCGCTGCAACATATCGCCGAACGCGAATTCGACGATCTCACGCGGCCCGGACGCAAACTCAATCTGGAGGAGTTGACCAACTGGCTTTGTGATCTGGCCCGCCAACCCTATTACCGCATTGATCCGCTGAAAGTGAACGTGAATCGGACCACCGAGGTGATGTCCTATGCGTTCGCACAACGACACAACATTCTTGCAGTCGAAGTGTTGGAGGACCAAGTCGTCATCGCCAGCGCGCAACCATTCATGGGTGCGTGGGAAGGCATGCTCAGCCAGACGTTGCGGGGCCGGCGCATCAAACGCGTCATCGCCAACCCCGAAGATCTGTCGCGATACATGCTCGAGTTCTACACGATGGCGCGCTCCGTCGCGAAGGCGTCGGATGCGGGTCTTGAAGTTTCCAGCGTCACGAACTTCGAACAGCTGCTGGAGCTGGGCCAGCTCAAATCACCGGAAGCCAACGACGCGCACATCGTCAACATCGTCGACTGGCTGCTGCAGTACGCCTTCGATCAACGCGCCAGTGACATCCACATCGAGCCGCGCCGGGAAAAAGGTCATGTGCGTTTCCGCATCGACGGCGTCATGCATCCCGTCTACGAACTGCCGGCGGCGGTGAATGCCGCCGTCACCAGCCGCCTGAAAATTCTCGGGCGCATGGACGTGGCTGAGAAGCGTCGTCCGCAGGATGGCCGCGTCAAAACGAAAAGTCAGGATGGCCAGGAAATCGAGCTGCGCCTGTCTACATTGCCGACGGCGTTCGGCGAGAAGATGGTGCTGCGGATATTCGACCCTGACGTGCTGCTGCGCAGCTTCAGCGAGCTGGGTCTGGGCGGCGACGACAATGTGCACTGGCAGTCCATGGTGGGGTCATCTAACGGTATCGTACTGGTGACGGGGCCGACCGGCTCCGGCAAGACAACGACGTTGTATTCCACGTTGAAGCAGCTGGCGACCCCCGAAGTGAATGTCTGCACCATCGAGGATCCCATCGAGATGGTGGAGCCCTCGTTTAATCAGATGCAGGTG
Organism: Gammaproteobacteria bacterium; assembly: GCA_032124855.1. Classification (GTDB taxonomy): domain Bacteria; phylum Pseudomonadota; class Gammaproteobacteria; order Pseudomonadales; family Azotimanducaceae; genus DATJGR01. Next base: position 31,231 of record JAQBCT010000435.1, read on the forward strand.
CACCACACCATCAAATTGTCGTTCGCCGCAGGTGTGCGTTCGCTGCTGCGGCAGGATCCAGACATCATCATGATCGGCGAGATTCGTGATCTGGAAACCGCCGAGATGGCGATTCAGGCCGCGCTGACGGGTCATCTGGTGATCTCCACGCTCCACACCAACGATGCACCCAGCGCAGTCACGCGCCTGCTCGACCTGGGCGTGGCGCCGTATCTCATCAAAGCGACTGTGCTGGGCATCATGGCGCAGCGCCTGGTGCGTACGTTGTGTCCACACTGCAAGCAGCCCGAGGATCTCGACGTCGATGCGTGGAATCTGCTAACCAAGCCATTCAAGGCGCGACCGCCCGCTCAATTCATGAAGCCGGTGGGTTGCCTGGAATGCCGCGGCACTGGCTATCAAGGACGCATGGGCGTCTACGAAATCATGCTGCTCACTGAACGAGTGCGCGAAATCATCAAGAGCGATACGGATATCGACACACTGCGCCGCCAGGGTATCAAAGAGGGTATGCGTACGCTGCGTTTGTCAGGCGCGCAGAAGGTTGGCGCCGGACTCACGACAATCGCAGAAGTGCTCAGGGTGACGCCCTCCACGCTGAGTTGATTCGGTTGTTGAATCTCACACACCTGTGGGGTCCGCTCCGGGCGGCGGCAACTCACGCGCTGCAACGCATCGAAAGCGTACTCACCGACGCGGACCGCGCGCGTCTGCACGACCTCTTGCAGCGTGACGCCGATGCGTCGGCGCAACTCGCGACGCTCCTGGCTGTGAGCGACTTCGCGCTCGATGTCTGCCTGCAGCAACCGCAGACGCTGTTCGAACTGCTGCACGAAACTACCTATCGTTCGCCGCCGCCTGAGGATCTGTTGCGCGGTGTCCACGCCGATGCGCAAGACATCGACGGCCTGAAGGTGGCGCTGCGCCGGCGCCGCAATGCCTGTCTGCTGCACATCATCTGGCGCGACGTGAACCGATCATCGGACGTCGTGGAGACCACCCATTCGATGACCCGTCTTGCCGATCAATTCATCGATGGTGCGCTGGCGCGTCTGTATGAATGGTCTGTCGCGGAGGATGGCGAACCGGTGGGCGCGTCGAGCGGCACGGTACAGCGGCTGGTGGTCATCGCCCTTGGCAAGCTTGGCGCCGGTGAGCTGAATCTGTCGTCCGACGTGGACCTGATATTTGCCTATCCAGAAGAAGGCACGACACGTGATGGAGCACGCACGAACCAGCAATTCTTCCTGCGCCTGGCGCAGAGACTGATCCAGGTGCTCGACACTGTCACGACCGAAGGTTTCGTATTTCGCGTCGATATGCGCCTGCGCCCGTACGGTGACAGCGGTGCGATGGTGCTGCATTTCGATGCGCTGGAGGCGTACTACGAACAGCAGGGACGCGACTGGGAACGCTATGCGTGGATACGGGCCAGACCTTGCGCCGGCGATGTCGCTGCAGGACAGCGCCTTGTTGCGGCGTTGCGCCCATTCGTATTTCGGCGCTATCTCGATTTCGGCGCCATCGCGGCGCTGCGCGAGATGAAAGCCCGCATCGATTCGGAGCGCGGCCACAGCGCCATGCGCGGCGACGTCAAGCTCGGCCCTGGCGGCATCCGTGAAGTGGAGTTCATCGCGCAGATGCACCAGTTGATCTGGGCCGGGCGACGGCCTGCGCTGCAGATCCGGCGGGTTGTGGAAACGCTCGACGTGCTGCGCGATATGAGCCTGCTGGACGCCGAAACCGCGACGCAGCTGGGTAGGGCATATCAATGGTTGCGCAACGTTGAACACCGTCTGCAGGCGATTGCCGATCGACAGACTCAGCTGCTGCCGACATCCGATCTCGACGCCGCCCGGCTCGCCTGCGGGATGGGGTATCCCGACTACGCGACATTCACTGCAGCGCTGCATGAACACCGTGCGCACGTGGCGGCGGCCTTCGATGCGCTGCTGGCAACCGACGCGGTGGCGCCGGCGCAACGCTTCAGCGGGGCATGGGAAAACGGCGACATCGCGGCGCTGGTCGGAGAACTCGTGACGGCGAACGTTGGTGATGCCAACGAGATCACACAGGCGCTGCAACGTCTTCGTGATGCGCGCGATCGAAATTCGGTGAGTGCTGAAGGGCGTGCGCGCGTCGACACACTCGTACCACGTCTATTGGCAGCGGTTGTACAAACGGAGCGCGGGGCACTGGCGTTGACGCGGGTGGTCCCCCTGCTGGAGGCGACTGTCCGCCGCTCGGCGTACTACATGCTGTTGCTGGAGAATCCTGCGGCACTCGCGCTGTTGCTGCAGATCTGTCGTGACAGCCGCTGGCTCGCAGATGAGCTGACTCGGCACCCGGCGCTGCTGGATGAACTGCTCGATCCTGGGCTGCTCTACACCGTGGGCGATGCAAGCGCGCTGCGCACGGAGCTGCGCACACGCCTTGCGTTCGCCGCGCGCGAGGGCGAGGAAGCAGAACTCGAAGCGCTGCGCGCATTCAAGGAAACGCATGAGTTTCGCGTGGGTGCCTGCGAGTTACGCGGCATCCTGGCCTTGATGAACGTATCGGACTATCTGACGTATCTGGCGGAAGTGATTCTGGATGAAGCGTTGGCATTGGCGTGGCGCCAGACCGCCGCGATTTATGAGGCGCCGCCGCGCGCATTCGCGATCATCGGATTCGGCAAACTCGGTGGATTGGAGCTCGGACCGGGTTCGGATCTGGATGTGGTTTTTCTGCACGACCACGACGAACAGCAGAGCGCCTTTTTGCAGCGCATGGTGCGGCGCTTGCTGCACATTCTGACGACGCGTACCCATAGTGGAGCGTTGTACGACATCGATACGCGACTGCGTCCCTCAGGTCGTGCCGGGACCATGGTCAGTTCGCTCACGGCGTTCGAGCGCTATCAACGCAGCGATGCCTGGGTGTGGGAGCATCAGGCGCTGGTGCGTGCGCGTCCCGTCGCGGGTGATGCGCGGATTCGCGAGGCATTCGATGTGTTGCGTCGTCAGCTGCTGTGCGCGCCGCGCGATCGCGTTCAGTTGCGACATTCGATCGTCGACATGCGCCGGCGCATTGCAAAGTCGGCGACGGCACCGGTGGATCTCAAACGCGAGCCCGGCGGTATCGTGGATATAGAGTTTATGGTCCAATACTTGGTATTGGCATTTGCCTGTGATTTCCCGGCGCTCGCGCAGTTTACGGACAATATTCGGATACTCGATACCGCGGCATCGGTGGGATTGCTCGACGTGGGGGTTGCAGCAGCGTTGAAGGATGCGTATCTCGCGCTGCGTGCCGAGCGTCATCGTGAAGCGCTGGATATCCCCGACGACGGCCGCGCCAGAGAAGTTCTGGATCGGTACAGGACACTGATTCGCGAGCAGTGGGATGCCCTGCTCGTGCCGCTTGTGAGTGAGGAGTAGAACAATGACAGGCGCGCAATCATTTGCCGATCGCGACGGCTGGATCTGGATGAACGGCGAACTGGTGCCGTGGCGCGAAGCGAAGGTGCACGTGTTGACGCACACACTGCATTATGGTCTGGGCGTGTTCGAAGGCGTGCGTGCCTACGAGACGCACCGCGGCGCAACAATCTTCCGGCTCGATGATCATTCCCAGCGACTGCTGGAGTCGGCGCATATCCTGGGCCTGAAGATCCCCGTACACGAAGCAGGAGCTGAACGTCGCCCAATGTCAGGTGGTGAAGGCCAACAACCTCGATGAGGGGTACTTGCGGCCGATGTGCTTTCTCGGTTCTGAAGCGATGGGCCTGCGCGCTGAGGGGTTGTCGGTGAACGTTTCCATCGCGGCGTGGCCGTGGCCGTCCTATATGGATCCGGCCGCTCGTGAACGCGGTATCAAGGTGCGTACGTCGTCGTACACGCGCCACCACGTGAATATTACGATGTGCAAAGCCAAGGCCAACGGCAACTACATCAATTCTCTGCTGGCGCTGCGCGAGGCGCTGGACTCCGGCGCGGAGGAAGCCCTGTTGCTGGATGCAGAGGGCTATGTTGCCGAAGGCAGCGGCGAGAACGTTTTCATCGTGCGCAACGGAGAAATCCAGACGCCGGAGTTGACCTCATGTCTCGACGGCATCACGCGCCGCACGCTGATGGCTCTGGCAGACGAGCTGAACCTGGTCGTCCGCGAACGACGCATCACGCGCGATGAGGTCTATATCGCCGACGAAGCATTCTTCACGGGCACCGCTGCGGAGGTGTTGCCGATTCGTGAACTCGATGGACGCACGATCGGCAACGGCGGACGCGGGCCGATCACTGAGAAGCTGCAGTCGCTGTATTTCGACCAGGTGCGCGGCAAGCGCAATGTGCATCGGCAGTGGCATACACCCGTGACGGATCTGGCGTAGCCGAATCGGTTGCGTGGTTGTTGCGCCGGGTTGGTGCCCTGGGTTGCTGCCCTGTGGGAGGGGCTTAAGCCCCGATCCGTGTGTGGGGAGTATGCACAAAAGGATAGGGGCTGA
>JAQBCT010000436.1:0-2559 GCA_032124855.1 Gammaproteobacteria bacterium
CGGCGCGCGCCCGATGCCACGGATCTCGCCGGACTCCTCGAACGCACGCGCACCGCGGGGTTTGGGGCCGAAGTACAGCGGCGTATCCTGCTCGGAACCTTCGTCTTGTCCTCGGGCTACTACGACGCCTACTACCGGCGCGCGCAGAAGGTCCGGACACTGTTGCGCGGTGACTTCGACTCGGCACTCACGGCGTGTGACGTGATCGCGCTGCCAACTTCGCCAACGCCACCCTTCCGCTTCGGCGAGCGCAGCGCGGACCCGCTACAAATGTATCTCTCGGACGTGTTTACGGTGCCGGCAAACCTCGTGGGTGGGCCGGCGATCTCGCTGCCGAGCGGCGTCGTTTCGGGGTTGCCGCTTGGGTCACCGGGATGCACTGCCGTGGCGCGCACGCCCTTGTCTTTCAAGCGCGCATCGAGCGCCACCGAAAACAGCACGTTGGCGGTTTTGGAACGACCGTAGGCGACGAACGGCTGATACTCCGTACGCTCGAAACCGGGATCATCCAGATCAACGTCGGCGAAGCGATGACCCGCCGACGACAGATTCACGATGCGCGACCCGCGACTCAGTAACGATGTCAGGCGATTGATGAACACGAAGTGGCCCAGGTGGTTGGTGCCGAACTGAGTTTCGAATCCATCCGCGGTCGCACCCTTCGGACAGGCCATCACGCCTGCGTTGGCGATGATCACGTCGAATGGCTTGCCCGCCGCAATCAACCCATCTGCACAGGCGCGCACGCTGGGAAGGGAGGCAAGATCAAGCCGCACCAGTTCCAATCCGCCACCGTTTTTCGCCGCAGCCCGCACCGATTCAGTGGCTTGCCTGGCTTTGTCGAGATCCCGCGCAGCACCCACGACCGTTGCACCACATGCGGCCAGCGCACGTGCGGTCTCGACACCCAGCCCGGCGGACGCCCCGGTTACCAGAATGCGCTTACCGCGCAGATCCACACCGGCAAGTACCTCATCGGTTGTCGATTCGGCACCAAATGATTTGGCCATAACGATTCCTACCCGCGAATGCGCACCGGGAGCTCCCGGATGCCGTGAATGAATGAAGACTTCAGATACTTCGGATCGCCTACCACGTCGATCTTCGGGTAGCGCTTCATCAGCTCTTCCCAGATCACGCGCAGCTGCATTTCGCCAAGCCGGTTACCCAGACAACGATGAATGCCGAAGCCGAATGACAGGTGATGCCGCGCATTGGGTCGATCGATCGTGAATTTACTCGCATTCGGTATCGTCTCTTCGTCGCGGTTGCCCGAGATGTACCACATCGCCACACGATCACCCTGCTTGATCTGCTTGCCACCCAGTTCGGTGTCTTCCAGTGCAGTACGTGCCATATGTGCGACCGGCGACTGCCAGCGGATGATCTCCGGAACCATGTTGGCGGCAAGCGACGGATTCTTGCGCAGCTTGTCGTATTCGGCCGGGTTCTGATTCAGGGCCAGCAAGCCCCCGGATATCGAATTGCGGGTGGTGTCGTTGCCCCCCACGATCAGCAGCAGGATGTTGCCGAGAAATTCGTTGGGCGGCATGTTGCGGGTGGATTCGCCGTGGGCAAGCATCGAGATCAGATCGAGTTTGGGCGGCTCCTGCTTGCGCCGCTCAAACACTTCCATGAAATACGCCGCGCACTCCCACAGCTGCTTGAAGCCCTCTTCCACCGAATCGAAATGCTCGGGATTGCCCAGGTTCGATGTCACGTCCGACCAGTAGATGAGTTTCTGACGATCTTCCTGAGGGATGTCGAACAACGTCGCCAGCATCTGTCCGGTGAGTTCGACAGACACCTGCCGAACCCAGTTGAAATCCTCGTTGCGCGGCAGTTGATCCAGAATTTGCCCGGCGCGCTCGCGAATCATCGCTTCCATGCCCGCAATTTGTGTCGGCGCAAACATCGGTGCAACCACGGCACGCTGCACATCGTGCTTCGGCGGATCCGTCATGATGAACATCGGCACGCTGTAGGTAGGATCGGCCACTTCACCTTCTTTCAGCGCCCGTCCACCGAGGCTGATGCCACCTTTGTCGCTGTCCGAGGAGAACAGCTCGTGGTGTGTGTCGACATACATGATGTCGTCGAATTTGGTCACCGACCAATACGGGCCAAACTGACTCTCTGCGGTGAAATGCACCGGCGCTTCGCGTCGCAGGCGCTCGAAATAGGGCCACATGGCATCGGCTTCGAACAGATCAGGATGCGCCGGATCGAATTCGCCCAGCGGCACGGCATTGGCGTCCTGCGCCACATCGATGGGCCACAGCGCCATCTTTTCGGCGTTGGAAATGCTGGGATCCTCGAGGATCTTTCTTCGTTCTTCAGCTGCTTCTGACACGTTGCTACCTCGTCGTGGTTCAGGGAAATTGGAAGAGCGGCACAGGATACTCGCCCTGGCGGGATCTGTGGGGGCCGGGTACCTGTGGGAGGGGCTTCCGCCCCGCACCGTGTTGGAGATGTGTCAGTCAAGGTTAGGGGCGGAAGCCCCACCCCCAAGTCTCCAGGCGGCGGTTCGGACAAAAGTCGCCCCGCGCGTCACTGCGG
>JAQBCT010000437.1:0-9818 GCA_032124855.1 Gammaproteobacteria bacterium
ACCGACCGAGAGCTGTGTCGGACGGCCCGCCGCAGCGTCGACCGTCAGCCCAGCTCCCGCGGTGCGCCGAAAACCGCCATCATGCCGTCGCCATTGAACTCAACGACGGAGCCACCGTTTTCGGTGACAAGCCGAGACACACATTCGGTGTACTGATTGAGCGTGGAGAAGATATCTTCCGCAGGACGCGAATAGGTGTAAGCGGTGTAGCCGCGAATATCCACGAACAGCACCGTCACGTGTCGCTCGCCATCGGCAAGCGACTGCCCCTGCAGAATCTCTTCTGCCACCACGCCGGGCACGTACTTGCGCATCGCGTCCTGGGTAGCACGGGCGCGCTCTAACAACTCAACGGTGTCGAAGCGCACGAGGTGGCTGGCCAGACTGTTGGCTATGCCAGTCAACAGCGTCAGGTCCGTGTTGGTGTAGATATCGCCAGAGTGCTTTTCGCCGAGGCTGATGATCGATTCCAGTTGGTCGTCGCGCGTAATCGGTATCAGGACCTGACTCTGCAGGCTGTCCAGCACTGCACGCGCCATGCCGGTCAAGCGCCGCAGCGCAGATGACCGGACGTTGGTGGCTCCATCCAACTGAGCCATCGCGGTGACCAATTCGTTAGAGGTATCGATCGCCGGAGGCACGGTTCCGCCACGCGCATAGACCGTCGCGAAACTGTTTCCCACGACGCTGTAGATGGCGCAGGTCGTCGGATGCAGCAGCTCGTCCAGCCGCCGCCCTGTCGTCTGCCACAGCTCCTCTGCGGTACGCGCAGCCGCAAGCTGGCTGGGCAGATTCCGCATCGCCTGCTCCAAGGCGAATCGTTCCTTGAAAAATAGCCGATGCACGGTGGGGCTCAGCCAGCGCTGTGCCGGCACCAGCGCAGCGGCAAGCGCCAACGCAAAGCCGATCTGGCCGGCGAACGGATCGACATCCGCCACCTCGGACATGAAAACCGTCAGTCGTGGGGCCACCACCAGCGCGGCGCCGATCAGTCCAATGAGCAGCAGGTTGTATGTCGCTGTGACACCGATGAGTCGATCTACATCGAGGAAGTCGCTGCGCAGCACGCTGATCAGCACCACCACCGGGAAGCTGCTGGCGCCAATGGCGAGACACAGCCCCCACCAGAACGGCGGATCCACCGGCGCAGGTCCACCCACGGCGAACGCGAACAGGCTCGGCACCGCGCCCAGGTAGACGCCGTAGAGCACCCACTTGATCTGGCGTCTGCCGCTGGGACCGCTACGCCTGAAATTCAGCCCAATGATGATCAGCAGCGCGACGATGAATGCGATCACGCCGATTAGCGCGGGCAACTGCGCATCGTCCAGACGCATTGGAAATCCGTAGCGTGCGCTGGCAAAGGGCGGTCCTACTAATGCAAACAACCAAGGCCACCAGCGGTTCATCCCGCGCAGCGCGTTGACCTCTTCCGGGAAACTGAGAAATGCGCGAATCAGCAGGGGTTGCGCGAAGAGGAGTGCCACGGTGTAGCACAGCACGGCGCTCCAGGCCTGCACCTCGGTGGTGGCCGGCGCCCCTGAATACAGCGCGGCATAGCACAGGAATGAGTAGAACAGCGCACGCGAGGCGGGCCCAGGAGGCGCGCGCCACAGGATCAGTACCGCCGCCAGACCATAGACGATTGATGCGACGAACAGCGGCGATCTGGCGCGCGTCTGCGGCTTTAAGGATTCGCTGAGGGTGAGCCTTTGCCCATCGCGCTCGACAAGAAAGCTGACGACGCCGCCGGATGCGTGCGCCGCAGCGACCGTGCGCGCGAACAGGCCAAGTTGCGTCGCGCCGTGAACATCCATCTCGCCGATCTGGATGATCCGATCGCCGACGACGAGCTGCGTCGACGGATCTTGGTCGCGATAGCCACGAATGGTCGGATAGGCAGTGGCGGAGAAGGGATCGGCGTAGAACGAAACATCGAAGCCCCGATTGGGCACGCTCGTCAGCAGATTGAAGATCCAGATGGGTGACAACAGCAGGAGCAGGGCCCATTGTTTCGTCTTCGTCGTTGATTGCATATCAGACGGGCACCTTGTGTGCGGGGCGGACGTTGGGTCACGTGAGTCTACAATGCTGCGACGTATTGCCGCATTGCAATAGAGGGGAGGGGCATGCGAACCACCAATCCGAAGCGCGATGTGGCAGTGATTTTCGTCATGATGGCCTCGCTCATCGTGCCGATTGTTCTGACCATGATGACAATCGAATCACCGCGCCCGTCGCTGCCGTTGGATGCATCGAGCCCGCGGGGATATACGGTGAGCTTGCTGTTGTTCGTGGTGCCGCTGCTGACGATCGGTGTATCCCATCTGTTCAGTCGCCCCCATCCGGTGGAACGCAAGGCAATGCTGGCCGCCGTAGCGACCGTAACGCTGCTGGGCGCGATGCTCGACATCATGTTCGGCTACGCCTTTTTCACCTTTCCTTCCCCGGAGTCGACGCTCGGCATTCGGGTGTCGGCCTGGAGCTGGAGCGAACTGCGCTGGATTCCGGACTACCTGCCCATCGAGGAGTTCGGCTTCTACGTGCTGGGCGGTCTATTCATGGTGGTGGTGTACATGTGGGCCGACCACCATTGGCTGCGCGACTATCAGCCGGATGACTATCGCGACCAGGCTAAGCAGCACGTGCGCCTGCTGGGTATCGAGCCGTCGATGCTTGTACTTGCGGCCGCATTGATTGGCCTTGCTGTCGCGTATAAGCAGTACAGTGGCCATGTGTCGGACGGGTTTCCGGGGTATTTCGTATTTCTGGTGTTGCTCGCGCTCCTGCCAACGACGTTGCTCTTCCGCGCCGTTCGATCCTTCGTGAACTGGCGCGCCTTCGGTTTCACGTTTGGGCTGCTCGTGCTGATCAGTTTCATCTGGGAAGCGTCACTGGCGCTGCCCTATCACTGGTGGGCCTACCGCGAGGAGGAAATGCTCGGTCTGTTCGTCGGGCCATGGACCCGTCTTCCCGTCGAGGCAGTGCTGCTGTGGCTGCTGGCGGCGTGGGGTGCGGTGATGGCATATGAGGCCTTCCGCATTTTCTTTCACATGGAGCGCAAGATCCTGCATGCGCTGTTCGGCATTCGGCCGCGCCGCACCAATGAAGTGGACGCGGCGGACAATCCCTAGCGCGATATCAGGCGACGCCGAGCAGGCGACCCGCCAGGGAACCGATCAAGCGAAATACAAATCGCAGCGGCGGATTCCAGTTCAAGCCCTTCCGGTAGCGCCTTGCGTCGAGCCAGCGAAAGGGCGCGAATAACCAGGGCAAACCCATTGAGTAGACCTTTGACGGTCGCGCGTTCGATCCTGCCGCTTCGAGGATTGCATTGGCGGCGCGCCGGCCTGCCTCGTTGGCGCTCTCCATCGTCGCGAGGTCGGTATTCGTTCGCACAAAGTCGCCGGCAATGAAGAAATTGTGTATCAGCGTTGCCGCTTCCGGCCGCAACGCCCAGGTATTGACTTCGTTGACCAGCAACGGCTCCAGGTTGGCATGTCTGCTGGGATTGTCGTCAACGTTGGTGATATCCGGATCGATGAACCAGGAGTGGCGGTTCTCATCTGCCAGTACCGTTGCGCCGTCGATGTTTAGACGGGCCTTGAGTTCCTCCCACACCTCGTGCGCGATCGCGTGGCGGTCGAGATCCTTTGCGGGCTTGGCGCAGAACTCGCCAGGGTCCACCCAGTCGGAGATGTCGACCGAAAGCACGCCACGAACATCACCATCACCGCAGTTTCGAAGGTCCAGCTGGGACCAGAACTGCGCCTGTGAGATCGACGTCAGTGCCCAGGGCGTATTCAGAAAGGCCGCATGCCCGTGCGTGATCGCCACGTCTTGCCTGAGGTAGAACTGGATCCCGTTCATCCAGGCGATGTGGTGGCTGAGCGGCTTCAAGAGCCCAAGCCGGGCGTCTGCATCGATCATCGCCTGCGTGATCAGAGGCGCCAACTTCTCCACCGGCAACGCGCAGAGGTAGTAATCGGCGAGCACTGATTCCGATTCTCCGTCGCGCTCGACGGTTGCACCGCCAATCGTTCCGCCGGTGAACCGCAGTGCGGTGAGCCTCGTGCCCAGGTGGTAGTGCACGCCACGGCTGCGCAAGTAGGCGAGCCACGGATCGATGAACACCTGGTTGGTGGGTCCGTTGAGCAGACGGTCGGCGACCTCGCTGGGTGACATCATGCCGGAGATCATCTTCACGCCGATTTCACCAATGGTCTTGGTGCTGGCGAGTTTTGCCTTTGCCGCCACCAGCGTGCGTGTGGCTGCAGCAACGAAGTACCGGGCGTATTGCTTTGAGCGCGTGTCGGCTTCGACGAAGTGCCACCAGGAAATTCGCTCGTACTCCAGGGTGCGACGTGCACGACAGCTGGTAGCAATCTGCATGATGCGTTCGAAGAAGAATGCGATATCCCCAGGCGGCACTTTCAATCGCCGAACCATCGCCGGGGTGCGCAGCAGAATCTTGAATTGCGCCCAGCTGCGCGGAAATCCGGGCGCGAGCACCAGGTTCAGATCCGTATCGGCCGAAAACAATGCGCGCGTCGTGCTGGCGAGGTTATCCAGCACGCCGCGTTTGTTGTTCCCATAGGGAATGCGTCGCATCGTCTGCGGCAGGTGTCGATAGAACCCAGGGAAGAATCGAAAGCCATGCTCCCCGGGCAGATCTTGACGGCCGTCGGTGCCGCTACCCGCGAACGGGATACTGCGGGCTTTGCCGCCGGGCTGCGACTTCATTTCATAGACGTCAACCTCAAAACCGCGCTCGATCAGTTCGTGGGCAGCGGTCATCCCCGCGATTCCGCCGCCAAATATTGCAACCTTGTTTTTATTCATATACTTCCCCCCTGAGTCGCCACCATACACTGCAGCCGCGACCGCGACGCCATCGCCGAGCGCCGCACCCGACACATCTTCCCGAGTCCATGAAATCGAACGCTCGAATGGACAGCCATTGGCCGCAGGCGTCCATTGCGCAGCAGGGTAGAATCGTCAGCTTTCCGTCGCGAACCGGCCTAAGAACTAGACGTGAACTATGTCGCCTTTCATGCTGAATAGAACGGCCAGCACCTCCTCTTTCTCTCGCTGCCCGATTCCGTTCTTTTCGAGCGCCTGCATCGCGTCATCGAGCACCGCGACGAACTCGTCATTGTCGATGTTCATGCCCCGATGGGCGGCGAGCATGTCCTTGCCTTCGTATACTTTCGGTCCGCCGGTACCCGAGATGAAGAAGGTTGCCGCTGCGTGTTTGACTTTGGCGAGATCACTTGCCGCATACCTCGGTGCAATTCTCGGATTTGAAACGTGTATATCAACGAGGTCGCTGGCAATCGCCGTTATTCCCTGAGTGCCACCTAAGCGTTCGAACAAGCTCTTCATTGGTCATGCTCGCTGGAGTGTGGATTGTCGTTTATATCGAAGCCTGTCAACTAACGAAAGTGCTTGGGAACATCTGGTCAATCTGAGGGGTGCGTGGCGGCATGCTACGGCAACACATACTCCACGAAGTCGCCCATCAGGGTTGCCCTGGAATAGTCTGCGGCTGCAAGTTGCTTGGCGTTGGGATTCGATGACGGTAGATAGTCGCTGTGATCAACGCGGCGCGATTCGACGGGTTCCGGGGCGTCGTTCGTATTCTCGCCAACGACACCAGCCGGTTGTTTGCTCTGCGGTTGCGGGCCGTACAGCCCCATGGGTTTGCCGGGCTCATCCTTCCAGAAGTGCAGGAATGCCTGCAGCAGATCACCGATGGGATAGGCGAACTTGAGCACGCGGTCGTGCATGGAAGAAAGCGTGGTGATTCGACTGACCCTGGAAGAAACCTGGCCAAAGTAGCGTTTGTCACGCGTCAGGCAATCATCGTCAACGGCCGGTGCCATCATCACCAGTTGATCGATGTGGATCGACGACGGCAGGCGATGGACGGTTTCCAGTGCAACACGCGCGCCGAGGCTGTGCGTGATGAACGAGACCGTAGTGTCGGGGCGCAGCACGCGAGTGATGAAATCGTCCAGCTGGCGCGCGGTGTCGTCGGCGTCTTCGCCTTCCCAGGGATAGGAGAATGCCTTCGTGAAATGATCCCCCGGCCACAGCACGACAACGATCGCATCCACCCAGTCCGTCAGCCGATCGGCGAGAGCACCGAGGTGCTCCCGGCCGCTGTCACGATCGACGTTGTAGCCGTGCACCAGGAAGACCACGCGCGAATGCTGCGCAAGCAGCGTTTCGGCGTCCTGCGACTGAATGACGGCACCGGCGCTCGCTGTCGACAACCACCCGGAGGTCACCGGCCCGCCGACGCGACTCGAACGAAAGCTCAGCTCGAAGATCACTAGCGAAGCTCGAATGCTTTACGCGCAGCACTCACCGCGGATACCAGATCTTTCGCAATGGGCGCCAGCGGCACTGCGGCGAAGCCGATGATGATGGCCAATCCGATCGATGGCTTGGGATCGTTCGGGGCAATGCCGGAGGCGGCCACCGCCACAGATAATCCCACCGAAGTCAGCATGGCCAATCCGCGCATGGCCCATCCGTAGTGCTGATCCGCAGACGCCAGGGCCGCTTCGAGGCGGGCGTCCAGCGCGGCTTCGAATTGACCGAGCGCGATCGCATTCTCCTGGCTCGGCAATTCGCCGTCGGCAATCGTCTGCGCCGCGGCTGCCAGACGCGCTGCGTTCAGTGTTGGAAGAATGCCGGCAAAGGTAGCGGACGTCTGGGGTGTCAACGCGATGCGGAATCCCTGCCTCAGCAGACTCTTGAGCTTCCCGCCGCGTCGATCTTCGCGGTACAGCGACTTCAGGTAGTCCAGATACGCCTCGCCATAGACGTTGCCCAGCGTGGCCAGCACATCATGCGTGACGATCCTCGTGATCTTGCGAAAGCCGATGTTCTTCACCCGGTCGAATTTGATGGCTTCGACGATTGCGGCCGATGCCGCACCCAGCGCGCCGACAGCCATGATGATCGAAGTGAAATCGATGGGTTGATCCATGCTGGCCCTCCCGATGTGCGGCCCGCGCCGCGAACTCAGCTCATCCGGCGATCCGATCGAACGACAGCTCCAGTCCCGTCATCCCGTGCAGCAGCGCGTTGGCCGCAAATTCCGGTTGTGCTGCGCCGTCACTCAACCTGAAATTCTTCAGACGCTGGAAGATCACTTTGAACGCGCCATTCATTTCGCGCCGCGACAGCGCCGCACCCAGGCAGTGATGCACGCCTTTACCGAAGGCCACGTGGTCGCGCAGATTGGTGCGTCGAATGTTGAACGCGAGTGGATCGTCGAATCGTTTGGCATCCTGGTTGGCCGCGCCAAAACGCGCAAAGCACATGGAGTTCGCGGGAATCGTGACGCCGCCCAGTTCCACGTCGCGCGTGGTGCGGCGAAACATATTCGCCGACGGGCTGGTGATGCGCAGAATTTCTTCCACCAGTGCGTGAATGTTTTCGGCGCTGGGATCACGCTGCACAATTTCGTATTGATCGGGATTATCGATCAGCAGCCACATGCCTTCGGTCAATGCAGATGACGTGGTTTCATTGCCGGCCACCAGAATCTGCGACAGCATCGACAGGCACTCCGCGTTGTTCAGCGGCTTCTCTCCATCGATGCTGGCATTGACCACTTTCGAGAGGATGTCGTCTTCCGGTTGCTTGCGCCGCTCCTCCATCTTTTCAACGAAATAGTTCTGGAATTCGACGATGTCGCGCGCCGCTTGCACCACACCGGCTCTGGCGAGTTGCTGCGACAGGTTGCCGATGAAGGCCCCGGTCCATTTGCGCAGCAGCGGCAAATCGCTGATTGGCGCACCAATTTGCGATGCGATGATCGTCAGCGGCAGCGGCACGCCGAACGCGGAAAGAAATTCGCAACGTCTCTTGTCGATGAAGCGGTCGATCAGTGCGTTCGATGTCTGTTCGATCAGCGGTTCCAGTGCCTTGAGGTTTGCCGGTGAGAAGGCACCGTCCACGAATTTACGATAGCGCCGCTGCAACGGCGGATCCTGCGTGAGCATCGTCGATACGTTGGGATATCCCTTGCTGACGATGGCCGCGATCTCTGGATCGGTGGTCGCCATTGAACCCGTGCCCATGCCCGGCATCATGCTGGAGAATGTCTCGTGGTCGGATGACATCGCAACCACGTCGTCGTAACGCGATATGAAATAGATCTGACTCAACGGGTCCTGGTACACGGGCGCCTCGCGGTGCAGGCGCTGATTCATCGCATAGGGACATTTGAGCAGTTCGGGATGCATGGGGCTGAACGCGCCCAATGGGCACGCCTCAGCGAATGCCACCATATCTGTTTCCACCTCGGCCATTGTGTCCTCCGACATCGATACTGAATCTGAAGGAATGAAGACTGCTGCCTTGCGGATGGAAAATCTACTCCTCGTGCGCCTGCGCAGCCACGTCATGGAATGTCAAAGCAGGTATCCTTCGAGCCACAAGATACGAAAAAGGGAGAGGACGATGCTGAAAGCGGCAATTGCGGTTGGGGGCTATGCGCGTTCGAATGCCCGCGCCATCGTAGATCTGGTGCAGGAAGCCGAAGCGCTGGGGGTGGACAGCGTCTGGTCGGCCGAGGCGTGGGGCTCCGATGCGGTCACGTCGCTTGCGTTCCTCGCGGGCCAGACCACCAAGATCAAGCTTGCCACGGGCATCATGCAGATCAGCGCACGCACGCCGTCGATGACAGCCATGACGGCGCTGTCGCTCAACGAACTCTCCGAAGGCCGTTTTCTGCTGGGCCTGGGCGCCAGCGGGCCGCAGGTGGTGGAAGGATTGCACGGCGTCGCGTACGCCGAGCCGTTGTCGCGCATGCGTGAGACGGTCGAGATTCTGCGGCTGGCCTTCGCGGGCAAGAAGCTGGAATACCACGGGCGCCATTTCGTGCTGCCGCGAGCCGGCGGTGAGGGCAAGCCGTTGCGCCTCGACCACCCACCGGCGGCCATCCCCATCTATCTCGCGACGCTGGCGCCGAAGGCGCTGGAATATACGGGAGCCGCTGCAGACGGCTGGCTGGGCACGTCGTTTTCGCCCGATCACGCCGGTGCGCATCTCGACCACATCCGTCGGGGGGCCGAAACGGCCGGCCGCAAGCTCAACGACTTGTTTCTCAACGTGTCCTGCTCTGTGGCGATTGGCGAAAATGTCGAGGAGATGATCGATGCGCGACGCGGCGGCGTCGCGTTCCAGATGGGCGCGATGGGTAGCGCGAAGACCAATTTTTACAACGACGCCATCAAGCGCGCCGGCTACACCGATGATGCGCTTGCCATCCAGCAGCTGTGGATCCAGGGCAAGCGGGAAGAAGCCGCAAAACGGGTACCCGACGCGATGGTCACTGAGTTCGGCGCCATCGGTACCGCAGAGATGGTGAAGGCGCGCCTGCAGCGCTACAAAGATGCGGGCATCAACGGCCTCACGCTACGCATCGATGCGCCCGGCAAGGCGCGCATGGAAACGCTGGCTCAGACAATGGACCTCATCAAGGCAGTGGGCTAAGTTTGGTTCAGTTAACTTCAGCACTTCGGGAGTAATCATGACATTGCAGACCCTGCAACCGGATGCGTCGAACGAGACGATTCTCGCGGCGATGGCCCGCGACGGCGCGTGCATCATTGCGGACGTTGCCAACGCAGCCACTGTGCGACAGATGGTGGATGAGGTCACGCCGTATATCGAACGCACGCCTTACGGATCTGACGATTTCACGGGCCGCCATACGCAGCGCACCGGCGCGCTGGTTGCCCGCACGCCGACCTGCCGCAAGCTGGTGCTCGCACCCACGGTGCTGGGCGCGGCCC
>JAQBCT010000438.1:0-4304 GCA_032124855.1 Gammaproteobacteria bacterium
ATGACGACGGCGATGACGACAGTCCGAAGTCGCTCGACCAGATGGTGGCCAAGATCAATGCCGTGCCTGGCGCCAGGGCGGCGCTTCAGTCGGCAGGAATGACGGCCCGCGAATACGTCGTGTTCTCACTGTCGATTTTCCAGACTGGCTTTGCTGCCTGGGGACTGAGTCAACCTGGGGGCAAGCTGCCACCGGGCGTTTCGATGACCAACGTCGACTTCTACCGCAAGCATGAAGCGGCGCTCACCAAGCTTGGCGAGTCCACGCAGTCTGACGACTGCGACGAGGTCGAGGACGACGGCGGCGAGTGAGCCTGCAGCGCCCGCGCCCCACCCCTACCCGCGGCAGATGAACCAGCGGTCGGAGGTCACGACGCGGCCTTCCTTTAGACTGGTTCGCATGCCGCTACGCATCTGCTACGTCACCGCCGAATTGGCGCCCTTGGCGAAGGCCGGCGGCCTCGCCGATGTGGCCGCTGCGCTGCTCAAGTACCTCACCAATGCCGGCCACGACATGCGTTTGTTCCTGCCGGCCTACTCGAGCATTGATCGCAAAGGGCTTGATATCCATCCGGTCGAATACATGCAGCACATGCTTGTGAAGATCGGCGCGCAGGATTTCCAGTACTCCGTGCTGACCGCGCGCATGCCGGGCAGCAGCGCCTACTTCTATCTGATCGACTGCCCGGCCTGTTTCGCCCGTTCCGGAATTTACACCTCCGAAGCGGACGAGCATCGGCGCTTCCTGCTGCTGACGCATGCCGCCTTCATGTCCTGCCAGCGCATGGGCTTCGCGCCGCAGATCCTGCATTGCAACGACTGGCACACGGCGCTGGCGCCATTGTGGCTGCGCACGATTTACCACTGGGACAAATTGTTTGCGCACACGCACAGCGTGCTGACAATCCACAACATGGGCTACCAGGGCATTGTAAGCGTTGCCCACAGTGCCGAGTTGCTGGCCGGCGCCGACGCCAGCCTGTTGCACCAACCGGACCTCCATGCCGGCCGCATCAACATGCTGCGCACCGGTGTGCAATATGCCGATCGGGTTACCACCGTCAGCCCCGGCTACGCACGTGAGATCTTGACCGCCGAGTACGGTATGGGACTGGAAGACGCACTGCAGGCGCGAAGCGGCACGCTCATCGGCATTCTGAACGGCGTGGATTACGACGAGTGGGACCCACGTCGCGACCGGTATCTGCCGCGCCATTACGGGGCCAATCAGCTGCGCACCAAGGCTGAGCTCAAGCAACAGCTGCTGGCGCGTCTCAAACTGCGGAATGCGCCGCGCTGTCCGCTCATGGGCATCATTAGCCGGCTCGCAATACAAAAAGGCTTTGACCTGTTGATCGACGCGTTGCCACCGTTGCTTGCAACACGCGACTTCAATTTCGTGGTGCTGGGCACCGGTGAACCTCAATATGAAGGATTTTTTACGCGGCTGCAGCGGCGGCATCCCGGGCGCGTGCATTTCCACCACGGCTACAGCGACGAACTGGCGCACTGGATCGAGGCGGGCAGCGACATGTTTCTGATGCCTTCGCGCTACGAGCCTTGCGGACTGAATCAGCTTTACAGCCTGCGCTATGGGACAGTGCCGGTCGTACGCCGCACCGGCGGGCTCGCCGATACAGTCAGGCACTTTGACGCCACGACCGGCACTGGCACTGGCGTGGTCTTCAATGATTACAATGTTGAGGCGCTTACCTGGGCCGTGAATACCGCGCTTGATTTATACCTGCAGCGAGGCAAATGGCGCCGCCTGGTGCAAAACGGGATGACGCAGGACTTCTCCTGGCAACGGCAGATACAACAATACAGCGAGCTGTATCAGCAGCTGGTGCGGCAGTAATCCACTATGCTGACACGCGGGTATCGCGGCCGTACGCCTGGTTGAGTGCGCGGCACCAGCCTGCGAGGCCATTATCAAGCGCGCCGTGCCAAAGCTTCCAGCGCCAATTGCCAGCCACGGATCCGGGCGTGTTAAACCGCGCTTCGGAACCAAGACCCAACAGATCCTGAATCGGAATCACCGCCAGGCTGGCCGCCGAAGCCAGCGCCGCGCGCAACAATGCCTCCGGCATCGGCAGCCGGTCGCTGTGCAGCAGGAAATCGACGCGCTGGCGCGTTGCGTCATCAAGCGCGCGATACCAGCCGAGCGTCGTGTCATTGTCGTGCGTACCGGTATAGGCCACCGCGTCGCGATCGATGCGGTGCGGCAGATGCGGGTTGCCCGGCGAACCATCGAAGGCGAATTGCAGCACGCGCATGCCCGGCAGCCCGAACTCACGGCGCAGCGCCTCGACCGCCTCGGTGATGTCGCCCAGGTCCTCCGCCACGAGCGGCAGGTCCGGCCAGTCGTGCCTCAGTGTCTCAAGCAGCGCGCGGCCCGGCGCCGCGTGCCAGGTACCAGCGCGCGCATTGGCAGCATCCGGCGGTACCGCCCAAAAATCGACCAAACCGCGAAAATGATCGATACGCAACACATCGAAAAGCGCGAGCTGCACCCGGAGCCGCATGCGCCAGAAGGCAAAATGATCGCGTTGCGCCTGCCCCCAGTCATATAGCGGGTTGCCCCACAGCTGGCCGTCAGCGGAAAAATAATCCGGTGGTACACCCGCAAGCAGCGCAGGCCTGCCGGTCGCAGTCAGCTGCAATTGCTCACGGTGTGCCCAGGCAGTCGCCGAATCCGGCGCCACGTAGAATGGCAGATCGCCGAACAGGCGCACTGCGCGCTGCCGTGCGTATTCGCGCAGCGCCGCCAGCTGCCATGCGGCATGCCACTGTTCGGTGCGAAGCTGCTCCAGCCGCGGCGCCAGCCGCTGGCGCGCAGAGTCGAGCGCCGCGCGCTCACGTTCCCGCAGTGGTGCCGGCCAATCCCACCAGGCCGCGCCACCGCAGTCCTCGCCGAGCGCCACGAACAGCGCATAGTCCTCGAGCCAGTGCTCGTTACCCTCGCGGAAGGCGTTGAACGCGCCGCGCTGCTGCTGCGGATCAGCGGTCTCCATGCGGTCGATGAATCGCGCATCCAATGCGAAATCGGAGCGCGTCCAGTAGGGTGAACGGCTCTCCGACACCGGTCCGAGCGGCAGCACTTGCCAGACCGAGAAGCCGGCACCGGACAGCCAGTCGATGAACGCGCGTCCCGCCGCCCCAAAGGCGCCGCCCTCCCCCGGCAGCGCCGTGGGATGAAGCAGCACCCCGGCGCGCCGTCGATCGAACACCGGCAGCCGACGACTGACGGCGCCCATGAATCAGAGCTGTCTGCCGGGCTCGCCGGCGCGGCGCATCACGCCGCCGGTCGCCGGCTGCCCGCGTCCCACCGACAATGCTTGCCCCAACATCGACGGCGCGGGCTGCCCGAGCGCATCGTACAGCCGCGCCAGCCGATGCCGGAACAGCGCATCGAACTCGCGCACCGATTCGGCCGGATTGTATTCCCCAAGCCACCAGAACCAGTCGGAACTTTCACACAGCGCCAGATGATGCTCGATGCGTGCGCGCGCTGCCGCAGCGAGATCCGGTTGCGATAGCACCGTATCGGCGGCGCGCTTCGCGTCGACCAACAGGTCCCAGGCAGCGTTCTTGTCGCGCTCGCCAATCCACGTGCCGAGCGTGCCATACACCCAACTGCCGGCTATCACTTTGGTGAGCGGGGCCGGTTCGTGTTCGCGATCGAGAAACGTCGACAGCGTCATCAGCTCGAGCTCCGCGTGATCAGCCAACGCAGCGTACAAGCCATTGAGAAAGTAATAGCCGTTGAACGGATAGTGTTCCCAGGCGTTCTCGCCATCAAGTGCAATCAGCGTCAAACGCCCGCGCTGTTCTGAATTCTGCCGCGCTACTCGTTCAAGCTCGCCGACAAGGTTGCGTGCAGCATCATCGCCGTGCCAGCTCGCGTACGTGAAGCCGATCAAGTC
This sequence comes from Gammaproteobacteria bacterium, assembly GCA_032124855.1. Classification (GTDB taxonomy): domain Bacteria; phylum Pseudomonadota; class Gammaproteobacteria; order Pseudomonadales; family Azotimanducaceae; genus DATJGR01. Next base: position 3,926 of record JAQBCT010000438.1, read on the forward strand.
AGACAACTCGTCGTTTCTGAAGAAACATTGCAGTCGATGATCCGGTACTTGCCAGGCGCGACCGAGTTCACCCGGTGCCGCCTCGCTCCAGGTCACATCAGACTGCGCCTTGAGGCAGCCGCGCAGCACGTTGCCGCCGCTCGCGGTCCAGCGATAGCCGCAGCTCTCGATGATCTCAAGCGTCTTTTCACTGATGGCACCCTCGGACGGCCAGCAGCCAGTCGGGCGCACACCGAACACCTCTTCGAACACCTGCGTGGCGGCGCGCATATGCCACATGGCTCGCTCGGTGCCGCCGGGATATAAATCGGCACGCGGCAGCACAACACCCGGCATGGCGTCCCGGGTGCTGTTGAAATCCACCAGCAGCGGCATCAGC
>JAQBCT010000439.1:0-14286 GCA_032124855.1 Gammaproteobacteria bacterium
ACCAGCAACAGGCCGACCAGCCCCAGTACCCCGCGTTTCAACCACTTCATCGAACAGCTCCCAGCGTCGCTTCGAAACCCAGATACAGTTGCCGGGGCATACCGACGAAATACCGGTAGTTGCCGAATGCATAATCGGCGCGATCCGCGTAGTCCTGATCCGTGATGTTGATCAGGCGGGCGAACAGGCGCCAGTTCGGATTCACCTGCCAGCTGCCACGCCAGTTCAGCAGGGTGTAGCCGTCGTAGTCGTGCAGATTGCCAGCGTCGAGGTAGTAGCGGCCTTGATAGACGACCTCTACTTCACTTTCGATTCCGGGCGTCGGCGCGTAATGCCAGTGCGCGCTGCCCAGCCAGCGCGGCGCCGTATCCACATCATCGCCATCCTCGATTGTTTCACCGCCGCCGATCGCCACGTCGAATGCGTATTCGTGCCGGGCGTAGGTGCCAACCACCGAAAAGCGGTGCGCCTGCGACGGTGAGAAGCCGAACTCCCATTCGACGCCCTTGCCGTTGAGTTTGCCGTCGCTGATGTTGTAGCCGTTGACGTCGCGCAGAATCACGTGATCGCTGCGCTCGCCATAAAGCGCCAGCGAATAATCGAACGCAGCCCGCGCGCCACGCGCGCCGATCTCGGCGGAGTAAACCTGTTCATTGTCCAGATCGGCCACACTCTGGCCGCTCTGCAACCGGTACAGTTCTGTGGCCTGCGGCGGCCTGAAGCCGCTCGATATGGCGCCGTAGAGCGTCAAACTGTCCTGCGCCAGCCACTCGACGCCCAGCCGCCCCGCGTAGTTGGTGTAGCTGTCGTCACGATCCGCCGGTCTCGTATACAGACAGCCGCTGAAACCGCACAGCGTGCCGTCGTCGCGCGAATTGCCGTCGAGGCCGTGGTTGTTGTAGTCGTAACGCAGCCACTCCACGCGAGCGCTGTGCACCAGGGTGAAGTCGTCAGACAGCGAATAGCGCAGATCGTAGAAGCCAGCCGCCATCAGGCTGGTGACGTCGTAGTCGTAGTGCACACCCACGGGGCGCGTTGCCACGATGAATGCCGAGCCCAGCGCCGGCTGATCCTGATATTCGTATAGATCACCGTCTGCCCATTCCAGTGCCGCGCCGAGGCGCCAGTCGAGTCGTTCGTTGCTGCCGAGCCACGCAAACTGGCTGCCGGCGCTGGTCTGCCCGTTGCGCTCGAAGGGTTGGCCCGGCAGAAAGTGCTGCAGGAATTTCATGTGCGAGCGGCGCACATACGGTGTGATCAGCAGCGCCTGGCCGTTGTCGAGCTGGCGCGACCATTCGCTCACCAGGCGCAGCGACCAGGCATCGCGATAGGAATCTGAATTCGGATTCGACTTCGACAGGTCGTCGTCCCGATAGGCGTTGTGGCCGAGGACGTAGCCGCCGGTATCCTGATCGAGATCGGTCCAGTCCAATGTCGTGTGCACGTCGTAGGCGCCCACAGTACCCAGTTGCGATACCGTGACCTTCGCTTCGCGATACCCGGTGGAGTGCTGGTAGCCATCAGTCGTCGTTCCGGAGGCATCGATGCGCAAGAGCTGCTGCGCCGCATGGGTGCTGCCAGAAACGGCCAGATGCGCGAATTCATAAGGCCCCCCCTCCAGCAGCACCCGCGACGGCTCGTCAGCGGTGGGCGTGATGACATTGATGGCCCCGTGCAGGGCGTTGCCGCCCAGTTGCGCGCTGGCGGCGCCGCGCAAGATCTCGATGCTGGCGGCCTGATCGGTATTCACTTCGAACAGGTTGTTGATGTTGCAGAAACCTTCGGGACGAATCGGAATGCCATTCTCCAGATACAGAAATTCACCGCACGCGCCGGTGCCCGTAAAGATGGGCGAGCGAATGGCGGTCAGATGCTCCTGCCCGGAGCCGCGCGACACCCAGACGCCGGGCACCCGCACCATGGTTTCGTAGATGTGTGTGGCGCCCACCAGACGCAGTACGTCGCGATCCAGCTCAGTGGCGCTGCCGACGCCGCCCTGGCGCTCGATGACCGACGCATCACCCGTGACGATGATCTCTTCGATCGTCTCCGTGGCGGCGTTGGCGTTGGCGGCAGCGACACCGAGCAGTGCAATCACAACGATTCGACAATCGAGCACGCAGGCACTCCAGGCGTGAGGGCAAGCGGAAAGGCGGCCGACCTTAATCAATCGGCACGGGCCGCGCAACGGCGCGCCCGCCCACTCCGCTACGGGTCAAACGTAGTGGGCATGGCGTGACTATGTAAACCGCCATTGCACGGCGCCCCGCCGCCCGCGTAGCGTTGAATCGTGATCAGGTGCACGGCATTTGGGAGGCGAACGTGGGGCGATCGATCGGCATGACGGCGCTCGCCGTGCTTCTCGCGGGCCCGGTATCGGCCGAGCAGGGGCAAGCGGGTTTTGCCGTCGGCGTGACGATTCCCGTTCGCGTCACGCTCGAGGTCGTCGAGCAACCGGCGCAGCTCGTGCTGAGCGCGGATGACATCGCACGCGGCTACAAAGACCTATCGGCCCGGTATCTCGTGCACAACAACGACCGCAACGGCTGCCTTGTAAAGGTCGCGCGCCGCCCTGGCGCAGCGAAAAGCATCGAGGTGCGCGGGATCGGCCAGCATGCGGTGCTTGTCGACGACGTGATTGACATCCACCTGCCGAGGGACGCATTCGTGCAGGAACTGCCCCTCGAATTCCGTTTCGTCCTGGAACAGTCGCTGCAACCGGGCGCCTTCGAGCTGCCGCTATCTGTGGCAGCGATGCCCATCTAGGCGGATCAGAACTCCAGCGTCACGATGATCGTGTCGATGTACACACCGAACTGCGCATCCTGAAGCGCTGGAATACGGCCGTAGACCGGATAAGCCACCTCGCGCCTGCCGTTGCCAACACCGGGTCCGACGGTGAACGATCCTGAGGGCGCAGTAGTTCCGGCCGCGCCATTGCCCCACACCGACGACCTCGCGCTGTTGGCGAACAGGTTGTAGTTCAAAACCCCGGCGCCAGCGCGCAACTGACGCTGCGAATACGTGCCGCTACCGCCGGTTGAGAGATAGAGGTTGTAGCTCACTTTCTGGGCGCCGCCGGAGACGTGCGTGCAAACGACCGTGACGCTGCCGGTTGAGTCGTTCGGCGCGCCGGCGGTCAGGTCGTAAGTCCCGAAGGCGACGCCGACGGACGACAGGGAACAGTCTGCCGCGGCCTTCGCTTCGGCCGCGAAAAACATCGCGACGAGCGCAAAGTAGACGCAATAGCCGACTCGGTACCAAGCCCACTTCACAACGGCGCAACCAAAGCATCGGGCGCGTTCGCTTCCGCGATGCAAGTGATTTTCCCCAGATCTGGCTGAGGGCCGCCATCGTCCGGACGTGCGAACGCGAAGCTGCAGCGATGGCCCGGCCACTCCGCCATCGCCCGTTGCGCGCCTTGTGCGGAGGTTAGGTAGATCAGCCCATCGCGGGCCACGGGGACCTGTTCTGCGTCGGTCGTGACGATTGCGCCCGGGGGCACCGGGGTGCCATCGGCTTGTGCGAGCCGAAGCGTCGCGGCACTGGCACGCACCACCGGAAACTGCACCACCGGACCGCTGCGGTAAGCGGGCGTCACGCTCATCACGGGCGTTGCCAGCGAGGCATCGAATGGCAGTTCAACTGGGTCGACGCTGACCGAGTTGGTTTCGTAGGGACGCAGCGATTCGAGCAGCACGCGGCCGTTGCTGTCGGTTTTTCCCACCGGCTGATTCTCAAGATAAACCGTCATATTCTGATAGTCGGCCAGCTGAATCACCGCGAAGCTCTCATTGATGCGTCGCGCCGGCATGCTGCCCACGCTCGTAAAGGCGAGACCTCCGCCCGCGTTGGCGCGCCAGCCATCCTGTCCGTTGTAGCGCGCGTACTGTGCACCGATGAGCCCTGCCGCACCTTGATAGGAATAGTCGAATTCGGCGTCTCCGTTTGACGCCGCCCCGATGTAATAGCCGGCACCCGTTCCACTCTGCAAACTCTGCTGAAGAGACGCGGTCGCCACGAGCTCGTTGTCGCCGTTCTCGCCCGGGGAACTCTCGATTCCCGTGGACGCGGTGCGGCCCTTGCTCAGAGGAACCGTCCAGTTGAGGAAGACGTTGGTGGACGAGTCGGACCCGCCTGCGTGGCTAGCGGCGATGCTCAGGTACCCGAACTTCCCCAGCGTGACCGAATGGCTGAGTCCGACAATCGTGGAGCTGGCGCGGGTCCAGTACGTCTGTCGTCCGAACGAGAGCTGCAGATTGCCGTATGCTCCCAAGCCAAAACCAACGCCGCCGAAGGTACGCAGCTTGCGCCGGTCCGTTCGAAAGGTGGTGCCGAGTTGGGCAAAATCCTCGGACGCGAATCGCGCATCCGCAAACAGGCTGAAGCGCCGGCCGTTGTGCTCAAAACCCGCCCCGCCCAACCAGCCAACGCCGCCCTCGCCGCCTGCCGCAGCCGTTAGCGTGGCCACCCCGAAATCCCCGGTCTCGATCGCTGCGTTTATGCCCAACGCCGCCGCACCATCGGCGACCCCTTCGGCGTGGACTTCTGCCGTGAGTCGATCAGTGATGCCGCGACGCAGCGTGCCGGCCATGATGAACTGGCCGTAGGCGTTGCTTTGGATCGCGTAGTCTTCGCGGATCGCACCAGCCTCCACCGAGTACTCATTCAAGCCGGCGCGCAGGAGCGACGGTCCGCTGTAGTAGGGCTGCGAAATCAGCTGCTGCCGGCCCAGCGCATCCGTCACCACCACCTGCATCTGACCCGCGCCATTCATCGTGGGAACCTGCTCGATGGCGAACGGCCCCGGCGCCACATCCTCGCTCGCCACGCGGCGGCCGTTGACGAATACGTCCACCGTGGATGGCAGGATAGCCTCGCCCCGCGCGGATAGCAGGGGTGTGGTCACGAGCGTGGGCTGGGTCGAGAAGTTAGTCCCGAATTTCACGCCGCCGAAGCGGGCCGCCTGACCCCACGCACCGGTCGCGCTGATCGAATCTCCGACACGAAGCGTTTCGAGTCGCGCCGGGAGATCGCGTGTCCAGGCCGAGTCGAGGCGCACGAGCGACGCATCCGCTTGCGTCCGCTGACCGAGCACCGTATTGGTCACCACGCCCAGCGCTCCGAACGCTCCGCCCTCGATGATTGCGCCAAGAGTGGACTCACCGGCCACCTGCTGCGCATAGAGATCGTAGTTGACGAAACCGCCCGGCGCCGCGGCGGTGACAATCGGCACGTCCGACGATCCCAGTGGGGTGCGCGTCTCGACGAATGCGGACGCAGGCAGCGTGAGCCGGATGCTCTGGGTGGCCTCGTCAATCACCACGTCCGCACCAGTCACGGCGTCGAATCGGAAATAGCGCTGACCATCGATCGAAGTCGCACCGACGATTGGCGTGCGCAGTCGCAATCGCGCCAGATCGGCCTCGCGTATCATCGGCGCGCCGGCGGAATCACGCTGAATGACGAGGGTGGTACCGTCGTCCTGTTCGTTGACGATGAGTTGGGTGATCGACTGGGTGTAGGACTCAGCGCTCGCGGCGGATGCCGCCAGCAGCGCGGTCAGCGTGAGTAGAGCGATGGTGGGCCGCGGGCACACAAATCACCCGTCTTCGGAACTGATCTCCACCATGAAGTCACCGGCTTCAGTGGTTCCCTTGAGCCGAAGTCGATGCCAATCGGTGCCAGAGGTTCCATCCATCTGGTTGATCTTGAGCGGCCACGTCCGAATCTGATCCGGCAGAACGTACGCCGCACCGTGGGCTACGACCACGCTGTCGGGATTCGTCAGCGGTGCCCCTGCAAAATCCAATACGCGCGCATGGGCGCCGCCGGTATTGCGGGCCGTGATAGACAGCGTGTCGTCGCCACTTCGCGCGGCGGTCCATTCGAGAATCGGCTGCGCTGGCGCCAGTGGTTCGACGAAAATCGGCAGGCTGAGGCGCAGTGCGACGTTCAGGCCCGACGAACCTGCCGCAGGTTGGGCAGGCACTTCGGTGAGGATCAATCGGTAGCTTAGTTCGCGCTGCGCATCCGCCGGACGCTGGAGAGCGACCCGCACCAACTGTGCGCCGTGGCCGCTCAGCGTGAAGACGACCGGGCTGACCAGCACATCCCGGGTGGGCGTGAGCTGATCCACCCCTTCGACCTGTTCCCAAAGCACGGCCTGGGCCTCAACCGCAACGTCAGCATCCTGCTGGTTGCGAATTGTCAGCGCGCCCATAGCCACACGCGCCGACAGGTCGACGCGCACTGGCGAAACCGAGAACGCGCCCGCGTGAACGGGTGCCGGCGACAGCACCATGGCCATCGCCGACACCAGCGTGCCTAGAAACACTCTGCGCACAACCATCCGTCCCGATCAGTACGTGATCGTGGCCATGATGGTGTCCTGGTAGAGACCCGCGGACACGCCAGCCAGGTTGTGGTTGACACGCAGCCGACCATACACCGTGAGCGGTTGCGGCGTGGCCACGCCGGCGCCGATACCGGAGACCGTCCCCGTTGTACCGCTGCCATCGCCCCAAACGTTAATGTGGCCAGCATCCGTGTACAGGTTGTAGTTCACGGCATCGGCGCCCTGCAGGAGCGTCCGCATCGCGAAACTACCCGAGCCGGTGCTGAGATCGACATCGTAGGGCGTGCTGAGCGTGCAGCTCACAGTGATCGTGGAGGTCATGATCAGATCAGCGGTACCGTCGAAGTTCCCGAAGTCGAGATCCCCTGCATTGATGGCACAGTTTGTCGTCACGGTTGCCGAAACCAGGAAACTGTCGTTTCTGGTGAAAGCGTTGGCCGTGCCGGCCATGGCCAGCAGCGCGCCGGCGGCGATCGTTTTGGAGAGAGAATTACGCATTAGATACCTCGCGTGTTGAATGAGTCCTTTACTGAGTAGCCCGCGCCATCCGATGGCCGTGTCGACCGCGTGGAAGCCGCTGACGCACCCCCCTGCATCGAACGAGTCGTCTTCACGACGCGATCGACTCACGAGGTGAGCGCGCGGGAATGAGTCTCGCAAATCGATTCCACTCACAACCCGGATTGCGTCAACTCGTCGACGTGCGCGCGATCACACTGCGCCACAAATCAGACTGAATTGCGGCGCCGGTCACGCGGGTGTGGGGTCGCAGTTAGATCAACGACCGCTCGGCACGATCGTGGTGGTCTGCGTACGGGCATCGAAGGTGATCATCGCGCGACCGCTCGCAAGCTGCGCTCGCACCGCCGCGCGTTTCTGCGCGAGATCGTAGTCGCGGTGGCCATAGTCGGTACCCTCGCGATGGATGTAGTCGTCGATGACGCCATCGAGTGCGGCAAGCGAGAGCGCCTCAACGGGAATGTTGACGATGTGCCCAGCGCTCACGTGACAGGCACCGCAACTACGGTACTTACGCGTTGCATTTAAGTACCATACCGGCTTTGATCCCACTGCGCGACGCAACCGCTGATGCGACTGCGGGCGTCGTGATCGCGCACCGCCAATCGGCATTCCAACAGGACAGGGAACCATGGCCGAACAGGAACATATTCTCGTCGTCGAAGACGAACCCATCACACGCCAGCAGCTCGTCTCCTATTTCGAAGACGAAGGATTCAAGGTGTCTTCCACCGGCGATGGCGACGATGTCGTCAGCCTGGTGAATGACAACAACGTGATCCTCGTGCTGCTGGATATAAAGCTGCCGGGAAAAGATGGTCTGACGCTGACCCGCGAGATCCGGGCACATTCGGATATCGGCATCATCCTGGTGACCAGCAAGCAGGAACAGATCGACCGCATTCTGGGGCTGGAGAGTGGCGCGGATGACTACGTCACCAAGCCGTTCGATCCTCGTGAACTGCTCAGCCGCGCCCGCAACCTGATTCGGCGCGTGCACATTCAGCAGCAGCAGCGTCGCAAGAATCACATCCGCAAATTCGGCGGCTGGACACTCGATCTGAACAAGCGCGAAATCACCTCGCCAGAAGGTGAAGCGGCGCAGCTCTCAGCCGGTGAATATCAACTGCTGCTGGCCTTCATGGAGAAGGCCGGTGAGGCCATGAATCGGGACCAGTTGATGAATCGAATCCGGAATCGCGAGTGGTTTCCGGACGACCGCTACATCGACGTTCTGGTCGGCCAACTGCGCAAAAAGCTGGGTGAACGCGCGGCTACGGCAAAGATCATCGCGACGATCCACGGCACAGGCTACCTCTTCACACCCGACGTCGTGTAACGTCAATCCGGTTGAGCACAGCTCGCCGCTGTGAGTGTCGTGCATGGCCGAGACCGAGTTAGACATTGAAAAGCGCATCTACGAAAGCGCGACCACGCTCGTGCAGCGCGCCCGGCTGGGCGAACGATCGGTCATAGTCAAAACCCTCCAGGCCGCGGCCGCGAGCCCCGGTGCCGTCGCCCGATACCACCACGAATATGCGATCAACCAGTCGCTGACCAGCCCATACGTGGTGCGCGCACTCGATCTGGACGCCGACGGACCGCGAATCGTCTTCGAAGATCTGCAGTGCACGGCGCTGCGCGAGATGATCCGGCACGGCAATCTGGCGTTCGAACAGAAACTTGCCATCGCCATCCAGGTCTGTCAGGCGCTGCAATCGATCCACGATGAAGGCGTCGTCCACCGCGACATCAATCCGTCGAATATCGTCTGCAATCTGGAAGACGAGCTGGTCCGCCTGATCGATTTCGGGCTGGCGAGCCTCGCGCCGCGGGAATATCCCGACGCGACGGTTGTGGCACATCTGACGGGCACGCTTCCGTATGTCTCGCCCGAACAGACCGGGCGCGTCAATCGGGTGGTGGACTATCGCACCGACCTGTATTCATTGGGCGCGACGTTTTATGAGCTCTTCACCGGATCACCCCCGTTCACCAACAGCGATCCGCTGGAGCTGATCCACTATCAGATCGCACGCCTGCCAACACCCATCAATGAGATCAATCCAGCGCTGCCACGCTGGCTATCCGATCTGGTGGCCAAACTGCTCTCGAAACAACCCGAAGACCGTTATCAGAGCGCCGCGGCGGCGCGCGCGGACCTCGAGGAGGGCTACGAGCTGTGGGCAAGCCACTCCGACGTCGACAGCTTCGTCCTCGGCCGCACCGACGCGCGAGGGCAGCTGTCGATTCCCAAGCGCCTGTACGGCCGCGATGACGCGATCAAGACACTCAACGTGCTGCTCGACCGGGTGGGACGCGGCGAAGTCGCCTTCGCACGCGTGCTCGGCGGCGAGGGTGTCGGAAAACGTGCCTTCATCGAACATGCGCTGAACAGCCTCACGGAGCGCCATGCGCTCTCCGCCCGACTGCGCCCCACCGCCGAACAATTCGACAATGGTCTGGAACTGCTGCGCGAGCTGGCGGCGGTGCTGATGCGGCAGTTGCTGGCCCGGCCCGCTGCGGATGTAAACGCCTTCGTCACGCGGTTGAAGCGCCTGACGAACGACAACCCCACCCCATTGGTTGCACTGGTGCCCGACCTGGGCGCGCTGCTGCCGGGCGAGCCGCTGCCTGTCACCCCTTTATACGGTCGTGCCGAAGAACATCTGCTGCGCGCGCTGCTGCGCGCGTTCAGCCCCATTCCCATCGGTCTGGTGGTGGAACACGCAGACGCCATCGACGCGGATACAGTGATCGAACTGCTGTCCGTTGCATTGCACGGCCGCCACTTGCTGGTGCTGATGAGCGCCGAAGATGGCGATCTTTCGGAATTCGAAGACGCACGCATTGCCAACAAGACTACGGACATTCCGCTGGGCCCGCTCGAGCGCGGTCACCTGCGCTCACTGCTTGCGGACCTGCTGTCGCAATCTGAGGCGCGTGTGCGCGAATTGGCAGCCGAAGTTCATGCGAAGACCGATGGCATTCCGGGGCACGTGCTCGAGTTGTTGTTTGAACTGCACGATCAGAACGCGGTGTTCTACGACAACCTTCACAACCAATGGACCTGGGATCTCGAACAGGTGCGCTCGCACTTCTTCTCGGACAACACGCGCGAGCGCATCGAGCGCCAACTCGCCAAGCTCGCCCCGGAGGCCATTGGGGCAATGCAGATCGGCGCCTGCATTGGCGACAGCTTCGACGCGGCGCTGGTGGCCGCCGCGTCGGATACCACGCCGCACGCCATTGCCACCCACCTGCGCAAGGCGGTTGGCGAGGGTCTGATCGGCGGCCTGCGGGATGATTCCGAGCGCGGCATGCGCTACCAGTTCGCGCATCCGCGGGTACGCGCATTGATCTACCAGGGCATTTCGGATCCCGACAAACAGACCATCCACCTGTTCGTGGCAGATGCCCTTCTGCACGCCGACGTGCCGGGCACATCCGCCAAACGTATTGCCGATCATTTCAACGCAGGCGTTGGCCCGTTCGATGTGGATCCGCAGCATCGAAATGACGTCGCCCACTACAACCTGCTGGCCGCGCGCGAGGCGCTGGGAGAAGGCGCGTTCCAACCCGCATTCAAATACTGCCGTAGCGGGCTGGCGCTGTTTACGCACCCGGACGCGGGGCCGACTGCCCAGCTGCCGGGGGAACTGCAGCAGACGCTCATCGAATGCGCGGCTGAGGCGGCCTTTCTGTGCGGCGATTTCGAGCAACTCGCCGGCATATTCACCCGCGCTGAGCGCGTCAATGTCGCCGATACGAGCGCGCTGACGGAACTGCGCATCCGCGCAGCGCTGGCGCGCAACGAACTGAACGAGGCAATCGAACGCGCGGAAGCGGGCCTTGAGAGGCTGGGGCACCGTCCGCTGCAACCGCGCTGGCGCGTGCCCTATGAACGCGCCACCCGGCCGCTGCCTGCCAACGTGCCGCTACTGACTAACGGCCGATTGAAGGAAGCCTTTCGCCTGGAAGCACAACTGCTCCACGTGGGTTATCACGTGGGCTCCAAACAGTCCGGATTGTTCGGCCAGGACATGATCATCCGGGCAAAGAGCGCGGGCTACAGTCCTGAAATCGCGTTCGCCTTCGCTGCGGAAGCCGTGCGCCATATTGCCGGCGGCAAGATCGAGAAGGCGCAATCGCTGGCAACGTCGGCCCGGCAGCTGGCGCATCGCTTCGGTGACGACAAATACTCTACGCGCGCGCTGACACTGTTGTCGGGCCTCGTAGATCATTGGACGAGTTCCCTCGATTTGACACTGTCGCCACTCACAGAGAATACGCGGCGCAGCATCGCCAGCCACGACTACGAGTTCGCCCTCGTCGCCATCGTATTTTATGCAACCAACGCGCTGACGCGCGGCATGGAGTTGGGGTCGTTGGCGCGCGAACTCAGTGCGCGCCTCGCGGATGTTGCATCACTCAAGCACATCACCGCTGTGAACATCGCGCGCTTCATTCAGCAGGTGATTGCCAGCTTGCTGGGGCACGGTGACGCCTACGAAACCGGCGATCATGCCCAATTCGCCAATCCTGACGATCACGTGGCGCTGGCCAATATTTACACGCTGCGCTCGTATTTCGCGGTGCTTTTCAATGACTACGCCGGCGCTGCCAACGTGATCACTGAGGCGCGCAGCCACGTGGCGCATCTCACCGCGTCACCGCTGCTGGTGTGGTTTGCATTCGCCGACGCATTGACTCGACTGCGCGGCGGCACACGCGACGATCTGCGCGCTGCGCGCGAACAGCTCGCCACGTTGCGCGCCTGGGAGAAACACGGTTGCGAATTCGCGCTTCCCAAGGCGCTGATCATCGAGGCCGAATTCGCCTGGCAGAAGGGTCAGACCACCGCGGCGCTGGAGCGCTATGAAGCGGCCGCACTCACCGCGCGGCGAGCTGGATTTGCCAACGACGAAGCCATTGCTTACGAACTGGCCGCCCGGTGGTGTCACAAATCTTCGCGCACGGATTTCGCGCGCCTGTTCATGCGCAATGCGTATCAGGCTTATCTTCGCTGGGGCGCGCTGGCCAAGGGCAATCAGCTGGAACGAGAATTCCAAACGTATCTCGGCGACCACCGTTTCGCGCGTCCTGACTCGGGCGCCTGGAGCGTGGGCGATCTCGTGGACCTCACGGTGCGCGACTTCGCGAGCGTCAGCGGCACCAACGAAAGTCAGGAATTCAGCCAGCGGCTGCTCGATACCACGACCGTGTTGAAGGCAGCGCAAACGATTTCCGGTGAAATCGTGCTCGACCGGGTGCTGATCAAATTGCTGCGCCTGGCGCTGGAACATGCCGGCGCGCAGAAGGCCATCATGCTGCTGACGCAGGATGGGCGTCTGTTTGTGGAGGCAATCGCCGCAGTGGACGGCGGATCTACCCGGCGCCTCACCCCTGCGATTGCGCTGGAGGATTCGGAAGAAATCCCTCAAAGCATCATCCAGTTCGTCACCCGCACCCGCCAGGCACTCGTGCTGTCGGATGCAACCAAAGAAGACGTGTTTACGCAGGATACGTACGTCAAGGATTTTCAGCCGTTGTCTGTCATGGCGCTGCCCATCGTGTCGCGCAACGAAGTGATTGGCGTGCTGTACGTCGAACACCGCTGGCTCACCGGTGTATTCACCGCGCAGCGCGTGGAAGTGTTGAGCCTGCTCGCATCCCAGGCCGCCATCTCGATCGAGAACGCGCGCCTGTACGCCGATCTGCAGGCCACCCGCGACGACTACCGCACGCTGTACGACAGCGCCAATGAGGGGCTGTTTCGCATCAGCGGAGATGGCGTGCTGATACGCGCCAATCCCAATCTGGGCCGCATTCTCGGCTTCGATTCCATTGATGCGCTGCTGGAGGACTATCGCGACCTGCTGGGTCGTGTATTCCTGAAGAACGATCGCGCGCAAGAGATGATGTCGTTGCTCGACGAATCCGGCGTGGCGGACGCTTTCGAAGCCGAAGGTGTCACACGCGACGGCCGCACGTTCTGGATGTCGCTGAACGCGCGCGTGAACCAGGATCCGGTGCACGGCGAAGTGATCGACGGCTCAGTGATTGATATCAGCGCGCGGGTGGAACGCGGTGAGGCCGAAAAGCGTCGCCAGGTGGCGGAAGCTGCAACCCAGGCGAAGAGCGAATTCCTCGCCAATATGAGCCACGAGATTCGCACGCCCATGAACGCAATCGTGGGATTCTCCAAGCTGACGCTGGAAACCGAGCTCAATCGCAAGCAGCGCGAGTATCTGGCGTCCATCCGCAACTCGGCCGAGTCGCTGTTGACGCTCGTGAACGACGTCCTGGATTTTTCCAAGATCGAAGCCGGCAAACTGGTGCTGGAGCAAGCGCCATTCCACTTCGCCGACACGCTGCGCGAGGTCGAACGTCTCTTCCGCACGGAGGTACGAAAAAAGGATCTGGTCTTCACGGTGACCGATCACACCACGGAACACTCGGATTTTCCCGGCGGCGGCATCGTGGTTGGGGATGCACTGCGTCTGAAGCAGGTGCTGATCAATCTGGTGAGTAACGCCATCAAATTCACCGAGGCCGGCGCTGTGACCGTCGTGGCACGGCTGCTGCGCGCCGACGCCGAGTCGCTGACAATCGGCGTGCAGGTGACGGATACTGGCATCGGCATCAGCGCGGAGCAGCGCACGCGGCTGTTCGAGTCGTTTCAGCAGGCCGAAACCTCGACGACGCGCCGCTACGGCGGCACTGGCCTGGGTCTCGCAATCTCCAAGAACCTCGTGACGGTGATGGGCGGTTCGATCTCGGTGCGCTCGGAACCCGGCGAGGGCAGCTGCTTTTCCTTCGACGCTCGCTTCGCCCGGCCGGCTGCAACGGATTCGCTGCCCATCGAACTTCGCGCACGGCCGCGCAGCGTCGATGTGGTGCGCGGCCGGCGCATTCTGTTGGCGGAAGACAATCCCATCAACCAGCAGCTCGCGCTGGAATATCTGCAGCGTGCCGACGCCACCATCGATGTGGCCAGCAACGGTCGCGCCGCCATCGAGATGGCGCTGGCCGGCGCCTACGACGTAATCCTCATGGATATTCACATGCCGGAACTGGATGGCCTGGAAGCAACACGCGCCATCCGCGCCGCGGGCCTGAGCCTGCCCATCGTCGCCGTATCGGCCGACGCGCTGGCCGAGCGTCGCGCGGCCGCGTTGCAGGCGGGTTGCAACGCATACGTCACCAAGCCCATCGATTTCGACGAACTGCTCGCCGAGTTGCACACGCTGCTCGGCGGTCCGCTGCCCGAATCCGTCCAGCAGCGCCGGCGCGCCAGCGATCCCGCGGCCGATGCCTTGCAGATTGCCAATCTTGTGGGTCAGCGCGTGCCGGGTATCAACATTGGCGACGCCATCAAGTATCACAACGGCAACGTCAAACTGATG
>JAQBCT010000440.1:0-3506 GCA_032124855.1 Gammaproteobacteria bacterium
CAACAGCGCTCAATATCGTCGCCAAACTGCAATTCGACAGCACCGTGGTGCAATGGCAGGTGGCGCAACTCGATCTCGACGGCCTGCACGGCGCCCTCCCTTTCAACATCACGGCCACAGCAGACTTCAATTCACTGGCCGGCACGTTTGCCTTGCGCGATACACACGTGCAACTGGGTGAGGTGAAGGCGCAGCTGGCGCTTGAAGCGGTGCAGCTGCTGGGCGACGCACAATTCAAAGGCCGGTTCGATCTGCCACAACAATCGCTGGACAGCATCGCTGCTTTGCTGGGCGTCCGAGTTGAACAGCCGCTGGGTTTGCAAACGGACTTCGTCGCGAGCAACAACCACATTGAATTCAACGACCTGCAATTGCGCTATGCCGACTCGCTGGTGAGTGGCACCTTCGGCACCGCCACGGGCCCGCGTCCGCGCTTCGAGTTCAAGTTGAAAACAGATCGCTTCGTCATCCCGCAGGACACCACAGCTATCGCGACACTGGGAGCGGGCTCGTTCGCGACACTCGCCTTCGCCGCGCCCGCGATCACCATTGATCCATCCCTGGACGAGCCGTTGCTGCCACTGCAGCTGATTCTCAGCAGCGATTGGCAAGGCACTCTCGCGTTCGATCAGCTGACCTACGCCGGTGCAACATTCGACAATGCGACCGTTGCGCTGAAGAACATCGCGGGTGACGTGGATACAACCGTGACGCTGCCGAAATTCTTCGACGGACGCGCCATCGTTCGCGCAGCCATCGACGCGCGATACGACCAGCCGAAATGGCGCATTACGCCGGAACTGACCAACGTCAACAGCACGCAGGTGCTGGCTTGGCTGGATCATCCGTACGACTGGGTTGCGCTTTTTCTGGCAGGCGGAGAGCTCACCATGCAGGGCAACACCCGGCGCGAGCTGACCAGCACGCTCGCCGGCCACGCCAGCTTCGACGGTGGCAAAGGCGTGCTGAACATCGCCGAAATCAAACGTCAGGCGTTAGCCGTGGCCGCCCTCGCCGGCGGCACCGAACTGATCAACGCATGGCCCGAACGACTCAACTACCAGCGTTTCATCGGCACCTGGGCTACCCAGGGCACGCAACAGAAATTGGACGCCGCACTGGACAATCTTGCCCTCACCGCCAACGGCACTGTGGATGCGCTGGCAAACAATATGGACGTGGCCGTCACCATCACTGTGCAGGATCTGCCGCAATTCAACAGTTTCAAGGTCAGCCCCATCCTCACTGGATTGCCACTTCCCGTGCGTTGCCGCGGTTCCCTCGATGCACCGACATGCGCCGCCGATCAGGAAGGCATGCGCAAACTGCTGGCTCAAGCCATCACTGGCGGCGATCCGCAGATGAAAGCCAAGCTCAATCAAGCCATCGATGAGCGGGTGCCCGAGGAGTATCGCGACGCCGCCCGTTCCCTGCTCGAAATGTTGAGCAACGGCGCACAACCCGCACCGCCAGCGGCGCCCGCACCCGCACCCGCGTCGCCCTGAACCATGACCTGGTTCGCCGACCAGGTGCTCGCATGGTTCGACCAGCACGGCAGAACCAACCTGCCCTGGCAACAACCACGCACCCCATACCGCGTGTGGGTTTCTGAAGTGATGCTGCAGCAGACCCAAGTTGCAACAGTCGTTCCGTACTTCGAACGATTTGTCCGACGCTTCCCCAACGCGGCCACCCTGGCGCGCGCCGAACTGGACGACGTGCTGCATCTGTGGACCGGGCTCGGCTATTACGCACGCGGCAGAAATCTCCACAAGACGGCGCAGCGCATCGCCCACGCGCATGGGGGCGAGCTACCCAGTAATCTCGACGATCTGCTCGCTTTACCCGGCATCGGCCGTTCCACCGCGGGCGCGATTCTCTCGGCCGGTTTCGACATTCGCGCACCCATACTGGACGGCAACGTGAAACGCGTGCACGCGCGCTTTCACGCAATTGCCGGATATCCAGGGCAAACCGCCGTCGCAAAGCAAATGTGGGCACACGCCGAAACGCACACACCCGCACAGCGCGTGGGTGCCTACACACAAGCAATCATGGATCTGGGCGCGCTGGTGTGTACACGCACCAATCCCCGCTGCGACGCATGCCCCCTCCGTACGCGCTGCATCGCGAACCGCGACGACACGGTGGCGCAGTACCCCGCACCGCGACCCTCCAAAGCACTCCCGGTGCGGCGCGTAAAGATGTATCTGATCACAGACAACGAAGACCGCTGCCTGCTCGAGCGACGCCCACCAACCGGACTATGGGGCGGTCTGTGGGGCCCGCCCGAACGTGCCGCCGACCACCCAGCGATCGCATTGCTGACCGAACTCGGTGCGCCCAACGTACGGTACGGCGCGCCGCGATCCATCGACGGTTTTCGTCACACGTTCACGCATTTCCACATGGACATCGAACCCATACACCTGCAGATCGACGCCGCGCCGGTCACCGTAGCCGACGGCGAACGCTGGCAGTGGTATCACCCCCGCAACAATCAACCGCTGGGGTTGTCTGCCGTTGCCGTTAAACTGTTGCGCCTCGTACAACCTACGGTGGATCTATGACCCGCACGGTGCGCTGCCGCAAATATGACAAGGAGCTGGAAGGTCTCGACGCGCCGCCGCTCCCGGGCAAACGCGGCGAAGAAATCTTCAACACCGTGTCGAAGCGTGCCTGGGCCGAATGGCAACAGCACCAGACAATGCTCATCAACGAAAAGCACTTGAGTATGGTGAATCCCGAGGCGCGCAAATACCTGGCCGAGCAGATGGAACGGTTCCTGAGCAATGCCGATGTCGAAGCCGCCGAGGGATATGTGCCGCCGAAGGCGCCATGAAGTGCGGTTGCCTTGACTGAGGTAAGGCCAGTCGATTTAATACCGCCCTCTCGCGACCAGCGCCGCCCGCAACAGCACGACGCTCGGTCTTTCCTCTCCGCACGGCCAGGTAGCTCAGTCGGTAGAGCAGCGGACTGAAAATCCGCGTGTCGGCAGTTCAATTCTGCCCCTGGCCACCAACAAAATCATTGAGTTGCGTGCCTCAGGCGCGAATTTGCTTTCCAGTACTTTGCATGTCGGAACGCACTGTTTCGGGCTTGTCGTGGCGCATCGCTTGCGACCAGAGCAAACACACCAAGTGATCGAAACTCGACACCGAGCCTTCGTTTGAACTTCGCTGCGAGAAATCCGCTCCTTAACGATTCCGTTGAATCGAGATCACATCGTATTGCTGCCGCGAGAAACCCGGAATCCACCGACCGACGGAGGCCAGTCGTCTATCAACAGGATGATCGTCAACAATTGCGTTTAGCCGCTAGCATTTTTCAGGCCAGCTACTCGGGCAGATTCATCTTGCGCAGGAATGCCTTTGTAGCGGGGGGTCATCCGCGATGTTCTTGAGAAGCGGTTGGCCGACGAGTCCGACTGTGACAAGTTCAGGTCTCTTCTGCGTGTATGCGCGCTCGAGCGATTGCAGCGCAAGATCATGATCACCGCGATACGC
>JAQBCT010000441.1:0-2919 GCA_032124855.1 Gammaproteobacteria bacterium
GGAAGGCAAGGTCTACATCGGGGCCGGCGGCGGCGTCGTGGCCGACTCGATCGGGCGCCTGGAGTGGAAGGAAAGCATGAACAAGGCCCGGGCGATCTTCCAGGCGGCCGCCATGGCTGAGCGGCGCTTCAAAGATCTGAACGAAAGCTGAATCTCCCCAACATTTCCGGGTTGACATCCGTCATCCAGGGGTCCATTTTGTTTCCACTTTTCCTCCATTATCGATTTGGATCCCAGAATGCGTCGCCGCCTCCTCCTGATCCTGCTGTTTGCTGCCGGACCGCTGTCCGCGCAGGAAGCGACGCTGGGTTATGACGCCTTCGTGCGCGGCGCCAAAGTGGGCGGCGCGCAGATCACCGTCGAGCAGGGCAGCACGGGCTACGCGATCTCCGGCAATGCCTGGACCATCGGCGTCCTGAATTTTCTGACACGCTGGCAGAGCATGTTCAGCGCCACCGGGCGTCTGGAAGCCTCCGGTCCCGTCACCGACCGCTACAGCTTCATCGAGCACGCCCGCAACAAGGTGAAAGAACTGTTCCTCGCCGATGGCGAGCTGACCTACATCAAGAACGGCGAATCCCGCAATCGAGAAGCACCCACCAGCGTCGATATGCTCTCGGCGCTGTTCGCTACGTCCGATTGTGCAGCGGCGAGCGCCGAAATCCACAACGGCAAAGACCTCTATGCCGTCAAGTTGACCGAGCGCGAGGCGCTATCGTCAGCAGAGAACGGTGCCACCGAGCGTTGCGTATTCGAACTGAGCGATGCTGACGACGAACGCATCGATGCAACCGTCTGGCTGGGCGAAGTGAACGGGCTGATCGTGCCGCTGCGCCTGGATCTGATCGGCGCACTGGAAGGCACGCTGAAACTGCGCACCTGATCGGGGCTCAAGTCGCGCGCCCCAACGCCGCGGCCTTGCGATACAACATGAGCGACGGCAGCAGCAGCAGCGCTGATGCGGTCAGCGCAATCGCGATCGAAACCTGTCTTGCAACATAACCGATGATCGGGCCGCCCACGGTCTGCCCCACCGCATCCGCCTGCCCCATCATCGACAGCAGCGTCGCCCGTGAATGGCTTGGCAGATGATGATTCAGCCAGGTGGTGGTCAACGGGCCGCGAGCCACACGCAGTCCACTCGCCAGCCAATAGAAAATCAGTATCGCGGCGAAGCTATCGACATTGGCGAGCACCACCACGAACACTCCGATTGCAGCCGTCAGTGCGCCCAGACCCCAGGTGAGCGCCGCGTGACTGGTGGTGTCGACGAAGTGGCGCGCCAGTGTCAATGCCAGCAGACCCACTAGACTCGAAACCATCGCAATGACACCCCACCAGACGACGTCATCGAGGGGTCCGAGCGAGGGAAATTCGAAGGCCAGCAGAAAAGGCGTAAACAGCCGATCGAGACCTTCTGAAAACGCGCCGTAGATCAGCGTGATGGCGAAGATGATCCCCAGCAGAGGCGCCACACGGAATTCACCAACACCGGCGTGAAACGTTGTGCGCATCACCTGCCATGTGTTGCGTTCGGCGGCAGGTACCGGAACAAAGCCCATCTCGCGCATCCACAGCAGCATCGCGCCCGTCAGCGCCAGAATGCCGACAGCGCCGACCACGATCGGCAGCGCGAGCGAAATCTGCGCCAGACCAACCGAGGCGCCAATGCCCAGCATGCCGCCGATCTGACGACGCTGTCCCGCCGCGAGAAATACGCTCCCCGCGCGCGCCACACCCACTTCATCCGTGAGCCAGGCTGCGTAGGCACCACTGATGAACGTCGCACCAATGCCCCACACCACCTGCGAAAACAGAATCATCTCGAAGGTGGGAAACCACGCCAAAACCAGAAAGCCTGCCCCGCTGAGCGCATGCCCAATGATCACCGACAGGCGGCGACTCACTGCGTCGGCCACCACGCCAGTTGGAATCTCGAACAGAAAAACGGTCCCTTCCAGAGCCGTCCCCACCAGCACCATCTGCAGCGGGTCCAGATGCGCCACCTGCACCATGAACACCAGGTTGATGGTGACCATCGTGGTCCAGCAGAAGCCGTAGAAACCGCTGGCCCCGAGAAAAAAGCGTTCGCTGTCCATCCATCGCCGCCCAAAAAGAGAGAAGGCGCCACGGGGCGCCTTCGAAACTCGATACCGGAAGCCTCCGTGCTACTTGCGTGCGCCATCCACGCTCCAGATCCCTGCACCATGCGCCGCGATGTACAGAAAGCCGAAGCAGAACAGGATGGCCAGCTCGCCGCCGTTCATCATCGGAAACAGCGCCTTGGTGCCATGCGCCATCCAGTATGCCGACGCCATCAGGCCGCTCGAGACGAACGCAGCCCAGCGCGTCATCAGTCCGATCATCACCAGGGCGCCGCCGACCAGTTCAACCGGACCGGCAATATAGGTGATGAACGGGGGAATGCCCGCCATCGCTTCCACCGGCCAGTTCAACAACTTCTGGCTGCCGTGGAACAGAAACAACAGACCCGTAACGATGCGCAGCACCGCGTAGGTCTGACTCTCAAAAGGTGCCATAAATTTTGCCATGCTCTCCTCTCCCGTTGGAAAACCGCTGTCACCTTAGCCCAACGGTTGGGCAGTGAGAAGCCACTACGACTGCCCCGGCAAGTAGTCGCGAAATGCATCCATCTGCTTCCACGCAGGTACTGGCGGTTCATAGTCGGGTCGCGGCGCATACGCCGATATCTCTTCGAATTGCATCTTGTGTATATAGCGCGGGCAGTTCGGAAAGATCTGTGACACCGCGACCCGCACGATCAGATCGGCGCCGGGGTATGCGTTTCGCACCTCGTCGTTGTCGTTGATTGATGCAACGCCGTTGATGCGAAGGCGCCTGGCCGCCGCGAAGTCAATGAACAGCATGCCGACGTGAGGGTTGACGACGAGATTGCCC
>JAQBCT010000442.1:0-2828 GCA_032124855.1 Gammaproteobacteria bacterium
GGCATGAGGCGCGGGTTGAGGCGGACTTCTTTGTAGACGCACGCGCAGTAACGCATCTCCTGCACCAGATCAATGGTACCCGAGCTGGCATGATCCGCGCCGAGGCTCACATTTACGCCCAACGCCATCAATTCAGGATGCTTGCCGACGGTGAAATTGCCGTAGCCGTTGTGCAGCGAGGATGACGGGCAACACACGATCGTGGGCTTGCGCCGGGCAAGGAGTGCGATTTCGTGCGGCTCGAGCCAGCCACCGTGAAGGATGAGCATTTTCTCGTCGAGCACGCCGAGCGACTCCAGGCGCTCAATTTCGGGCATTCCATACTGGACGACGCTCGCGTCATGCGTGAAGTACGAAAAGCAGGCATGGGTCTGCAGGATGGCATCGTGCCGCTGCGCGATGCCCTTCAACGCGAGGATCAACTCGTCAGAACTGTTGTTCATGCCGCGGAACGACGCGCTGACCGTCAGTCTTCCCTCGTGCTTGCCCGGATATTTTTCGAAAAGCTCATTTGTCTTGGCAATACAACGCTCGGTATTCTCGATCATGCGCTCCGGCATGATGCCCGTGACCGCCTTGTTCCTGTCGAAACAGCTCGCCGCGAGCACCATACGCATGCCCGCGCCCATGACGGCCCGCACCGTTGCGTCGGGGTAATAGTTCCCGGGCTCGATGTAACAGGTCACGCCGTGGCGCAGCATCTCGATCGCTGCGAGCGTGACGCTGGTGTGCACGTCGTCTTCCCCCATCGCCGCTTCGTAGGGGTACATGTGGTCGAACAGGAACGACTGTGCATTCGATTCGTCGGCGAGGCCGCGTGCCAGCTGGAACGAGGAGTGCACGTGATTGTCGATCATACCGGGCATCCCTACCGCACCCTTGCCGTCGACGACGCGGTCCGCGCGCCATGCCGGTTCGATTACGGCGGTCTTGCCGATCGCCGCGAAATTGCCATTCTTAACGACGACCGCTGCGTCGCGGATGATGCGGCGACCCGGGTCGACCGTGATCAGCCAGTCTATGTTTTTAACGAGTAGATCCGCCTGCTGCGCCGCGCTCATGCCATTTCCCTCACTTGCATCCTGTCACCTGCCCCGCGTGGATTGTTGCCCATAAAGTCTCTAACCTCTTCGGCTCTATCTTATAGAGAACACGCATTATCCCCTGTTGGATGTGGAACCCGTCAAACCGCAGCACTTCCGGGGCATCGCCGCGAAATAGCGCCTCATGCTGTGGCGGAACGCTCTGCCCGTTATCCATCGCCTATCACCCATCACGGGTTATTATCCCGCCATGACCGAGTGGTGGTGGGCCTATCTGGCGCTGGGCGCATTCGTTGGTTTCTTCGGCGGGCTGCTCGGCATCGGCGGCGGCGCGGCCATAGTACCGATACTCGCCGTCATCTATGCGGCCAAGGGATTCGCACCGGGCGTGATCGTGCATCTCGCGCTTGGCACCAGCATCGCCACCATGATCTTCACTTCGGCATCGAGTGTACTCAGCCATGATCGCCGTGGCGCGGTCCACTGGATTGCCTGGCGCCGGATGCTGCCGGGCGTGGTCGCGGGTACGCTCGCAGGCGCGCTTCTCGCGGGCCTGCTCGGCCCACGGCTGCTGACCATCGCGTTTACGGTTCTCATCTACGCGCTTGCCACTCAAATGCTGTTCGACACGAAGCCCGCGCCGGGCGGCCGGCTCCAGGGTGTCGCCGTCATGTCGGCAACCGGCGGCATCATCGGCTTTATTTCTAGCCTGTCCGCCACGGGCGGAGCCGCGCTGACCGTGCCGTTCCTGGCCAAGTGCGGCCTCGGCATCCACCAGGCGATCGGGACGGCCGCGGCGGTCGGCTGGCCGCTCGCGTTCGCTGGTGCGCTCGGTTATGCGCTCACGGGCTGGGAAATGCCTGAATTGCCGGAATGGAGCGTGGGGTTCGTCTACCTGCCGGCGCTTGCCTGGATCGCCGCTGCCAGCATGGCCATGGCGCCACTCGGCGCCCGCGTCGCCCATCGCACGACGGCGAATACGCTCAAGCGCGTATTCGCCGTCGTGCTCTACCTGCTCGCCACCAATATGCTCGTATCGAGCTTCACATAACGACAACAACCTCGCCTTCCTGCCGAATGCTCGAAAAGCGTGATTCGTGGGTCGTGAATCGTGAATCGCGTCTAGAACCCTTCGAGTCGAATCACGAATCACCAATCACGACTCACGCCGTTCTCCTAGATGACGCCATCGGCGCGAAGGCGCCTGATAGCGTCATCGTCCAGGTTGAGCAAATTGTGCAACACCTCGTCGGTATGCTGTCCCAGCACGGGCGGCGGGTTCTTGAACTCGAGCTTCGTCGCTGAGAATTTCATCGGGCTCGCGATCAGCGGCACCTTACCCGCGACCGCGTGGTCGAGCTCGATTTTCATGCCGCGTGCCGCGACCTGCGGCTCCTCGAAAACCTGCTTCAGATTATTGATCGGCCCGTTCGGCACGCCGGCGGCTTCGAGCGCGTCGCACCAATCCTTCGTCGTACGCTTCACGAAAATCTCCGCAAGCAGTGCAGTAATCGCATCGCGATTTTCCACGCGTTTCGAATTGGTGGCGAAGCGCGGGTCCTGCGCCAGGTGCTGGCAGCCTGCGACCACACAAAATTTTCCGAAGAGATTGTCGTTGCCACAGGCCAGGATGACGTCGCCGTCCTTCGTCTTGAACGGCTGATACGGCACGATGTTCGGGTGCGCGTTTCCAATCCGGCCCGGAGCCGTGCCGGTCGCAAGGTAATTCATGCCCTGGTTGGCGAGGATGCCGACCTGGGTGTCGAGGAGCGCCAGGTCGAGGTG
>JAQBCT010000443.1:0-9547 GCA_032124855.1 Gammaproteobacteria bacterium
TGGTCACGACCTCCACCTCCTCACCCCGCGAATTCACGCTGCGTCCCGGCAGACGCAGGCTCGACGTCGGCTTGAGCGCGATGCTCGCCACGATATCCTGACCGGTGGAGATACCGCCCAACACGCCCCCCGCATTGTTGCTGAGGAATCCCTCGGCCGTCATTTCATCGCGATGCTGCGTGCCGCGCTGTTCAATCGATGCAAATCCGGCACCGAGTTCGACACCCTTCACGGCATTGATGCTCATTAGAGCCCCCGCTAGCTCCGCGTCGAGTTTGTCGAACACGGGTTCACCCAGACCGACGGGCAGATTGCTGGCCACGACCGTGATTCGGGCGCCAATGGAGTCGCCGTCCTTGCGTAGCGCATCGATGAAAGCTGCAATTTCCGCAACGATGCTGGCATCCGGGCAGAAGAACGGATTGCGCTCGATCTCATCCCAGTCGATGACAGCCGGCCTGATGGCACCAATTTGCGCCAGATACCCGCGCACAGTGGCACCGAATTCCTGTGCCAGATACTTTTTGGCGATGGCACCGGCCGCTACCCGCATCGCTGTTTCGCGCGCTGACGAGCGACCTCCGCCGCGATAGTCGCGTACGCCATATTTTTTGTCGTACGTGAAATCGGCATGCGCGGGACGATATACATCAGTGATGTTGCTGTAGTCGCGACTGCGCTGATCGACGTTGTCGATGACCAAACCGATGGGGGTACCAGTCGTCACACCCTCGAATACCCCGGAGAGGATTCGAACCTGGTCCGGTTCCTGCCGCTGCGTGGTGTATTTCGACTGACCGGGACGTCGCCGGTCGAGATCGAACTGCAGATCGGATTCATGCAGGGGCAATCCCGGTGGACAGCCATCCACGACCGCGCCCAGCGCCGGCCCGTGGCTTTCGCCAAACGTCGTCACCGTAAATACCCTGCCGAACGTATTGCCTGCCATGGCCGCCGTCCAAAATGCCGCGCCGAGTATCGGCGCTGGCCCGGGTCAAGACAAGGCGAGGCGCGTCAGCACGAAGACACCGTCGCCGCCACGTGTCAGCTCGGGCCAGATGAACGCAAGCGTCGGGAATGCATCGAGCAACTGTGGCGCGCTGGCGCCCACTTCACCCACCAACAAACCGTCTGGTGAAAGACGTTCAGCGGCACCTGCCAATATGCGCCGTATGATCGTCAAGCCGTCATCACCAGCAGCGAGCGCGGCGACCGGCTCATGCGCGAACTCGGGCGGCATCACCGCGAGATCCGCCGCGCTGACGTAAGGCGGATTCGAAATGATCAGATCGAATGTGCCAGGCGGCAGGCCATTGAATACGTCAGCGCGTACGACGTCCACCCGATCCCCCACGCCGTGCAATTCAACGTTGCGGCGTGCCAGCGTCAACGCCGCGTCGCTGATATCCGATAACACCACCGTTGCATCCGGGAATGCATGCGCACAGGCGATGCCGATACAACCCGATCCGGTGCCGATGTCGACAATGCGCAGCGGCGGCTGCGCCAGCCAAGGGTCGAAGGCGCAATCGATGAGCTCACCGATCGGCGAACGCGGGATCAGGACGCCCGGTTCCGCCAGATAGCGTTGCCCGGCGAACCACGCCTCACCCACCAGATAAGGAAGCGGCACGCGATGCACGATGCGTCGTTCGACCAGTCGCACGAGCTCGTTGCGTTCTGCGGTGGTCAAGCGTGCCGGCATGCAGAACTGCAGTTTGTCCGCCGCAATGCCGAGCCGGCCTGATACGAGCGCAACCGCTTCATCCCAGGCATTGTCCGTACCGTGGCCGTAGTGGAGCGGCGCCTGGGAGAATGCCGTTGCACTCCATCGCAACACATCCACCACAGTGGTCAACGCATCCGTTGGTTTCACTGGGTGGTCAATCGGCATGTCCAAGCAGTTCGAGCAGCAAGGCATTCAAGCGCGCCACGTATGCCGCTGGATCAGCGAGCTGCCCGCCATCGGCAAGCGCGGCCTGATCGAACAGCACGAACGCGAGCTCGCCGAAGCGTTGCTCGTCAGACTCTTTATCGAGGCGCGCGATCAATGGGTGGGTGGGATTGATCTCAAGATGCGGTTTGGTGTCGGGCACGGCCTGGCCCGCGGCTTCCATGATGCGACGCATCTGGGCGCCCATTGCATGTTCGCCCAGCACGAGACACGCGGGCGACGCGGTCAACCGCTTCGATTTGCGCACAGACTCCACGCGATCGCCCAGCGCCTGCTGCAGACGTTGGGTGAGATCTTCCGCGACCTCATCGTTTTCATCAGATGCGCTGGCATCGCCTCCCGGCAAGTCCAGGTCACCGCGTGCAACATCACGTAGTCGTTTGCCATCGAACTCGTTCAGAGACGACATCAGCCAATCGTCGATCCGGTCGTGCAACAGCAGGGCTTCGATGCCGCGTTTGCGCAGCAGTTCCAGCTGCGGCGAACTCTTTGCCGTGGCGAAATTCTCTGCACAGATGTAGTAGATCTCCTTCTGCTCGGCGTGCATGCGGGCCACGTACTCTTCCAGCGAGACAGAGGGTGTTTCGACATCGGCGTGAGTGGATGAGAAGCGCAGCAGCTTGGCGATGCTCTCGCGATTAGCGAAATCTTCTGCCGGTCCTTCCTTGAGGACTTCGCCGAATTCCTTGTAGAACGCGGCGTACTTCTCGGCATCTGATTTGGCCAGCTTCGCCAGCATATCGAGCACGCGTTTCGTCAATGCGTTCTTGATACTCGTGACGCGATCATCCTGCTGCAGCAGCTCCCGCGATACGTTCAATGGCAAGTCGTTGCTGTCGACCACCCCCCTGGTGAAGCGCAAGTACAGCGGCAAAAACTGATCCGCCTGATCCAGGATGAATACCCGCTGCACGTACAACTTCAGGCCGCGGGGCGCATCGCGATTCCAGAGATCGAATGGCGCGTGCTTCGGCAGGTAGACCAGGCTGGTGTATTCGAGCTTGCCCTCTACCTTGTTGTGGCCCCACACCAGCGGGTCGTCGAAGTCGTGGGAGATGTGTTTGTAGAATTCTTTGTACTCGTCGTCGGAGACATCAGCGCGGGGGCGCGTCCAGAGGGCTTTGGCTGAGTTGACTGTTTCCCACTCGACAACGACGTCCTTCTTCTTCTTTTTTGGTTTGTCGCCGTCCTCGTCCAGGTTCTGCTTCGGCATCTGCACAGGCACGCCGATATGGTCGGAGTATTTGCGCACGATGCTGCGCAGTCGGAATTCGTCGGCATAGTCCTTGGCATCCTTCTTCAGATGCAGTATCACATCGGTGCCGCGCGTCGCCTTGGTTTGCGTGGCGACGGTAAAGTCTGCTTCACCGCGCGAATGCCAGCGCGTTGCTGCTTCCGCGGGCTCGCCCGCGCGGCGCGTCAACACTTCCACTTCGTCTGCCACGATGAACGCGCTGTAGAACCCAACCCCGAACTGGCCGATCAGCGCGGCGTCTCGTTTCTGGTCACCCGACAAATGCGCGAGGAACTCCGCCGTCCCTGATTTGGCGATCGTGCCCAGGTGCGAAATGGCCTCCTCTCGGGACATGCCAATGCCATTGTCGGAAAGCGTGATGGTCTTGGCTTTGGCATCGACCGAAACACGAATCCACAGATCCGGGTCGTCTTCCAGCAGCGCAGGCTCTGCCAGCGCTTCGAAGCGCAGTTTGTCGCCCGCGTCGGAGGCATTGGAAATCAGCTCCCTGAGGAAGATCTCTCTGTTGGAGTACAGAGAATGGATCATCAGTTGAAGAAGCTGACGCGCCTCCGTCTGAAACCCAAGGGTCTGTTCAGTCTGCTGTGCTTCTGCCATGAAAGTCTCCGCCGTTCACATAACCCGGCCAGTTATGGGGACGACGCGCCGGGAATCAACCGTTTCAGCGCCAGCCGGTTACATCCGCCAGCGCATCACCAATCTCGGCGAGACTTCTCACGGTGCGCACGCCGGCCTGCTTGAGCGCCGCGAATTTTTCATCAGCGGTGCCCTTGCCACCCGCGATGATTGCACCCGCATGGCCCATGCGCTTGCCCGCCGGTGCCGTGACCCCCGCGATATATGCAACCACCGGCTTCGTGACATGTTCCTTTATATAGGCCGCTGCCTCTTCCTCGGCGGTGCCGCCGATTTCGCCCACCATCACGATGGCCTCGGTGGCGGGATCCTTTTCAAACAGTCCCAGGATGTCGGTGAAATGGCTGCCAGGGATGGGATCGCCGCCGATGCCCACACAGCTGCTCTGGCCAAAACCGCGGTCAGTCGTCTGTTTGACGGCCTCGTAGGTGAGTGTCCCCGAGCGCGACACGATGCCCACCTTGCCGGGCAGGTGGATCTCGCCGGGCATGATGCCGATCTTGCACTCGCCCGGCGTGATCACGCCGGGGCAATTGGGACCGATCAGCCGGGTACGCCCAATGGACAGTCGTGCCTTCACCGCCAGCATGTCCAGAGTGGGAATACCCTCGGTGATGCAGACGATGAGTTTGATGCCGGCCGCGGCGGCTTCCAGGATCGAGTCTTTACAAACGGGCGCCGGAACGTAGATCACTGAAACGGTGGCACCCGTTGCTTCCACCGCGTCTCGTACGGTGTCGAATACTGGCAGACCCAGATGTTGGGTTCCGCCCTTTCCAGGGGTTACTCCGCCCATCAGCTTCGTGCCGTAGGCCAGGGCCTGCTCGCTGTGCAACGTGCCCTGCGCACCGGTGAAGCCCTGACATATGACCTTTGTGCGCTTGTTGATCAGAATGCTCATGCGTGTTGCTCCGCCGCCTTGACTACTTTTTTGGCAGCATCCACCAGGCTCTTCGCCGCGATGATGTTCAGCCCGCTCTCGGCCAGACGGGCCGACCCTTTTGCAGCATTGTTACCCTCGAATCGCACCACGACCGGCACGTTGACGCCCACATCGGTGACGGCACCGATGATGCCGTCGGCGATGGTCACGCAACTCACAATGCCGCCGAATATGTTGATCAGCACGGCTTTGACGTTGCTGTCGGAGAGGATGATCTTGAAGGCCTCCGCCACGGACTCCTTGCTGGCGCCACCACCCACGTCAAGAAAATTGGCGGGGTTGCCCCTGTGCAGCTTGACCAGATCCATGGTGCCCATGGCGAGCCCGGCGCCGTTGACCATGCAACCAATACTGCCGTCGAGCGCCACGTAGTTGAGATTGAACTTCGCCGCAGCCGCTTCGCGCTCATCCTCCTGGCTTGCATCGTGCATCGCGGCCAGACGCTTCTGCCGGTACAACGCATTGCCGTCGATATTGATCTTCGCATCGAGGCAGTGGACGTTGCCCTCGGTTGTGATCACGAGCGGATTCACCTCCACGAGTGCGCAGTCGCACTCGTGGAACAGCCTCGCCAGATTGATGAACAGGCTGGTGAATTGTTTGACCTGTTCGCCCTTCAGTCCCAGCGCGAAGGCGATCTCCCGTCCTTGATACGGTTGTGCGCCAACAAACGGATCGATGGGTACGCGGATGATCTTTTCGGGCGTTTCTTCGGCGACCTTTTCGATCTCAACGCCACCCTCAGTGGACGCCATGAATACGACGCGGCGTGAACTGCGATCGATCACCGCGCCCAGATACAGTTCGCGTGCGATGTCGGTACAGCTCTCGACATAGATCTTGGTCACCGGCTGACCATTCGCATCGGTTTGAATGGTCACGAGATTCCTGCCGAGCCACTGCCTCGCGAACGCTTCAACGGCGGCGATGTCATCCACCACCTTCACCCCGCCGGCTTTGCCTCGACCGCCGGCGTGCACCTGAACTTTGACGACCCACTTATCGCCCCCGATCTTGCGTGCCGCCTCGACCGCGGCTTGCGGCGTATCGACCGCATGGCCCTTGGATACCGGCAATCCGTATTCCGCGAACAGCTGTTTGGCTTGGTATTCGTGCAGATTCATCAAATGTTTCCGTTAGGTTTTCTTTTTGCGGTTGATCGTGTGGATTGCATGACCGGCAACGCCGAGCGCCGCCTCGTGCATGGCCTCCGAAAGTGTCGGGTGCGCAAACATGGTGAGTGCCAGATCTTCGGCACTGGCCGAGAACTCCATGGCAATCACCGCCTGGGCAATGAGTTCGGACGCCTGGGGGCCGAGGATGTGAACACCCAGTATGCGGTCGGTCTTGGCATCGGCGATCATTCGCACGCTGCCTTCAGCATTGGCGGCCGCCAGTGCCCGGCCATTTGCCGCGAAGTTGAAACTGCCGACTGTGTAGGCGTCACCACTCGCTTTGACCTGTTGTTCGGTCTTGCCGACCCACGCAACCTCAGGATGCGTGTAGATGACCGAAGGGATGCAATCATAGTTGACCAGCGGCCGCTTACCCGCGATGCGCTCGGCAACCATCACGCCCTCTTCCATGCCCTTGTGTGCGAGCATCGGCCCGCGCACTGCATCGCCCACGGCGTAGACCTCCGGTGCATCGGTCGCGCACAGGTCGTTCACGAACAGAAATCCGCGCTCATCCAGATTCACGCCGCAATCGGGGCTCAACAGATCTTTCGTATAGGGCCTGCGCCCCACCGCGACGATCAGCTTGTCGACAACTACGCTTTGATCGCCATCCTTATCCTGATAGGCGACGCTGACCGCCTTGTTCTTCACCTTGGCGCCGGTGACTCGCGCACCGAGTTTTATCGACAGCCCCTGCGCTTCGAAGATCCGTTTGGCGTCGCGGGCAATGCGCGCATCGGCCATGGGTAGCAGTTCATCCAGAGCCTCGAGAATCACCACCTCCGATCCGAGGCGACCCCACACGCTGCCCAGCTCCAGACCGATGACGCCAGCACCGATGACCCCCAGGCGCTTGGGCACGGCGTCGAATTCCAGCGCGCCGGTCGAATCGACGATGTAGCCGTCCTGCAGCGGTGTGGGCTCAATTTCGATGGGCACGGATCCGGGCGCCAGGATCACGTGCGCGGCGTCGAACGTTTCGCTGGCGCCGTCGTGCGAGCGGAACTCGACGCGCCGTGAAGCAAGCAATTTTCCGCTGCCATGCAGCGCCACCACGCCGTTGCCTTCAAACAATGCGGCCACGCCGCCTGTGAGTTTGCCGACCACCGCCGCTTTGTGCGCCATCATCTGGGCAAGATCCAAGGTCACTTTGCCGGGCTTGATGCCCAACTGCGGCAACAACTCGCGCGTCTCGACAAACTTATGTGACGCATCGAGCAACGCCTTCGACGGGATGCAGCCCCAGTTCAGGCAAGTGCCACCCAGTACCGGTTTACCGGCACCGTCCAGCGATCTGTCGATGCAGGCCGTCTTCATGCCCAGCTGTGCAGCACGAATCGCGGCGTGATATCCAGCAGGACCCGCACCAATGACGATGACATCGTAGCCGGTAGTCATATGTCCATCCCCTTCATGGGTCGTTAGAGGTCGAGCAGGATCCGCGCGGGATCCTCCAACAATTCCTTGATGGTGATCAGAAATCTCACCGCTTCCTGGCCGTCAATCAGACGATGATCGTATGACAGCGCCAGGTACATCATCGGCCGCACTACAATCTGGCCGTCCACCACCATGGCCCGTTCCTGAATCTTGTGCATGCCCAGCACCGCCGTCTGTGGCGCGTTCAGTATCGGGGTGGACAGCAGCGATCCGAACACGCCGCCGTTTGAGATGGTGAATGTTCCACCCGACATATCTTCGATGGTGAGTTTGCCGTCGCGCGCCTTCGTACCAAAACCGCGGATCTGCTCTTCGATCTGGGCCAGCCCCAGCGCGTCGGCGTCACGAACTACTGGAACCACCAAGCCGCGATCGGTGCCCACCGCCACGCCGATGTCATAGAAGCCGTGATAGACGATCTCCGTTCCGTCAATCGACGCGTTCACGGCGGGAAAACGCTTGAGCGCTTCCACCGACGCGCGGACGAAGAACGACATGAAACCCAGCCGGGTGCCGTTATGGCGCTTTTCGAATTCATCACGGTGCTTGGTGCGCAGCGTCATCACCGGTTGCATATCCACTTCATTGAACGTCGTGAGCATCGCAGCCGTGTGCTGCGCCTCCACGAGTCGCCGCGCGATGCTGGCGCGCAGGCGGGTCATGGGAACCCGCCGCTCGGCCCGTTCCTCGTTGGCCAGTGAAGTAGCAGCGACCGTGGATGCGTTCGGCCGTGTCGCGGTAGCTTTCGGTGCAGCTGACGCTGTAGCCGCCGCGGCTGGGCCGGCCTTCTCCGTCGCCGCGCGCACCACATCTTCCTTGGTCACACGACCATCCTTGCCGGTGCCATCCACCTGCGCGAGTGTCACGCCGCGCTCATCCGCCACTTTTCGAGCCGCGGGACTCACCGTGGCCGAATCACGCCCGCTCGCCGCGGCGGCGCTGGCGGCGCCTTTTTTCGGCTTGGGCGCTATCGTCTCGGCGCCCGGGGTGAACACCGCAATTGCTTCCTCGGACAGAACGATGTCGCCTTCAACCTTGAGAATCTCCGTCAAATTGCCATCAGCCGGTGCGACGATTTCGATGACGACCTTGTCCGTCTCGATCTCCGCCAGCACCTCGTCACGGGCCACGGCATCGCCCGGCTGTTTATGCCAGGCGGCCACTGTGCCGTCGGCAATCGACTCGGGAAACGTCGGCGCTTTGATTTCAATGGTCACGTAATCATCCCTCGTTCGGATCAGGCAGACAGTCAGCCGTACAGCGCGTCCTCGACGAGCCGCGACTGCTGTTCGACATGCAGTTGCATGTAGCCGGCGGCGGGCGCAGCAGATCCCTCGCGTCCGGCATAGGAAAGATAGAGACCTTCGCCATGTTTCAGGATGACGCGGCGCATGTGGTGCTGGCTCGAATACCAGGCACCTTGGTTCAGGGGCTCTTCCTGACACCACACCACATCTTTCAGGTGCGTGTACGGCGCCAACGCATGCAACAGTTCCTCCTCCGGAAATGGATAGAGCTGTTCGATGCGGATGATTGCGACATCGTGCGCAGTGTCGTCGCGGCGCCGCTCCAGCAGATCGTAGTAGACCTTGCCGCTGCACAGAACCACGCGGGAAACACCCGCCGGGTCGAGCACATCGGCCTCTGCAATGACGCTCTGAAAACTGCCGTCGGCCAGATCCTCGAGCGTGGAGACGGCCAGCTTGTGGCGCAGAAGGCTCTTCGGCGTAAACGCGACGAGGGGTTTGCGCAGTGGCCGCCTGACCTGCCGGCGCAGCATATGAAACACCTGCGCGGGCGTGGTCGGTACACAGACTTGAATATTGTGTTGGGCCGCCAGCTGCAGATAACGTTCAATGCGGCCGGAGGAATGCTCGGGGCCGGCTCCCTCGTAGCCGTGTGGCAACATCGTTACGAGGCCGCACAGACGCCCCCACTTATGCTCGCCGGATGTGATGAACTGATCGATCACTACCTGCGCGCCGTTCGCGAAATCGCCGAACTGCGCCTCCCATATGACCAGCGCGTTCGGCATTGTGGTGGAGTAGCCGTACTCGAACGCGAGCACTGCTTCCTCTGACAGCAGCGAATCGTAGAGATCGAAATTCGTCGTCTCCGACAACTGGTTCAAAGGGATATAG
>JAQBCT010000444.1:0-5128 GCA_032124855.1 Gammaproteobacteria bacterium
ATCGGGGCTGAAGCCCCTCCTACAAGCCCGTCCTACGCATCCGTGAAGCGCTGCATCTGCGCGTGCAGCGCAACAAAGTCCGACGTTGCGGCACGGGCCGGGAACTGTGTGGCGATCTGCTCCAGCACCGCCAGCGCCTCGAGATGCTGACCCAGTTGCCCAGCCAGCACTCGCGCACGTGCCAGCAGCGCTTCATCGGTTAGTTCGCTGTCTGGGTACGCACGTTCGAAGTCTGCCAGCAGCGCATCCACCGACAGCGCGTCGCCTTGCGGTGCGACCGCGATCAGTTGCAGCACCATCGTGTCAGTGGCGGGACGAAACATGGCATCGATGGCAAGTGCATCGCGCAGCAGCAGCCAGGCGCGCGGCAGCTTGTGCGTCGCGACGAGTCGATTTAGGTAATGCCAACTGTGCTCCAGCAGCAACCGCCGATCGTGAAACTGCAGCAGCCGCTGATGCGTGGGTTCATCACCCGCATAGCGATCCACGCTGAGAAAAGCCTCGAGCTTTCGAACCGCTTCGGCAACGCGATCGACGCGACAGAGTCGGTGCAGCTCCACCAGCAGCGGTTCGAGTCGTTGCGATGGCTGCGTGGTGACCGTCCGCGGCACGATTCCCGCCGCCAGCGGCACGTCGGCGCTCAGTTGCGCGCGACGGCTATAGAGCAGCCGGCCGGCAATCACGTGTCCAAGCACAAAGACATAACTGGCGGTGAACACTGCAACGATGTTGGGTGACTGCATTGCCACACACGCGCCGTACAGCGCCATGACCCCTGCATAGATGGCAATCGCGAAGCCTGCGTAGGAGACGCCCAGCCCGCGCACGAATTGCCACCCAACGTTCCCGTCCAGCAGCGCCAGCAAGCGTTCTTCCAGCACCACCACACCCAGTACCGCCGGCAACAGCATGCCGATGGTGAGCGTCGCCAGCCAACCCGCAATCGGATTCCATAGAAAGAGCAGGTGCACGACACCACCGATACACAACAACACCCCAGCGATCTTCAGCGCCAGCAGATTCAGAAACGGATGGATATCCTCGACTTCTATGTGACGTACTTGCTGCAGGCTTCCAGCGGCAACGTGTCGAAAAATCGACCACACGTAGAGCAGGAAGATCCCCAACGAGATCACTGCGGCGATTGAAATCATCAGGCCAACCACCGCAAGTGTCGTTGGATACGGTCGGCTCGCCTCGATGAGCAGCAGCACGCCGTAAAGGGCCACCGTCCAGATCACAAGCATCACACCGCCCTGACCACGCAGCGGATAGATCAACAGGCCGAGCCCGATCGGCGTGCTCACGGCGACAATACGAACAGGCCATGCTGGATGTCGCTCACCACGATCACGCCGCTCGGAAAGAACGGATACACGCTCCAGGCGCCATCAAACGTCACGAGATCGTTTTCCGGATGGGTGTCGAAGAAGGCAACCTCGGCCAAGGTATCCGTCGACAGGTCGGTGAACTGCAACACCCGCAGGCCGGCCGTGTAGTTCGCCTGGTACACCCGATTGCCGCGCACATACATGTTGTGATCGATGGACGGCGTTGTTGCGAGGTGCCCGTAGAGATACAGCGGCCCATCGAGATCCGTGACGTCGAAGACGAGCGTGCGCGTATTGGCTCCTGTGCGCTGCTCATCCAGCTCATCGCCCAGCACCATGAATCGCTGATCCTCCGTCAGCCAGTTCTGGTGCACAAAGCCGCGGTTGGGATACACGAAATCTGCCAATGTCACGGGCGATCCCTTATTGGTGACATCGACGATCGCCACATGATCTTCATTCGAGTTGAAACACACCTCTTTACCGATGTGGTCGAGATCCGGGCCGGAATAGACGACGCATTGCGCATCGTGCGTATAGCCATCCGCGCTGTGGCAGCCAGCGAACACGGGATTCCCCGGCGTGCTGATATCGATCATGTGCAGACCGCCGTTGCAGCTATCTGTGCCCACGGCGTATGCGTAGCTCGTGGCTTCATCGATCGCCACGTTGTGCGCGCTGCCGAAATCAACGTACACCGCATCCGCGCTGAACATCTGATTCGGACCGGCGCCGCGCAGGCGGGTCAGGTCGAATACCTGCATGCCATGATTGCCCACGTCGTCGGCCACGACATACGCATGGTCCTGAGCCACTTTGATGTCGCGCCAGGGAGAGTTGCCGGTTTGCGTGGGCAAACGCCCGACGACGACCGGGCTGTCGGGCACCGTGACATCCACGAACGCCACACCATTGTTCAAGCCGACAATGGCGTATTCATCACCATTGAGCGGATCGACCCAACCCCATATGTCGTTGCCCGTCCCACCGCCGAGTTGTGCCAGCGTGATGTTCTTGCGCAGCCGGATGCCACTGCACGGATAACCATCCGCGCGGCCGCCGCTGCAGGCAGCGGGACCGACTCCGACCACCATCAGTGGTGGCCCGCCACCACCGCCGCTACCTCCGCCGCCACCGCAGCCGGTCAGCAGTCCGACCAGAAGCACCTCAATCCAGCCGGTGTGATGCAGTCTCAACGCGCTTCCCCAACGAATTCATTACGCAGCTCGCGTGGGCTAGAGTACCGCATCACAACCGCAGCACGTCAGATGCGAGACACCGTCTATTGCATGAGAACAATCGCTGTATGGCTGGCGCTGATGCCGATCGCGGTGCTGCCATTCAATGGCGCCGCGGCCAGCTCGCGCGATCCCGCAATCGACGCGCTGCTCGCCGACGTCTCCGCCGTGCAGATCGGTGAGGGGATCAGCCAGCTTGTCGCATTTGGCACTCGCAACACCAACTCGTCGCAGGATGATCCGACGCGCGGAATCGGCGCAGCCCGCGACTGGATCCATGACGAATTTCGACGGATTGCGCAGGCGTGTGAGGATTGTCTGGCCGTATCGAAACAGTCATTCGAACAACCCGCCGGGGCGCGCGTGCCACAGCCCATCGTCATCACGAACGTCATGGCAACGTTGCCGGGCACCTCGCAACCCGACCGAATCTATGTGGTGTCGGCGCATTACGATTCGATGTGCGCCGACCCGGCGGATGCAACCTGCGACGCACCGGGCGCCAACGACGACGCATCCGGCACCGCGGCCGTCATCGAGATGGCGCGTGTGATGTCCAGGCAGCGCTATGACGCGACGATCGTGTTCGTGGCCGTGGCAGGCGAAGAGCAGGGTCTGCTTGGCGCAGCGCATTTCGCGGAGACCGCGCGAATCAACACGATGGATATCCATGCGATGTTCACCAACGACATCATCGGTGGGGCCACCGCGTTCAAAGAGCGCCCAGACCGCAACAGCGTGCGCGTATTCGCCGAAGGGATACCGTCTAACGAGACCGAACCGCAGGCGCAGCTGCGCCGCAGCGTAGGTGGCGAAAATGATTCGTCCGCGCGCCAGCTTGCGCGCTTCATCCGTGAAACCGCCGCGCTGTACATGCCCCAATTCAATGTGAACATCGTGTATCGACGCGACCGTTTTCTGCGCGGCGGCGACCACATTCCTTTTCTGGAGCGCGGATTTGCTGCTGTGCGATTCACCGAGCCGCATGAGGACTACGCCCACCAGCATCAGAACGTCCGGAGCGAAGATGGCGTGGACTACGGAGATACGCTGGCGTTCGTGGATGTCGACTACGTTGCACAGGTCACCCGCGTAAACGTCGCCTCCCTAGCGTCGTTGGCGCGCGCGCCCGCTGCGCCCAGCGATGCACGAGTCGTCACCACGCAACTGACGAACAACACCGAGCTCACGTGGCGCGCTAATGTGGAAACGGATCTGGCCGGCTATGAGATCGTCTGGCGCGAAACGACAGCACCTTACTGGACCGACGCGCTGTTCGTGGGCAACGTCACCCAGTACACGATGGCGGATCTATCAAAGGACAACTATTTTTTCGGCGTGCGCGCCGTCGACACGGAGGGTCACCGCAGCCCCGTGGCATTCCCGAAGCCGCGAGCGGAGTGATCGCGAGTCTGTGCAGCCCGATCGGAAAATGTGGGAGCGGCTTCAGTCGCGATCTTGGTTCGAGTTGCCTGCTACAGGGATCGGGGCTGAAGCCCCTCCCACTCTCTACTCCCACAAGTTAGAAGTGGAGACTGGCTGGTTGGTTGTAGGAGCCGCTTCAGCCGCGATCCGTGGCGCACGCTTGTCGAAACAACCTCGTGGGACCCGACGTTTTTTCTGCTCGCATTGCCTGCGGGGCACAAGCGGCTGTTCGCGTAGGCTATCAGCCACTTACCGGAACCGTCAGCGAGTTGAAAACCTAGCAGCGACCCTTCTTCGCCTGCCCCGGCGGACAGAAATTGCCGGTAGGTTTGACGGGCACCACCACTATTGCGGGCTCGGCATCGTGTTTCGAGTCGTCGTTTGTAGCAATCGCGGCACCGGCCGCGGCGCCAACGCCTGCGCCAACAATAGCGCCGTTACGACCGCCGAGTTCAGAGCCGACGGCGCCGCCGATCGCGCCGCCAATACCCCCGCCAACCGCGGCGTCCACAGTTTCATTCGCATACAGAACGCTGCTCGATCCAAATCCAACCAACAGAATGAATGCTGCAATGATTCTCACTTGAGCCTCCTGATCAGGCTGTGATGCTGACGAGCATGATGATCAGACAGCGGTCAGGAAGCTGCGCACCGGGCCGCACGACGTTAGCGATGTGCATCACACGGCTGTGCGGGCGTGACAGGCAAGCAAACGAGACCCGTTCAGTAGGCCACACCCGCGCCGTCGAATAACGCACGCAGCGGATCAAGTCGCGCGCCATAGCGCTTCCAGCGTCCCACCGATGTCGTATAGATCGGGCTGCGCACCTGCACCGAACTGGCCGTCGCCACGGGGGCCGCATTGGTGTGAAACGCAAGACACGCGTCATTCCACGGCAGGCCGCAGAAGGCGACGATTCTGCGCGACTGTGCTTGCTGGTTGGCGATCAATTCTTCGTAGCCCACTTCCATGAAGCGCGCCGCGGGCAGGTGACGCCGCCATGTCGCGATCAACGCATCGAACTGGATGTAGTAACGGCCCGTATCGAGCAGGTCGTAGGCGTAATTGAAATACGGGAAACGCGTGGAGAAGAGTTGCCGGAAGTTGCTGAGGCACGCATCCATCGGATTGCG
>JAQBCT010000445.1:0-4422 GCA_032124855.1 Gammaproteobacteria bacterium
CGCGTGCTGGAAACGCTGTATCCCGGACGAATTGATCTAGGCGTCGGACGCGCGCCGGGCAGCGATGGCGTTACGGCCGCCGCGCTGGCATACGGTTCGAAGATCGGTATTGAGTATTTCCCGGCGAAACTCGCGGACTTAATGGCATTCGCCAATGGCCAGCCGCCGTTCACCGAGGCACTGGGATCGGTGCGGGCCACACCAGCGCCCGATGTGCCGCCGCAGATCTGGATGCTTGCGTCGAGCGAGGATGGCGCGCGTCTCGCAGCGCATTTTGGATTGCCACTGTCGTTCGCCCACTTCATCAGCCCGCATCTCGCTGCCGAGAGCTGCCGGATCTATCGCAACAGTTTTCGGCCGTCAGATACGCTGCGCGAGCCAAGCATCAGCCT
The DNA here is from genome assembly GCA_032124855.1 of Gammaproteobacteria bacterium. Taxonomy (GTDB): domain Bacteria; phylum Pseudomonadota; class Gammaproteobacteria; order Pseudomonadales; family Azotimanducaceae; genus DATJGR01. Next base: position 393 of record JAQBCT010000445.1, read on the forward strand.
TGGTGTGTTCGTGCTGTGTGCGGATACCGATGAAGAGGCGCAGCAACTGGCGAGCTGTCGTGACGTATGGCGTCTACGGGTAGAACGTGGCGAATTTGGCCCGTTCCCATCGGTGGAACAGGCGCGCGCATATGAGATGACCAGCGTGGAGCGCGAGCGCATTGCATCGCGTCGTGAACACCAGATCCTGGGAACCCGTTTACCCGTGCGCGAACAACTCGCCGAGCTGGCCGCCGTATGCGGCGCGGATGAACTGGTGGTTGTGAGCATCACGCACGAGTTCCGAGCGCGCGTGCGCTGTTACGAGTTGCTTGCACAGGACGAAGTGACCTAGACCGTCACCGTCGCTCTGCTTCGGTGGCGCAACCAACGCACAGGCCGGTGGTGGGCAGCGCCTCGAGTCGCGCGGCGGGAATAGCGTCGCCGCACTTCGTGCAAACAGCGTATTCGCCTGCCTCGAGGCGCAGCAGTGCGCGATCGATCTGGCGCAGCTCTTCGGCGACCTCGACGTCCAGCGCCTCGAGCAGCTCCTGGTTTTCGAGCTCCACCGCCTGCTCTGCGAAATCCTGCGGCAGCGGCTCATCGCGATGGCGCGTCTTGCGGCTGATTCGGTCATGACGCACGAGCAATTCGTCTTTGCGCGCCAGCAGTATTTTCTTGGCCTGTTCGTCGTTCACGCAGCGGCTCCGTCAGAACCCACACCGATCATACCCGACTGCACCGTATCATGGGTCGCCCGTCCGCCGGGGTATCCCGTATTGCGATTCAAATTCCCGAGTTACGCCGCCGATCAATGCGTAGAATGGGCCGGCCACGAAGACGATTGGAGGTAGTGATGGCGGTAATCAAGACAATTGCGGGCACCGGCCACGCGATCGAAATCAACAAGGTCCTGCGCAACACCTATCTGTTGCTGGCGATGACACTGGCCTTCAGTTCGGTGGTGGCGTATGTCGCCATGGTGACAGGCGCGCCCTATCTCGGGTTCTTTCCGACCCTGATCGGTTTTTTCGGCCTGATGTTCCTGGTACATCGGCTGGCAAACAGCATCTGGGGTCTGCCGGCGACATTCCTGTTCACGGGGTTTCTTGGCTACACCCTCGGGCCGCTGTTGAACGTCTACCTCACGTTGCCCAATGGACCGGCCCTCGTCGGGCAGGCGCTTGGGCTGACCGCGACCGCGTTTTTCGGCCTGTCGGCCTACGCCTTGGTCACGCGGCGCGATTTCACCTTTCTGCGTGGCTTTCTGGTCACCGGCTTCTTCGTGCTGATGGGTGCGATTCTGCTGAACTATTTTGCGGCAATCCCAACGCTTTCGCTGGTGATTTCAGCAGGCATCGTGCTGTTTTCCTGCGCACTGATTCTGTTCGAGACGAGTTCGGTGATCAGCGGCGGTGAGACCAACTACATCCGGGCCACCGTTGGCCTGTATGTATCGATTTACAATCTCTTCGTCAGCCTGCTGCAGTTGCTGGGCATATTTGGCGGCGACGACTGATCGAGCCGGCTTACGCGGTCAACTTCTGATAAACCTTGGCCAGCGCATCCGGTAGCGACTCGATGTCCTCGATGACGAGGTAGCGATCGTCGGGGCACATCCGCTTCAGATAGTCGTGGCCGGATTTGTCCACGGTGAGACAGAAGGTCTGGATGCCCGCGCGTTGCGCCTCCGTCAGGGCGCGGGCCGTATCGGCGACGCCGTATTCGTGGTCGCTCCGGTCGGGGCCATAATCGCAGTCTTGCGGAAACCCGTCCGACAGCATCACCAGCACCTTCAGAGAACTGCCTGTCTGGATCAGCTTGTGCGCGCTGTGGCGGATGGCCGGTCCCATGCGGGTACTGCGTCTCGGGCGCATGCCAACTAACGCGCGCAGCGTGGTGCCGCGCAGCACCTCGTTGAAATCTTTGGCGACGTAGTACTCCACGTTGTCTCGCCCGTAGCCAGAGAATCCGTAGATCCCATAACGGTCGCCGTAGCTATCCAATGCGCGCGCCATCAGTGCGATGGAATCGCGCAGCACATCGATGATGCGGCGTGGCGGTTCCGACGGCGCTTCATTTCGAACGGGCTCCCAGAGAAATGGATCATCGTCTGCGGGCTTATCCGGCGTGTCGTCGTGCGCGTCCGCTGGTGACTGGGCATTCACGGGATCGTCGGTGGACGCTGAGAGATCGATCAGGAATGCAGCGGCAACGTCGCGGGTGATGCGATCCCGGCGTTGGTAGACGCGCTCATCGGGCGTCACGTGACGGCGCCGATCGGTGTGGTAGTCCAGCACCTGATCCCAATCCAGTTCTTCGCCGTCGAATACGCGCCGCGTGCGTTGAAATGCCTGCTGTGGGAGTTGTTGGAATTGCCGCCGCACGCGCTGCTGCAGCGGCGCGATCCGATTCAGAAGATCGATCACCTCGCGCGCGGCTCCAGCCTCGGCGCGACATTCATACAGTCTGCACCAGCCGCGCAGATAGCGTTGTCCAAGCGTGTCCCACTCGTCGTACAGATAGCTGATGCCGTGCGGTCGGCCGATCTGTCCCAGCGCGTGCGCAATCGCATTGGCTTCGATCTCGATCCGCCGTGCGAGCGTGTCGCGCTGGTCGGTGAGTTGTCTCAGTTCGATTTCGGCCGGCCGTTCGGCGCCGGCGTCACCCATTTCGGCATCGCCCTGGATCGCGCTGGTCGCAATCAGTGCGTCGAGGCTTGCAAGTGCTTCGTCCCAATCGGTGAGTCGCTCCTCCCGCTGCAGCCATTCCTCGGGAGGATTGCCGTGTATGGCGGGTCGGTCGACATCGATAATGCTTGGCGGTTCGTCCGTTGGGCTGACCACTCGCAGCTCGATGCCGACCAGCCCGGCAGCGTCGAGAACCGCGTAGCTGCGCTCTACGGCGGCGGCGGTGGCGTAGACATCCGCGCTTGGCTGGCGCAGATCGCTGCATGTCTGCAACAGCGGTTCGACGACCCCCACCGAATCGATCTGAATCAGCGCCTGTGCGGACGCGCCAAGGCTCCACTGTTGCATCGCTTCGAGCACGTCGCGCAGCCCACCAATATGTGCAAGGGGCGTCCGGCGCCGTAGCTCGAGCGCCGCCAACGCAGCATGATCAGCGCGCGCACCTGGATAGGCAGCGAGCATTGCACAGTCGATGCGATGGGCTTCCAGCAACCTGAAGAGCACTCGGGCGAGAGCCGGCGCTGCAAAGTGCCGATAGAACGCATCGAGATCGGATTCCCGCAACGGTGCGCCCGGCGCAGGCTGCCGGCGCAGATCTGCCGAACGCTCACGCGCCGCATCGATACGAAAATCGAATGTGCCGAATTCCCGGTAGCCCAATTGGTGCAACGAAAGCAGTCGATAGATTCGCGCGCCTGGCGTGCGCGCGTCGTCGATGGAATCGGGCAGGTAGAGGGCGCGTGAATCCAGCATCGCGCCATCTGCATCGAGCACAACCGCGGATCCCGTGAAGCTGCGCGCCGATCTGATTTCGTAAGGTGCCCCGGTGATCGCCTGCGCAAACAGCGCGATGCGCCGCTCCACATCGAGCAGATCGGTCACGGCAGTACTACATCAACCACATCGGCTACGGCCAGCTGGACGATGGCGTCGTCCGATACGGCGTGCACGATGCCGATCTCGCAGGCGCGCCGCGGATCGATACCGCGTTGGATGAGGCGCGCCGTGTAGGTGAGCAGGCGTGTGCTGACGCCGTCGTCGAATCCCTGATCGTTCAACTGCCGTGTCTTGGCGCCAATGACGGCCAGGCGTTGCGCCATTGCGGCATCAACGCCGCTCTCATGTTCGATGATGGCCGCTTCGCGTTGTTCATCCGGATAGCCGAATGCGATGGCGACGAACCGCTGGCGCGTGCTGGGCTTGAGATCCTTGAGCACGCTCTGATAGCCGGGGTTGTAGGAGATCACCAGGAGAAAGTCCGGATGCGCTGGCAACTGCTCTGCCGTCTTCTCTATAGGCAGCAGGCGGCGATGATCGGTGAGTGAGTGGATGATGACGGTTGTGTCCTTGCGCGCCTCGAC
>JAQBCT010000446.1:0-7593 GCA_032124855.1 Gammaproteobacteria bacterium
AGCACTGTGCCGAGAACGGCCGGAAGCGTGGGAACCAACCCGAGCGATGCAAACAGATCGGGCTCATCCACGCCCTGCTGCCAGCCCTCTATGCGAAGGCGCTGTGTGTCCTGCGCCGTCGCACCGGGTACGCGGCTGACGATGTCGATGGCGCCGCTGTCACCCAGACGCGCTGCCAGCGCCATGCTGATTTCAGCCCACGACGCGGTCTTGACTCCGTCGACGGCAACAATTTCGCGACCACCAGCGATGCCCGCGACCGCGGCTGGCGTTCCCGCGACGGGCGCGGCGATGATGGGCACGACGTCGGTGTTGCCCGCGACGAACAGACCCCAGTAGACGACGAATGCCAGCAGGAAGTTAGCGGCCGGCCCGCCCAGTGCGAAGGCAATGCGTGACCAGGCGGAAAGCCTGTCGAACGACTTGCCGTCGCCCGCAGGGACAGCGTCAGCATCGCGCTCATCGCGAATTCGCACGTAGCCGCCGAGCGGTACCGCGGCCACCACGAACTCCGTGCCATGCCGATCGAATCGAGACAGCAGCACCGGTCCAAAGCCGATCGAGAAACGCACCACCTGCGCGCCGGCCGCGCGCGCCACGAGGAAATGACCCAGCTCGTGAATGCTCACAAGCACACCCAGGGTCACCGCCAGCGCGAAGACGTATTGCAGGAATTCCATCGGCTACCGCATCCAGTTGTCTGTCACGTTCGACACGTTCGGCGATCGCAAGTTGCTTCGCCGCAGCATCTCTATGGAGCGTGACGCTTTTACCCAGCCTGAACGGGGGCGAATCATATCAGCTTGCCGTCAGGGGTGCTGTGCGACCACGAAGGCGAAACACGGAAGCGCGGCCATCAGCGCGTCGATTCGATCGAGCATACCGCCGTGACCTGGAAACAGCGTGCCGGAGTCCTTTACACCGCGCGCGCGCTTGAGTGCGCTTTCGAAGAGATCGCCAAAGACACTCACCACGGCCAATAGAATAGCGGCAACGAGCCATTGGCCTGTGTCGAATCCGACGCTAGCCAGCGGCGGTACCATCGTGCCGAGGGTCGTGCCAATGACGGCTGCCGCGACCACGCCCCCCAGTGCACCCTCCCAGGTTTTGCCAGGACTGACGAGCAACGCGAGCTTGCGTCGCCCGAATTGACGTCCGACAAAATAACCGCCGATGTCGGCGGCCCAGACGATGACGAAAACCCACAAGATCGACCATGCCCCGCCCGCATTCCGGTTGAGCGCCACCAAGCCAAGCCAGGTGCCCAACAGAACGACATAGCCTGCAACCGCCAACACGCTGCGTCGCAGCACCATGGCACTGCCCGGAAACGTCATGACAACGATTGCGGCGCAGAGCCAGAATCCCATCACCACGGCGAAGCAAGCCGGCCACGCCGTCGGCATCTGCAGCAAGCCAAAGCCGAGCGCCGCGAATCCCGCCAGATAAAGAGCCTGCCACAAGGCTCGGGTGATACCCGACAGGTGTGCCCACTCGTACAAACCCAGCGCCGCCAGCACGAAAAATATCGCGGCAAATGCCGTTGCAGGGAGCAGGAAGATAGCGGCGATCACTGTGGGCGCTGCAATCAGCGCAGTGATCACGCGCAATTTCAGCATCGACGCGCCAACCGCATCACTTGCGTCGACCAAACCGGCGCAGCCGTGCACGGAATGTTTCGAAGGCGTCGTGCAGTCGCGCCTCACCGAACTCCGGCCAGTACGCGTCGGTGAAATACAACTCGGTATACGCCAGATCCCATAGCAGGAAATTACTGATGCGCTGGTCGCCACCGGTGCGGATGCACAGATCCGGTGCCGGCAGCGATCCTAGCGACAGCAGCGAACCCACCGTGTGTTCATCGACGCGATCTGGATCGATCTGGCCATTGCTGACGCCACGCGCCAATGCGCGCATTGCCTGGACAATGTCCCAGCGACCACCGTAATTCGCCGCGATGGTCAGATGCAGCCGATCATTGTCACGCGTGATCTGCTCGGCGCGCTTCATCAACATCTGCAGTTCGGCCGCGAATCGGGTGCGGTCGCCGATGACACGCAGGCGCACGCCGCGCTCGTGTAATTCGTCGACGTTGTCTTCGAGGAACCGACGCATCAGAGACAGCAGGAGATCGACTTCACGTTTCGGTCGATCGAGATTTTCGGTGGACAGCGCAAATAGCGTGAGATAGCGCACGCCGAGGTCAGCACAAAGTTCGGCGATGGGGCGGACGTTGCGGCTGCCGGCACGATGCCCGGCGGCACCCGGCAGGTGACGCGCCTGCGCCCAGCGGTGATTGCCGTCCATGATGATCGCGACGTGGCGGGGCACCGCGTCGTTCTCTAGATGTGCCGCGCCAGCTGGAAGCTCGGACATGAGGCTCGTGAAATCCAATGTCAGCGTCGAGATTCTATCGCTAAATCTTTAATACATCGGCCTCTTTTTCGGCCAAAGCGTGATCGATTTCCGCAATTCGTTTATCGGTCAGCTTCTGAATTTCATCCTCCGCGCGGCGCGCATCATCCTCGGATACGTCCTTGTCCTTGACGAGTTCACGGATCTCGCCAATCGCGTCGCGGCGGATATTGCGCACGGCCACCCGGGCCTGCTCGGCTTCGTTCTTGGATTGCCGCGCGAGGTCGCGTCGATTTTCCTCGGACAGAGGCGGCAGCGGAATGCGAATGACGCCTGCGCTGGATGCGGGCGTGATGCCCAGGGCGCTCTTGAGAATGGCCTTCTCGATGTCGGGGAGCAGCTTCTTTTCCCACGGCGAGATCAACAGGGTGCGCGCGTCTTCGACGCTGACCGACGCCACCTGATTCAACGGCGTATCGGTACCGTAATACGGGACCTCGATGCCGTCGAGAATGGCGGGGTTCGCGCGTCCCGTGCGAATGCGGCTGAATGCATTGGTGAGCGCTTCCAGAGACTTGCCCATGCGGGTATTCGTTTCGCGTTTGATTTGGTCAATCACAGGGCGCCTCACGCGTTGCTGAAGGGATTAAGTCTCGCCGCGGTCAATCAGCGTGCCGAGACGCTCGCCACTGGCGATTCTCTGCAGCGCGCCCGGCGCGTTCATGTCGAATACGACGATCGGCATCGCATGGTCGCGACACAGACAGATGGCCGTCATATCCATTACTTTGAGATCCTGACTGATGACTTCGTTGTACGTCAGACGGTCGAATCGGCGGGCCGATTTATCGCGCATCGGGTCCGCCGTGTACACCCCATCCACCTTGGTCGCTTTCAACACGACGTTCGCGCCAATTTCGATGCCTCGCAGGCACGCGGCCGAGTCGGTAGTGAAGAATGGATTGCCCGTGCCTGCCGCAAACAGCACCACCTGTCCGGCGTTGATCAACTCCAATGCGCGCGGCTGTGAATAGCCTTCCACCATGCCAGCCATCGGAATCGCGGAGAGAACGGTGGCCTCAGCGCCCAGCGAGCGCAGCACGTCGCGAAACGCCAGCGCATTCATGACCGTGGCGAGCATACCCATGTGATCGCCCGTCACGCGATCGAGTCCGGCCTGGGCCAGCGCGGCGCCGCGAAACAGGTTGCCGCCCCCGAGCACCAGCCCGAACTGCGCGCCGCCGTCCTGGCTCGCGACGATCTCACGGCCGACACGACGCACGACATCCGGATCAATACCGAACTCAGCCTCGCCGGCCAATGCTTCGCCGCTGAGCTTCAGAAGAAAGCGCGGGGCGGCGCCACCCATTCGGTATCAGCCCCGCCCTCGGACCTGCGCCGCAACCTCTGCGGCGAAATCCGTTTCGACCTTTTCGACGCCCTCGCCCACTTCGAAGCGCGCAAATCCGCTGCAGGTTGCCTTGCGCTGCGCAAGCAGTTGGCCCACCTTGACGTTGGCGTCCTTCACGAAGGGTTGCTCGAGCAGGCTCGATTCGGCGAGAAATTTTCGCACTTTGCCATCCACCATCTTGGCCATGATCTCTGCGGGCTTGCCGCTGTCGGCCACTTGGGCGGCGAAGATCTCGCGTTCCTTGGCAACAGTTGCAGGCGGCAGATCCGTACCCGCCACGACGAGCGGATTAACGGCCGTGACGTGCATGGCCAGTTCCCTGCCCAAGTCCGCGTTGCCCCCGGTCAGTGCAACCAGGGCGGCCTTGCGATTGTCCTGGTGCATATAGCTCGACACGGTGCCGCCCGCGCCTTCGACGATGGCGGCGCGACGCACGGCGACGTTTTCGCCGATTTCCTGCACCAGCGCCTCGCGCTCCGCGTCCAGACCGCTGGCCAGCAATGTCGCAACGTCGGCGTTGCGTTGCTCGAACACGCGATCACAGACACGGGCAACGAACGCGATGAATTTCTCGTTGCGGGCCGCAAAGTCCGTTTCAATATTGACTTCGACCAGCACGCCGAAGCTGCCGTCGTCTGCGACACGCAGGGCAAGCAGTCCATCCGCGGCGGTACGGTCTGACTTCTTGGCGGCCTTCAGGGCGCTGTTCTTTCGCAGGTAGTCAAACGCCTGATCCAGGTCGCCGCCGGCTTCGGTCAACGCCTTCTTGCAGTCCATCATGCCCAGCCCGGTACGGTCGCGAAGCGCTTTGACCATGCCCGCCGTAATCACGGCCATCTCAGTTGACCTCGTCTTCTTCGAGGCTGGCAGCGCCTACGGCGACCTCATTGTTGTCGACTTCGACAAAATCATCGATGCGCACTTCTCCGCCGGCATGCGCACGACCCTCGGCAACCGCGTCGGCTACCGCCGTGACATAGAGACGGATCGCGCGTATGGCATCGTCGTTGCCTGGAATGACATAGTCGACGCCAGCGGGATCACTGTTGGAATCGACCACACCCACCACGGGAATGCCGAGCTTGTTCGCCTCGGTGACAGCGATGTGCTCGTGCTCCACATCCACGACAAACAGCATATCGGGGAGTCCACCCATCTTCTTGATGCCGCCGAGACTGCGTTCGAGCTTTGCCATCAGGCGTCGCTTGGTCAGCGCCTCTTTCTTCGTCAGACGCTCAAACGTACCGTCGGCGGCCTGGGTTTCCAGCTCTTCCAGTCGGCGGATAGATTGGCGGATGGTCTTGTAGTTGGTCAGCATGCCCCCCAGCCAACGCTGATCGACGTAGGGCATATCGACCCGACTCGCCTGTTCTTTGATCACCTTGGCGGCTGCCCGCTTGGTGCCCACGAACAGGATCTTGTGGCGCCGGGCGGCGACCGCACGGACGTGCGCCAGCGCTTCGTTGAAAGCGGGCACGGTCCGTTCGAGATTGATGATGTGGATCTTGTTGCGGGCCCCGAAAATATAGGGGGCCATCTTGGGGTTCCAGAATCGCGTTTGATGACCGAAGTGCACGCCTGCGGCCAACATGTCACGCATGCTGATATTTGCCATGTTTCCTCGTCTATGTGGGGTTAAGCCTCCACGCGCCCCAGATCCGAACCATCCTCAGATGGCACCCACGGATCTGTGTCGATGCGTGTGAGTGATTTTGATCATCGCTCAATGGCGAATGATCCGGTTTGCCTCGCGGCGGCGCGCTTTATACCATAATCCGTTTTTCGCGGGAACCGCATGAGCTCAGCCCCATCCATGTCCATCAAGCTTCGCAACAACGCCGAAATCAACCTCATGCGCAACGCGGGGCGGCTAGCCGCGAGCGTGCTGGAGATGATCGGCGTCCATGTCGTGCCGGGAATCAGCACGGATGAACTCGACCGCATCTGTCACAAATTCATTGTCGAGGATCTCAATGCGATCCCGGCACCGCTGAATTACAGCAACGCCCCCGGTCAGCCGCCGTTTCCCAAATCGATCTGCACCTCCGTCAACCACGTCGTGTGTCATGGCATTCCGTCGGACAACAAAGTCCTCAAGCGCGGCGACGTGCTGAATATCGACGTCACCGTCATTAAGGACGGCTACCACGGCGACACCAGCAAGATGTATTTCGTTGGCGAGCCCAGCGTGCTGGCACGCCGACTCGTGGAGATCACCCAGGAATGTCTCTATCGCGGTATTCGCACGGTGCGCCCGGGTGCACACCTGGGTGACATCGGCCACGCGATTCAAACCCATGCCGAGGCGAACAATCTCTCGGTCGTGCGCGAGTTCTGCGGCCATGGCATCGGCGACGTATTCCATGACGAACCTCAGGTACTGCACTACGGGCGCGCCAACTCCGGAATCGAGATCAAAGCCGGCATGACCTTCACGATCGAGCCGATGATCAATGCCGGGCGTCGGCATGTGAAAATGCTGCCCGACCAGTGGACCGTCGTGACCAAAGATCACAAGCTGTCGGCTCAGTGGGAGCACACGATCCTCGTCACCGCCGACGGCGCCGAAGTGCTGACACTGCGCTTAGACGAAACGTTCGCGTGACCCCCCCTGCCGCCCTCAGCGATCTCAGGCAGCGCATCGCAGCAGCCGACGCCGAACTCGAATCGCAATTCTGGGCTGGAGCCGATATCGATGCATTGGTGCGAAGCCGCGCCGCGTTCTTCGACCGGTTCATCGACGACCTGTGGCACGCCATCCCATGGCCAGCCGACGCCGCCAGCAAACTGGCGCTGTTCGCGGTGGGCGGATATGGCCGTGGCGAGCTGCATCCGCATTCCGATATAGACCTGCTGATTCTGGTTGACGCCGACCCTGCCGAGTTTCGCAGCGGCATCGAAAGCTTCGTGCAGAATTTGTGGGATCTAAAACTCGACATTGGTCACAGCGTGCGCACGGTGGAGCAATGCCACGACGAGGCGAAAGACGATATCGAGTTGCTCCGCCTACGCGGCCGAAGCCATCGACACCCACGGCGCGCTGCGCGGCACGTGGCTTGCAATCCGGCGGCTGTTGCGCTGCCATCCGTGGCATGCGGGCGGCGTCGATCCGGTGCCGCCGAGCAAAGTGAAAAAGTGAACGCGTGAAGGGGTGAAATAATCAGGCGGGCTAGAGTGCGCGATTTCACTCCTTCACTCCTTCACCCTTAACGATTAACAGCCCCTTCAGATACTCGCCTTCGGGAAAATTTAGCGCCACCGGATGATCCGCGCCGGCGCCGAGGTGTTCGACGATCTGAGCGCCAACACCGGCATCGAGCGCGGCGCCTGCCACGATTTTCTGAAACAGCTCGCGCGACACGCCGCCCGAGCACGAAAACGTGAACAGCAATCCGCCCGGACGCAGCAGTTTGAACGCGAGCAAATTGATGTCCTTGTAGGCGCGCGCCGCCTTTTCAGCATGCGCGGCGGTCGGCGCGAATTTCGGTGGATCGAGCACGACTAAATCGAAACTACGCGCCTGATCGCGCAGTTTGCGCAGCAACTGGAAAACGTCGCCTTCGATGCACTCGACTTGCGGCAGTTTGTTCAACGCGACGTTGCGCTTAAGCAATTCCAGCGCCGGCCCTGAGCTGTCGATCGCGGTCACTTTCGCCGCCCCGCCGGCAAGCGCGTTGACAGTGAATCCACCGGTGTAGGCGAAACAATCGAGCACTTCGCGCTTGTTCGCCAGTTCGCGCACACGCAGGCGGTTGGCGCGTTGATCGAGATAAAACCCGGTCTTGTGGCCGTGCGGCACGTCGACTTCAAATGCAGCACCCCCCTCG
>JAQBCT010000447.1:0-27014 GCA_032124855.1 Gammaproteobacteria bacterium
TCCGCAGACTATCGGTTGATCGCAAGCCTCTCGACAAAGCTGCACGGCATGATGGAAGAGGGTGCGTATATCCGGCGCGGCGACAAGCAGCTTGCTGTGATCCGTTTTGGCGATGCGTTGGGGTGGTTGATGGACCAGGCCCGTCGGGGCGTCGACATTCAGCGCTACAAGGGCCTTGGGGAAATGAATCCGGAACAGCTGTGGGAAACTACGATGAACCCCGAGATCCGCCGTATGTTGCGCGTCACGGTAGACGACGCTATCGCAGCCGATCAGATGTTCACCACGCTGATGGGTGATCAGGTCGAGCCCAGACGCGACTTCATCGTTTCCAACGCGCTGTCGGTGGCCAACCTCGACGTTTGAGCATGGCGCAGATCCGCCATTGCATCGGACAGAGTCGATTCAGCTATCGCATTGATTTCTTTGCGTCTTTTCCCCTGCGTTGGGATCGGCGGACAGATTCTCACCGTGATGGTGCCGGCGCGTTTGGCGAAGCTATGCGCGGGCCAGTAGTCGCCGGCGTTGTGGGCGACCACCAGAATGTCGCGGCCACTCGATTCGGCTAGGGCAGCTCCGCCGGCTTGAAAGTCGCGGCGCTCTCCGGGCGGCACCCGCGTTCCCTCCGGAAACAGCACCACCCAGATGTTCTGATCGAGCCGGGCCGTTCCTTCGCGTATGAGGCTGCGCAGGGCGCCGCGCGGGTCCGTGCGATCGATCGCGATGGGCCTCAACAATCGAAATGCCCACCCGAAGAACGGAATATTGAGCAGCTCCTTTTTCACCAGGGTCGCTTGCGGCGCAAACAGGCTCTGCACAAACAGCGTCTCCCAGGTGCTCTCGTGTTTCACGAGCACCACACATGCGGCCGCTGGAATGTTCTGGGCCCCTTCGATGCGCACGCGCACGCCACAACACAGGCGCAGCCAGGCCAGAACCATGCGCGTCCACACACCGATAACGAACTGAAAGCGAAGTCGATATGGAAATGGCCACGCAACAATTACGGCCAGCGAACCCCAGATAACCGTGACGATGATGTAGCCGAGATAGAATGCCAGGGCGCGAACTGCAACGAACATGATTTGAGGTCAGACGATCCGCGCGGGGCTTCGTCGCAATCTTGGGGCATATCTTTCGGATGGTCAAAGAACAACGCCGATGCACCTGGTGCGGGGATGACCCGCTCTACATGCGCTATCACGATGAGGAGTGGGGCGTGCCAACGCGCGATCGAAATGCCTTGTTTGAAATGCTGGTGCTCGAGGGAATGCAGGCCGGCCTCAGCTGGATCACGGTGTTGCGCAAACGTCGACACCTGCGCGCCGCGCTATTCGCGCTCGCGCCCGAACTGGTTGTGCGTATGGGCTCGCTCGACATCGCCCGCCTGCTTGCGGACCCGGGGGTGATTCGTCATCGCGGCAAGCTGGCAAGTGTGTCGCACAACGCCGCTCGATTTCTCGAGCTCGATCGCGATGCCGAGGCCGTGACCACGCTATGGTCATTTGTGGGCGGCGCGCCCGTGGTCAATCGCTGGCACGACTCCCGAGAGGTTCCGGCAACGACACCCGCAGCGCAGCTGATGTCGAAGGCGCTGAAAAAGGCGGGGTTCAAGTTCGTCGGACCGACAATCTGTTATGCCTTCATGCAGGCGTCCGGCATGGTGAACGATCACCTGCTGGGCTGTTTTAGGCACGCGGCGTGCCAGGAGCCTGATACGAGACGCCAACTAGTTGACTGAGGGGCGCTCTCAGAAGCGCTCTCAGAAGAAAGAAAGGCCTACCTGAAATAGCTTCTCTACTGCGGGGACGCGGCTCTTGTCCACCAGGAACAGGATCACGTGATCGTCCGTTTCGACCACAACATCGTCGTGGGCGATCAACACCGTGTCACCTCGGACAACTGCGCCGATGGTCGTACCGGTCGGCAGGTTGATATCTCCAATCGGACGACCGACTACCTGAGACTCTTTGCTGGTGCCGTGTGCGATGGCCTCGATCGCTTCGGCCGCGCCGCGCCTGAGATTGTGAACACGTACGACGTCACCGCGTCTTACATAGGTGAGCAGCGAGCTGGTCGTTGCCATCTGCGGCGAAATCGCGATATCGATGTCGCCGCCCTGAACGAGGTCGACATAGGACGGCTTCGTGATGAGCGTCATTACCTGACGCGCGCCCATCCGCTTCGCCAGCAGCGATGACATGATGTTTACTTCGTCGTCGTTCGTGAGTGCGCAGAACGCGTCCGTGTTCTCGATGTTTTCCTCTAGCAGCAGTTCACGATCGGTCGCATCGCCATGCAGCACGACGGTGCTGGATAAATTCTGCGCAAGGCGATTGCAGCGCTCCTGGTCGAACTCGATCACCTTGACTGAAAAATCTCCTTCGATGGCGCTGGCCAACTTTTCGCCGATCAGGCCGCCGCCGGCGATGATCACTCGCTTGAACGGTCGCTCGACTCGGCGAAGCTCGTTCATCACGGTGTTGATGTGCTCGGCCGCAGCGATGAAAAACACCTCATCGCCGGCTTCGACGACGGTGTTGCCCTCGGGAAGAATCGGACGACCGCGGCGAAAAATCGCGGCGACGCGCGTATCCACTTTGGGCATGTGTTCGCGGATGAATCGAATTTCCTGGCCCACCAGCAGACCGCCTGCGACGGCCTTTACCGCGACCAGCTTCACGCGGCCGTCCGCGAAATCGAGAACCTGCAACGCGCCAGGATGCTCCAGAAGCTGTTGGATCTCGTTGGTGACCACCTGCTCCGGGTTGATCAAGACGTCGATGGGCATGTGTTCTTGACTGAACAGACCTTCGCGTATCAGGTACGAAGCGGCGCGAATGCGGGCAATTTTGGTCGGCGTTCTAAACAGCGAATAGCACACCTGGCAGGCGACCATATTCACTTCGTCGCTGTTGGTGACCGCAATCAGCATGTCTGCGTCGTCTGCTCCCGCGCGGCGCAACACGTCGGGATGTGATGCCATGCCCTGCACAGTTTGAATGTCGAAGCGGTCGCGCAGCTCGCGAAGGCGGTGCGCGTCGCGATCGACCAGCGTGATATCGAACGACTCGTTCGCCAGATGTTCCGCCAGCGTCCCGCCCACCTGCCCGGCGCCCAGAATGAGAATTTTCATTGGCTTGCGATCAACGCTTCTCGATGCGTGCGTAGAAAAAACCGTCAGGGCCATCCACCTGCGGCATCAGTTGCCGGCCGTGGCGCGTTTGAATACCCCAAGCGGCGTCGATGGGGATCAGCATGGCGTCAGGTGTTGCCATGACGAAATCGTCGATCACGCGATCGTTCTCTTCCGCCAGAACCGAACACGTGCAGTACAGCAACTGCCCGCCCGTCTGAAGTACGCGCCACAGACCGGCGAGCAGTCTACTTTGAATCGCGTGATACCTGGGCAGATCGGATGCCTCCTTGAGTAGCTTGATATCCGGGTGGCGACGGAGGGTTCCGGTTCCGCTGCAGGGCGCATCGAGCAGGATGCGCTGGAACGGTTTGCCGTCCCACCAGGTGAGCGCGCCTGCATCACCTTGGATCACGATGCGCGGATCCGCGCCGACGCGCCGGCACTCGGTGCGCATCTGCTCACAGCGCGCCTGATCCTGATCTAATGCCACCAGTTCGATCCCGTCGCATCGATCCAGCAGGTGCAACGCCTTGCCGCCGGGTGCTGCACATGCATCCAGAACTCGATCGCGGGGCTGCGGCGCGAGCAGCTCAGCGGCCCATTGAGCGCCCTCGTCCTGAATGCTGACCAGCCCTTCTGCGTACCCTGGCACTTGGCTTGCCCCCATCGGCTCTTCCAGCACTACAGCATCGGGCGCGCTACCGGAGTGAGCGCTTACCCCGGTAGTTGCGAGCCGGTCCAGATAGGTGCCGCGATCGATGCGCCGTTGGTTGACCCGAAGTGCCAAAGGCGCGCGGGAGAGGCTCGCCCGGAGCATGTGCTCCCAATCGTGGGGATGATCCAGGCGCATTTGTTCAATCAACCAGTCTGGATGGTCCAGCCGGGCCTGCTCGGTGATCGGAGCGATAGGCCCCTGGTCCGCTGCCGAGCGCAAAATCTGATTCGTCAGTGCGCGGGCCCAGGGGCGCCCGACCTGGCGCGTCGCAGCGACGGTCTCGCTCACAGCGGCGTAGCTCGGGATCCGCGTGTGGCGCAGTTGGTAAAGTCCGATGACCAGCAGACAGAACACAATGGCGTCGCGCGGTTTGAGCGGCGTGTGCAGTCGTGCATCGACCTCCCCTGCCAGCGAGTAGTAGTGACGCACAGAGCCGATGGCCAGCTCCTGGAGCAGGGGGCGATCTCGTTCGGCCACCTGCGTATCGGTGAGAAATGCATCGAGGGAACGGCCGCCGAATACCACGCGGTGCAACAGTACGGCGGCTCGGGCGCGGACATTCCTAATGGGGGGCATCAAGCATCTGCCCAGGCAAGAAGAGCGAGGGATAACCATTCTGCAGCGAAGCGATGTCCATCTCTCTACCTCGCCCGCGCGACAGCGCGGCGCGCGTGATGCGAACCGCGCCGGTGCCGCAAGCAACGACTACGCCGCGGCGGTCGCGTGAGATGACACGCCCAGCGTGTGCACCCGCTGGCGCCTCGATGGGTTCCGCGAACAGCAGCCGGGCACGCTCACCCGCCACAATACAAACGGCAGGTTGGCGGGCGTTCAAGGCGCGGATCTGATTGGCGATGCGCTGCGCGGAGTTTGACCAGTCGATGATCGAGTCGGAAGCGGAGAGCTTGGTGGCGTAGCTCGCCCCAAACGTCGATTGTGGCTCGGCACGGAGCGTGGGTAATCGCTCGAGGGTATCCAGGAGTGCCTGCGCACCGAGCGCCGCCAATCGATCGTGCAGGCTGGTGCCCGTATCGCTGGCGAGGATCGGGCACTCCGCCCGATGCAGCACAGGCCCGGTATCCAGGCCGGCATCCATGCGCATGATGCACACGCCCGTGATCGAATCGCCGGCGAGCATGGCGCGTTCGATCGGCGCCGCACCACGCCACCGCGGCAGCAGCGAGGCGTGCACGTTGATGCAGCCGAAGCGCGGAATGTCCAACATCTGTGCGGGTAGCAACTTGCCGTACGCGGCAACAATCAACGCATCCGGGTGCAGCGCTGCCAGGCGCGGCGCCTCATCTCGCAGCGACGTGGGTATCCGAACTTCGATATCGTTGCGGTGCGCCACGATCTCGGTCGCGCAACGAACCAGTTTGCGACCGCGACCGGTTGGGCGTGCCGGCTGACAGTAGACGGCCACCACGCGGTGTGCATCGACGAGGTGCTCAAGAATGGTTGCCGCGAACGCCGGCGTGCCAGCGAAGACCAATCGTAGCGGCGCCGACATTTTGCCCGTCATCGGTTCAAGCGCGCTCGTGGTGTAGCTTCTGGAGTTTCTTGCGGATGCGCTGTCGTTTGAGATTGGATAAATAGTCGACGAACAGGCGGCCTTCGAGATGGTCGCACTCGTGCTGAATGCAGACTGCCAGCATGCCGGTGGCGCTCATCTGGAAGTGTTCGCCAGAGCTGTTCAGCGCCGCCACGCGAATTGCTTCGGCGCGCGTCACCAGCTCATAAAACCCCGGCACAGAAAGGCAGCCCTCCTGGCTTTCCTGCAGTCCGCCCACGATCTCAATCTGCGGGTTGATGAAAACGTGGGGTGTGTCGCGCGCTTCCGATACATCGACCACGATGATGCGTTTGTGGACATTGACCTGGCTTGCCGCCAGACCAACGCCGGGCGCCTCGTACATCGTCTGCAGCATATCGTCGATCAGCTGACGGATCTTGCGGTCGACCACATCCACGGCTAGCGCTTTGGTGCGCAGTCTAGGGTCGGGATATTCGAGGATCTCAAGGAGTGCCATGGGGGTGTGATCTATCTCTAGTATTGGTGTAATTTCTGCTGCTAAGATTCAGAACACTAATGGTTTTCCGCCAGTTGAACCGCCGGGTTCCACGCACGGCCGCGTATCATAAAAGGATTCAGGACATGTGGAAATCGGTCCCTGTTTTGCTCAGTGCGATGCTGATCGCCGTGGCAGCCTGGGCGCAGTCCACGGGAAACCTCGAGGGATACCTGCGACCGGATCATCCTGATACCTATGTGGTGGTCAAGGGCGATACGTTGTGGGACATCTCCGGCAAGTTTCTCGCCAAGCCGTGGCTATGGCCCGAGCTGTGGCGTGCCAATCCGCAGATCGAAAACCCGCACCTCATCTATCCAGGCGACACAATCCGCTTGGTCTACATAGATGGCCAGCCAGCGCTGGTGCTGGAGCGTGGCGATGCAGGCCGAACGTACCAGGCATCACCCTCCACCGATGAAAAGTTGTCACCGAGAATTCGCGCGACACCGCTCGAGAACCCAATCCCTGCGATCAACCTGCGCGCGATCGAAGGATTCCTGGTCCAAAACCGCGTCGTTAAGCCGGAAGAGCTCGAAGCGGCCCCCTACGTGATTCAAGGCGAAAGCGAGCGCCTCGTGGTCGGAGGTGGCGATCGCGTCTACGTACGCGGTGCCCTGCTGGACAACGAATCATATAGCTTCGTTCGCAAGGGTCCGATGTATCGCGACCCTGATTCGAACGAGCTGTTGGGGCAGGAGGCCACGTACATCGGGCTAGGTCGCTCGGTGGCGCGCGAAGCTGATATCGCAACGATGGTCGTGAGCTCTTCGCGTGAAGAAATACAGATTGGCGACCGGGTCATGCCCACCGAAGAGCGCGCAGTCGAGTCGACATTCTTCCCGAGCGCCCCGAGCGGCACCGTCGACGGAGAAATCATCGCGGTCACCAGCGGTGTGACGCAGGTGGGACAATTCGATGTGGTAGTCATCGACCGTGGTGAACGTGATGGCCTGATCACCGGTAATGTCCTGGCCATTTACAAACGTGGTGCGCTGGCGCACGACCGCATCGCCAACGAAACCATTCGGCTCCCCTCCGAGCGGGCGGGTCTGATGATGGTCTTCCGCGTCTTTGAAAAGCTGTCCTACGCGCTCGTTCTGGCGACAGAGCGCCCGCTGGCGGTATTCGACGAGGTTAAGAACCCTTAAGACGTCTTGGCATTCGGGAGATCGGCCGGCGCGATCTCCCGATTCGCGCCTACAGACCCCACCTGAGAATTGCGATGCCATTGGGCGGTTCCGCCGCCATTGGTTAGTCGTTGCTGCCTGACGAACTGCCTGATTTGCTAGAGCTGCTGTTGTGCCGCGGCATTGGCCGCCGTGCGGTCCGACGCATCGTTATCGACACGCTGCACGGCGGCGGCAACCTTTTGTCGGCCCGCCAGCGATTGCGCAACCTCCCAGGTTTTGTACCCGCGTCACGGCAGGAACTGGATGACGCGCGCGCGGAGACGGAACGGTTGCAGCTCGTCGCGCTGCGCATCGGTGACGCGGACTACCCGGCGTTGCTCGCCGCGATCCCAGATCCGCCGATCGCATTGTTTGTTCAGGGAGATGCCAGCGCGCTGAATGCTGCGCTTAGTGTTGCGGTCGTTGGCAGTCGGCGAGCGTCGAGCGCTGGGCTTCAGATTGCTCGGGTCTTGGCGGCTGACCTGGGGCGGGGAGGTGTTGCTGTTGTCAGCGGTCTGGCGAGCGGAGTGGATGGCGCTGCCCACGCAGGCGCTCTGGAAAGCGGCGCCGTGACTGTCGCTGTGATCGGCGGCGGGCATGGACGGCTCTATCCAGCGCAGCACCGCGCGCTGGCGGCCCGCATCGCGCAGCACCGCGGCGCTCTCGTGAGCGAATACCCGGTGACCATACAGCCGCGGCCGGGTCACTTTCCGGAACGCAATCGGATCATCAGCGGCTTGAGCGCCGGGATTGTTGTGGTGGAGGCAACCATTCGCAGCGGCAGCCTGATCACGGCTCGCATGGCGCTGGAGCAGGGACGGGAGGTGATGGCGGTGCCGGGATCTGTGCTTGGTCCGGGTCACGGCGGATGTCATCGTTTGCTCAAAGAAGGCGCGTTGCTCGTGGAGGGTGTTGCGGATGTGCTGGCCGTATTTGGTGTGAGCCCGGCGGTCGCGAAGGAGACTTCGCTGCCGCAGGACCCACTGCTGCTGAGCGTGTTTCGCGCGCTGGGAAATGCGAGCGTTGATGCACAAGTGCTCGTGGATCGTACGAACCTGCCGGTCGACGTGCTGTTGGGTGCCCTGGTACGGCTCGAACTGGATGGGTTTGTCGAGTCTGGTCACGACGGTTATATTCGGCGCCCCTCTCCTACTGGAAGCGCCTGATGTCCTGGGCAGCCGTGCTGATGGGTTCGGAATCTGACTGGGCGGTCATGCAGACGACTGCCGACACGCTTGCAGCACTCGAAATCAAACACGAGGTACGCATTACGTCCGCGCACCGTACACCCAAGGCGACCAGCGAATACGTTGCGGACGCGGATAAGCGCGGTTGTGGCGTATTCATCTGCGCCGCGGGCATGGCCGCACATCTCGCTGGCGCGGTCGCGGCTCAGACCATTCGACCTGTCATTGGTGTGCCGCTGGATGCTTCACTGGGCGGGTTCGATGCGCTGCTGTCGACTGTGCAAATGCCCGGCGGCATTCCGGTGGCGACGGTTGCGGTGGGCAAAGCGGGCGCCAGGAATGCAGCCTATCTGGCCGCGCAAATTCTAGGGGTCTCAGACCCTGCGGTTGCCAAGCGGGTGCGCGCTGATCGCGACGCCAATGCTGCACGTGTGGCACAACAGGATGCACAGCTGGCGGAACTGCGTGGCGAAAAACGCTGACCACGACGGCGGCGACACGCGACATTTCCACCTCGGTGTCGCCGCCAGCGTTCTGCGTGGTGGTGGCATCGTGGCGCATGCCACCGAGGCCGTTTGGGGACTTGCATGCGATCCTTTCGAGAATGCTGCGGTCGGGCGACTCCTCGATCTGAAACAGCGCTCGGTGGGCAAAGGATTGATCGTCATCGGGCCCGATGATTCCGAGTTTGAGCGTGAACTAGCGGCGCTCGATGAGCTGACTGCGGCGCGCGTTCGAGCGAGCTGGCCTGGTGCCGAGACATGGCTGTTGCCGAATCGATCATTCCCCGTCTGGATCACCGGATATCGCGCCGATGTGGCGGCGCGCGTCCCCGGCCATGCCCAGGCGCGCGCGTTGTGCGCGCGATTTGGCGGTGCATTGGTTTCGACGTCGGCCAACCCGAGCAATCGTGCCCCCGCGCGCAACGAGCTGGCCGTGAGGCGCTACTTTGGCGGTTGCGTTGACTATGTGTTGCCAGGGGCTGTGGCGGGTGCGACCGCGCCGAGCAGGATCCGTCGTGCCCTGTCTGGAGCGCTCATCCGATGACTGATCGCTACGTCGTGTTCGGCAACCCCGTCGGTCACAGTCTGTCGCCGCGCATTCACGAGCTGTTCGCACGCCAGACTGGCGCAGATATTGAATACCAGGCGCAACTGGTTCCCCTCGATGGGTTCGTTAGAAATGCTGTCACGTTCTTCGCCGAAGGTGGCTGCGGTGTGAACGTCACATTGCCGTTCAAGGAGGCAGCATACGATTGGGTATCGCAGTGCGACGAATACGCTGGCACCGCCGGCGCGGTAAATACAATCGTACCGGTCGAAGGGGGGTTCCGAGGTTGCAATACCGATGGCCTTGGGTTGGTGCGCGATCTGAGGGAGAACCATGGTTTTTCGCTTCGTGGCAGCAACGTCCTGATTCTTGGCGCGGGCGGTGCGGTTCGTGGTGTGCTCGGACCGCTGCTCGGCGCAAGCCCCGGACGCATCGTGATTGCGAATCGAACGGCGGCCCGAGCACAGGCGTTGGTGGATCGACTGGAAGACCCACGTCTGAGCGCAATGGAACCCGGGAAACTGAGTGCGGCGTTCGATCTGGTGATCAATGGCACATCGGCTGGCCTCGTTGGCGCGCTCCCGCAGATACCACCGGAGATCGTCGCTGGCGGTGTCGCGTACGACATGGTGTATGGCGCCAACGCGAAGCCTTTCTGTGACTGGGCAACACAACATGGTGCCCGTCTCGCTGTGGATGGGTTGGGTATGCTCGTTGAGCAAGCGGCGGAAGCTTTCTCTCTATGGCGCGGCGTCCGCCCGGATGCTTGCGCCGTGCTGAAAGCGTTGCGCGAATCACCGCGATGAATAGACGACGCTTCATCGCCGGTGTCGTTTGCCCGGGATGCGGCGCCACAGATACCACGGTGCTGGAGGATGCACCCGCACTGCTGGTGCGCATCTGTGTCGCCTGTGACTATCGCGAAACGATGGCGAGCGGCGATCCTGCTGCTGGGCGTCCGCACGGGAAGGACGGCGCGGACGTGGTCAGGTTGATCAATCCCACGGGCAACGAGAACAGTTCGCGATAAAGCGAGATGTCTCTGGGTAAGGTCTTGAAATGGGGACGGAAGTTCGCCGCAATAGCAGCGGTGATTGTGTTGAGCTTTGAAGGCGCGTTGCTATAATTGCCGCGCTTTTTCAGGGGCGGCGGGTCGCCGTATTAGTGGGATCCGTGACACATGGAAGGTAGCGACGACGGCCAGGGGGTCGTCCGGGGAAGGCAATTAGCGTCCAGGCGTCCACATCCTCGACGTTCGCCACCGACGGGTCGCCAACGCGATAATGGCCACCGGCGACGCGTCGACATCTATCAACTGGGCCGTTCAGCAAATATGCGCCGCGAGGTTGGCGGCGCCGATGGTCTGCAATCTAAGAGCAAGGTACCAAGGTGAACAGAAATTTACTGACGCGCGTTCTCGTGGGGATAGTGGCCGCGGGTTCGGCCATTGCCGCCGCTGCGGACGAACTGAATATGCGACAGGGCGCAACAGCGATCAGCCACGACGTGTACGGGCTGCATATGTTCGTGCTCTATATCTGCTGCGTGATCGGCGTGGTGGTATTCAGCGCGATGGGCTATTCCATGTACGCGCACCGTCGGTCGCTGGGCGCCGAGCCGGCGCAGTTTCATGAGAATACGCGGCTTGAGCTCCTGTGGACGATCATTCCGTTGGTCATCCTCATATGGATGGCGGTCCCCGCCACCACCACACTGATCAAGATGTATGACACCGGCGGCGAAGATCTATTGATCGAGGTGCGCGGATATCAGTGGAAGTGGCAGTACAAATACCTGGATGAAAACCACGACAATGCGCTGTCGTTCTTCAGTTCACTGTCCACGTCGCAAGACGAGATCCATGGCAATGTCGCCAAGGGCGAGTTCTACCTTCTGGAAGTGGACAATCCGCTGGTCATCCCCACCCACAAGAAAGTTCGCTTTCTGATTACGGGCAACGATGTCATCCATGCGTTCTGGGTGCCCGACTTCGGCATCAAGCGCGACGCCGTTCCAGGCATCCTCAATGACGTCTGGGCCATCGTCGATGAGCCGGGCATCTATCGGGGACAGTGTACGGAGCTGTGTGGCAAGGATCATGGGTTCATGCCGATCGTGGTGCAGGCAGTCGAACAGAGCGAGTTCGACACCTGGTATGAGACCAAGCGTGTCGCGTACGCCGAGCGGGAGAAGATGGCGAGCCAGACTTTCACGCCAGACGAACTGATGACTTTGGGCGAACAGGTCTATGCGAAGACCTGCGTCGCGTGCCATCAGGTCAATGGCAAAGGTGTCCCGCCCGTATTCCCGGCGCTCGATGGCAGTGCTGTGGCAACCGGTCCGCGGGATGAACACATTCGACGCGTCTATAACGGTGTGTCCGGCACGGCCATGCAAGCTTTTGGTTCGCAGTTGAACGCGGCCGAGATCGCTGCGGTAGTGCACTACGAGCGACACGCGTGGGGCAACAAGGCTGATGATGTCACTCAGCCCGTCGATGTTTTGAATCTGGTTTCGGCGCAGTAGGGGTTAATACATGAGCGCAGTTCTCGAAGCACATCACGACGATCACGACCACGGCCCTGCAAAGGGGATCACCCGCTGGCTGTTCACCACCAACCACAAAGACATCGGCACGCTGTACCTCTGGTTCAGCTTTACGATGTTCCTGATCGGTGGCTGCATGGCGCTGGTGATTCGTGCCGAACTGTTCCAACCGGGGTTGCAGTTCGTCGACCCCGCGTTCTTCAACCAGATGACGACGAACCACGGTCTCATCATGGTATTCGGCGCGATCATGCCGGCGATGGTGGGACTGGCGAACTGGCTGGTGCCCATGATGATCGGCGCGCCCGATATGGCGTTGCCGCGCCTCAACAATCTGTCATTCTGGATTCTACCGTTCGCGTTTAGCTTGCTGATCTCAACATTATTCATGGAAGGTGGCGGCCCGAACTTCGGCTGGACCTTCTACGCGCCGCTGTCTACGACGTATGCACCGAGCACGGTGACGTTTTTCATCTTCGGTGTGCACATGATGGGCGCCTCTTCGATCATGGGCTCCATCAACATCATCGCGACCATCCTTAATATGCGCGCGCCCGGCATGACGTTGATGAAGATGCCGCTGTTCGTCTGGACCTGGCTGATCACCGCCTATCTCTTGCTGGCGGTGATGCCTGTGCTCGCCGGCGTCGTAACCATGATGTTGTTCGACGTGCACTTCCACACCAGCTTTTTCAATGCCGCCGGTGGCGGCGACCCCGTAATGTTCCAGCACATCTTCTGGTTTTTCGGGCACCCTGAGGTGTACATCATGATCTTGCCGGCGTTCGGCGTCGTATCGCAGATCATTCCCACATTCGCCCGCAAACCGCTGTTCGGTTATGACTCGATGGTGTACGCCGTGGCTTCCATTGCGTTTCTGTCGTTCATCGTGTGGGCGCACCATATGTTCACCGTTGGCATGCCGCTGGCGGGACAGCTCTTCTTCATGTACGCCACGATGCTGATCGCAGTCCCCACGGGCGTTAAGGTATTCAACTGGGTATCCACGATGTGGCGCGGCTCAATGACATTCGAAACGCCCATGCTGTTCTCCATCGCGTTCGTCATCCTGTTTACCATTGGCGGATTTTCGGGGTTGATGCTCGCGATGACGCCGGTGGATTTTCAATACCAGGATACTTACTTCGTCGTCGCACACTTCCACTACGTACTGGTGCCCGGCTCGTTGTTCGGCGTCATCGCTGCGGTCTATTACTGGCTGCCGAAGTGGTGCGGGCGTATGTATGACGAGGCATTTGGGAAGCTGCACTTCTGGCTGTCTTTCATCGGCGTGAACGTCACCTTCTTCCCGCAGCATTTCTCCGGCTTGGCTGGGATGCCGCGCCGCGTACCGGATTACGCGCTGCAGTTCGCCGACTTCAACATGATTTCGAGCATCGGAGCTTACGTATTTGGCTTCTCGCAGGTGCTGTTCCTGTTCATCGTGATTAAGACGATTCGCAGTGGTAAGCCCGCGACCGCTCGGGTGTGGGAAGGCGCGCACGGTCTGGAGTGGACAGTACCGTCACCGGCCCCGTATCACACGTTCACGCATCCGCCTGTGGTCACCGCGGCTGAGGCGCATTCATAGCGATGGCTTCGGTACGCGCCACTCCTTGGAAACTCCTCGCGCTGGTCGCGGGAATGTTCGGTTTCGGCTTCGCGCTGGTGCCGTTGTATGGATTGTTGTGCGACGTGACCGGGCTGGGTGGCCGCACCGGTGGTGTGTACACATATGATCCAGCTACCGTGGCGATCGACGATTCACGCCTGGTGAAGGTCAGCTTTCTCACCAATACCAACGACGGCATGCCGTGGAGCTTTGTCGCCGAAGTAGGCGCTTTGCGTGTGCACCCGGGTGAACTGACCCAAGCCAACTTCGTGGTCCGTAATCCCACCAACAAGACCATGGTGGCGCAAGCCGTGCCATCGCTGGCGCCCGGAACGGCTGCAGAATATTTTCATAAGACCGAGTGCTTCTGTTTCGAACGCCAGGTGCTGGCGCCGGGTGAGGAAATGGAAATGCCGATGCGATTTTTCGTTGCGCCGGAACTGCCGCGCAGCGTCGAGTCTATTTCACTTTCGTATACGTTATTTGATGTCACGCAACTCGCTGCCGACGGATTGATCGCATCCGGGGCTTGAGCGAAGCGTACTTATACTGGAGCAAAACGGGCCATGGCGACACATAGCGACACGCACGACACTTCGCTGTACCACGTTCCCCACAACGGCTGGTACCCGGTGTTCGTTGCGCTGGGAATATTTCTCACTCTTGCCGGTGTCGGCCATTGGTTGAATATGCTCAAAGCCGGCGAGACGCCCTCGCACCTGATGCTCTATGCGGGCGTCGTGGTACTCACGGTGGTGCTGTTTTTCTGGTTCAACAAGGTTGTTCAGGAAAACATGGCTGGCATGAACAACGCCCAGGTGAAGCGTTCCTATATCTGGGGCATGAGCTGGTTCATTTTCTCGGAGGTCATGTTCTTCGCCGCGTTCTTCGGCGCACTGTTCTATGCGCGTCAGTTCGCGGTGCCGTGGCTTGGTGGCGAGGGCGAAAAGGGGATTACCGGGGAATTCCTGTGGCCGAACTTCAAGCCAGAGTGGCCCGTGCTGGAAAATCCCAACCCCGAGTTGTTCAAGGGTCCGCACGAGTCGATGGCGTCGCAGGGGATCAGCACGTGGCGGGACTACCTGCCTTTTTACAACACGGTAATCCTGCTGACATCGAGTGTGACGGTGCACTTCGCGCATAGTGCCGTGAAGAACAACAATCGCGGTGGGCTGAACTTCTGGTTGGGACTGACGGTACTGCTCGGCATTCTGTTTCTGTTCGTGCAGGGTTATGAGTATCACCATGCCTATACCGAACTCGGACTCACGCTTGGTTCAGGCATTTACGGCTCAACTTTCTTCATTTTGACGGGGTTCCACGGTTTCCACGTAACTCTGGGCGCGTTCATCCTGTTGATGCAGTTCTTTCGCGGGCTGCGCGGCCATTTCAAACCGGATGATCAATTCGGCCTGGAGGCTGCGTCGTGGTACTGGCACTTCGTGGACGTCGTTTGGGTGTGCCTTTTCTTCTTCGTCTACGTGTTCTAATTGCGGCGACGGCTTGGTCGCGCTAGCGACCAAGCCACGGCGCGCTGAGCGTCAGTTGACCGCTGGCGAGTCCGTAGCCCACTACTGCCAGCAAGGCGACGGCGAAGCAAATGCGCACGCCGAGCGCGTACAGCGTGCGTTTCGAGTCGCTTCGGTTGCTGTCCTTGAACAGGAAACCAAGGCCGGTAAACAGGCTCACCAGCACACCGATCAACAGGACGACAATCAAGGCTTTCAGAAACACGGTGGCGCCTGCGATGTCGCGGAGGCGGCCACTCTAACACCCCGCCGAGGACGTCTCGATGGCACGCTTTCATCCGGGTGCGCGCATGACACTCCTCGCGCTCGTGGTCGTTCCGGCATCGGTCGCGCTGGGGTTCTGGCAACTCGATCGCGCGGCGGAGAAACGTGAATTGGAGAATGCCCGGCTTGCAAGCTATGGTGCGCTCCCCGTGGGCGAGCAAGCGCTCACCTCCCTTGCCGACTTCGCGCGGATCAGGCTGGTTGGGCACTACGACGCGGAGCATCAGTTCTTTGTCGATAACCACACGCGCCATGGCGTGCCTGGTTATCTCGTAGTCACGCCTTTTGTTACCGTGGCTGGGCGACACGTGTTGACGAACCGTGGCTGGGTTGCAGCACCTGCCGGGCGTGAGGCATTGCCTGCGCCAACCACCCCAGCGGATCAACTGACGGTCGAGGGAGTTCGTTGGCCCGATACGCGCTCAGCTCTGGGCCCGTCGACAGACACGTGGCCGGCATCCTGGCCAAAGCGCGTGCAGTATCTTGACGTGGGCCGCATGGCGGACAGCCTCGCCGACGGGGCTCAGGGTGCCAGGCGCCCGTTGCTCATCGAACTGCGCCTTGATGAAGGACAGCCGGGGAGCCTCGCGCCGATTCTGGTCGGCGAAGAAATGACACCTGCGCGGCACACGGGCTATGCCGTGCAGTGGTTCGGACTTGCGATTACATTGGCGATTGGCTGGATGGTTTCGGGCTTCAGGCCAAGAGGTTGAGATTGAATTCTGACGAACTCGGTGACGTTGCGCTGGCGGTGCGGCGCCGCAACCGCATTATACTCGTGGGCCTGTTCGCGTTCGCCGTTGTGCCGTTGATCGGCGCATACGTGCTGTACGAAAATGCACGGGATGGCGATCCCTGGGCAACCACCAACCAAGGCGAACTGCTTACGCCGATTGTGGCGATTGAAAGCTTCGGCCTGGCACCGGGAGACTCTGCCGTGTCCATGAGTGGCAGCGGCATCTGGTGGATCGCAACAGTGACAGACGGCGGATGCGAGAGCCCGTGCCAGCACGCGCTGCATCAGTTGCGCCAGCTGCACGTGCTCCTTGGTAAGGATGCCGATCGCGTCAAACGCTCGCTGGTCGTGCTGGGAGACGGCTCGCCGAGCGAGGCACTCGTGGCCGAATATCCAGAGGTTGCCTGGTTCACCGGGTCGGGTGCAGCGCTGCGCGGCGGTGTGTACATCATCGACCCGCTGGGCAATGTGGTGCTGCGCTACGCCTACACCGATGCGGGTAAACCGGTGCTCGAGGACATCAAGAAACTGCTGAAGGTATCGCACATTGGTTAACGCCAGCACAGATCCGTTAGCGACGCCCAACACCAATCGTCGTTGGTTGCAACGCCTCGTCGGGATCGGGGTAGCTCTCGCATTTCTTGTCGTGGTGTTGGGTGCCTACACGCGCCTGGCGGACGCTGGATTGGGCTGTCCCGATTGGCCTGGATGCTACGGGTTTATGGCGGTTCCGGGGCACGCCGCGGACGTGGCAACGGCGCAGGCACGTTTTCCGGATGCGACATTCGAGGCGCATAAGGCTTGGCCGGAGATGGTGCATCGCTACTTTGCAGGCACGTTGGGGTTGTTAATTGCCGCCATCGCGGTGTTGGCGATTCGCAATCGAGTGCCGGGCGCACCATTGCGACTACCGCTGGCGCTCGTTGGGCTGGTGATCCTGCAGGCTGCATTTGGCATGTGGACGGTGACGCTGAAGCTGTGGCCGCAGGTTGTCACGACGCATCTCCTGGGCGGCTTCGCCACGCTCGCGCTGCTGTGGCTGTTGTGGTTGCGCCTGTTGCCCGTCGGCGCGCTCGAACCGCGGCTGCGCGCCCACGCGCTGGCCGCGTTCTTCGTGATCGTCGGACAGATCATGTTGGGCGGCTGGACATCATCCAACTACGCTGCGCTGGCGTGTCCTGACTTCCCGATGTGCCAGGCCCAATGGTGGCCGGCCATGGACTTTGCAGCGGGCTTCAACGTGTCCCAGCACATCGGCCCGAACTATCTCGGCGGCTTGATGGACAGTGGCGCGCGCGCCGCCATTCACATCAGTCACCGGCTGGGCGCTGTGCTCGCGCTGCTGGTGATCGGCACGCTGGCGCTGCGCGTGCGCGCCGCAGGCGCCCATCGTCTCGGGATGGTGTTGCTGGCACTGTTGGGTTGTCAGATCGCGCTGGGTATTGCCAACGTGCTATGGGCGCTGCCGCTCGCGGTCGCGACCGCCCACAACGCAACAGGCGCGCTGTTGTTGCTCGCCGTCGTGTCAGTAAACTACCGCGTCTTCCGTTCCGGGAGCAATCTATGACCGAATTGCCCGCGTCGATCGAACGCCCTGTGTGGCGTGATCTCCTCGAGCTGTGCAAACCGCGCGTGGTTTTGTTGATGTTGTTATGCGCGCTCGTCGGTATGTTTCTGGCCACGCCCGGCATGATCCCAATGAACGTGCTTGTGTTCGGCACGCTCGGCATTGCTTTGGTGGCGGCGTCAGCCGCGGTGGTAAATCACATCGCCGATGCGCAAATCGATGCGCGAATGGCGCGCACGCACAATCGACCCATAGCCACCGGTCGCGTACACATCCGAGAAGGCTTGTTGTTCGCGGCGCTCACGGGTGTCGCAGGGATGTGGGTACTCTACGCCTTCGTGAATCCTCTCACCGCGTGGCTGAATCTCGCATCCTGGGTTGGCTATGCGCTGATCTACACGCTCTTTCTGAAGCGGGCCACGCCGCAGAATATCGTCATCGGTGGATTGTTTGGTGCTGCCCCTCCGCTGTTTGGTTGGGCGGCTGTGAGCAACAGCGTCGAGCCCGGCGCGTTGCTTCTGGTGTTGATCATCTTCGCCTGGACGCCGCCCCACTTCTGGGCGCTGGCCCTTGATCGAAAAGAAGAGTACCGCGACGCCGACGTACCCATGTTGCCGGTTACGCACGGCGAGGTGTACACGCGCTGGCACATTCTCTTCTATACGTTGATTCTGTTTGCAATCAGCTTGCTGCCCTTCGCCATCGCGATGAGCGGATTGATCTATCTGACGGCGGCCGCTGGTCTTGGCGCTGGGTTTTTGTACTGGGCCATTGCGATCCTTCGTAACCTCAATCCGCGCGCTCCGATTGAGACCTTTCGCTACTCGATCGTCTATTTGATGCTGTTGTTCGTCGCCTTGTTGATTGATCACTACGTTCCCATCGGTGTGCCGAATGCGCAGATGGGTATCGAGTTACACCTGCTGGCACCACCCGGCGGAGCCGATCTTTGAATCGCGGTATCCGCAACACGGTGGTGCTATGTCTCGCATTCGTCGCGCTGGTCCTGGGCGCGTTGGTATACACGAGCTTGCGCAAGCCCCTGGCCGATGACGCCACGCTTCGCGAACAAGGCACGTTCGTACTACCTGTACCACGCGATATCGCGCCATTTCAATTGATCGATCATCAGGGCTTCGTATTCGACAATGCTGCGTTGCGTGGGCACTGGTCGCTGCTGTACTTCGGCTTCACTTCCTGCCCGGATGTCTGCCCCGTGACGCTGTCGGTTCTCGCACAGGTAGAGAAAAAGCTGGCGGAGGCGAATGAAACGGAACTGCTGTCGGGGCTGCGCGTGTATCTCGTCACAGTCGATCCCGAACGCGACTCGGGGGAGATGCTCGCATCATACGTTGGCGCGTTTTCACAACAGTTCACTGGGGTAACCGGGTCGCTCGACGAATTGGCCTCATTGGGTCAGCAGCTCAATGTGGCGTTCATGAAGGTGCCGGCGGCGGATGGTGGCTACTCAGTGGACCATACGGGCAACATTGTCGTGGTCAATCCGCAAGGCCACTATCACGCGTTCATGAAGCAACCGCACGACCCCGACCGCATCGTTCTGGCATATCGATCGATCGCCAGTTCGGGGTCGGAGTAACGCTAATCCGACCCCCGTCTGCGCTCAATCGAGCAAGCGCGGGTCCAGATAGAAGAAGCAGGCGAGGTGTCGCTCGACAATCCGCTGGAACTCCTTCGGGTTCTTGATACGAACTACCGCACCAGATTCCCGGCGTAGTGCAACCGTCAGCCGCGACAACCAGAAGGCCGTCGACGCATACAGTGCGAATGCCGGGAAGTACCATATTTCGGCGCCGCACAACGGACGAATCGCGTGATACGAGCGAAGCAATGCAAGCGTTCGATCCGGATCCAGCATACCGCTGCTATCGTTGCACCAGTCGTTGGCGGCAACGGCAAGATCATAAATCCAGTAGTTCGCTGCCGCGTGATGAAAATCCAATACGCCAGTCAGGCCGCGCTCGGTGAAGAGTACGTTGTCGCGAAACAGATCACCGTGGATCACGCCGCGCGGCAGTTCCTTGACATCCATCCGCCGAAGCATCGACCCGATGCTTTCGACCGCATCGCGTGCGAGTCGAAAGTCGAGATACGAGACGTGCCCGCGGATGGACTCCACCTGGTGCGCCAGCCAAGCCTCGTGGCGCGGATATGCGTGAGCTGACGTCGTAAGCGACGCTGTGACTTTATGAAACCGGGCAAGGAATCGGCCAACGGATTCGCATTGTCGCACCGTCGGGTTCAAAACGTGTCGTCCCATCAGGCGCGGCGCCACAATCGTTGGTTTGCCGTTGATCTGATCGCTGGTGGCGCCATGGCGATTGCGGATGATCGGTGCGACGGGCAAGCCAGCCGCGTCGCATGCGTCGAGCAGCGGCACGAGCAGCGGGCCCGAATTCGCTGGCTGCTCGAGCAGCGTCACAACCACTTCGTGCGGCCCCAGACTGGACGTGAGGCGTACGAAGTAGTTCGAATTCTCGATGCCGTGAGACGCGGGCCAATAGCTCTCGAGACCCTCAAGCCCGTACTTTGACAACAGCACGGCGAGGTCGGATTCGAGCAGCGGTGTGATCGCTGCCATATCAGAATTCAACAATTGTCCAACGCGGAATCAACATATCGGCAGCTTCGAGGTCGCCGAAGCCGCGCGTGTCGTCGCGTGGAACGAGATAGTACGGTCTGCCATATTTTGGGACGATCTTGATCATCCGCAGTTGTCCCGCCTGGCGATATTCATAGGCAGTGCGCTCTTCGCCCAGCACGATGGTGACATCGGGACCGCGCACTTCAGTTTCGCGTGCCGCCGCAGTTGTGTTCGACAGCGCGCCGGCAAGCAGGAATGCGGCTGACAAGCGAATGAGGAACCGGCTACTGGCCACTGGAATTGGGTGCTGTGTTAGAGTCGCGGCGAAGCCATCTTGACTCAATTCATGAGCAACGACAAACCCTTAGTGCTCGTCGACGGGTCGTCGTATTTGTTTCGCGCATACCACGCACTGCCTCCCCTGACGACAACATCCGGACATCCAACGGGCGCCATCAAGGGTGTCATTGCGATGCTCAAGCGGCTAGCCAAAGACTACGCAGGCAGCCCGATTGCCGTTGTGTTCGACGCGAAGGGCAAAACGTTTCGCAACGATCTGTATCCAGCGTACAAGGCCAACCGGCCGCCGCTGCCGGATGATCTGCGCCAACAGATTGCGCCGACCCACGACATCATTCGCGCACTCGGTTTGCCACTATTGATTGTCGATGACGTCGAGGCAGACGACGTGATCGGGACGCTGGCCACCGAAGCGACGCACAAGAAACGCGACGTAGTGATCTCGACTTCCGACAAGGATATTGCTCAGTTGGTCAGTGATCATGTCACGCTGGTCAACACCATGACGGATACGCGTCTCGACCGCGCAGGCGTCATCGACAAATTCGGTGTGCCACCGGAATTGATCGTGGACTATCTGGCGTTGATGGGCGACGCCTCCGACAACATCCCGGGTGTTGCGAATGTCGGACCCAAGACCGCGGCGAAATGGCTCGCGCAGTACGGGACGCTCGACGGCGTGGTGCGTCACGCGGCGGACGTATCCGGGAAGGTCGGCAACAACCTTCGTGATGCTCTCGCGACGCTTCCGCTGTCGAGGCAGCTCGCCACCATCAAATGCGATGTGAAACTGGACGTAGGGATCGAAGCGCTCAGCGTGTCACCGCCGGATGCCGCACAGTTGCGCGCGCTGTACGCAACGTATGAGTTTCGCACGTGGCTCGACGAGCTGGATGATGGCAGCAGCGCGCCGGCGCACACCGTTGCGGTGCCAACCGCGTCGCAAGCCAGCTACGAAGCAATCGTTGACTGGCCGTCCTTCGATACCTGGATCGCGAGGATCCAAGCCAAACGCATCTTCGCCTTCGATACGGAGACCACCAGTCTCAACTATATGCAGGCCGAGCTCGTCGGCGTGTCATTTGCCGTTGAAGCGGGTCACGCAGCCTATGTGCCGCTCGGCCATGACTATCCCGGCGCGCCGGACCAGCTGCCACGCGCGGAGGTGTTGGCTCGATTGAAACCGCTTCTGGAAGATTCGACGCTGACGAAGATCGGCCAGAACCTGAAGTACGACAAGAACGTGCTCGCCTCGTATGCCATCGATCTGCGCGGTATCGGCTTCGATACGATGCTCGAGAGCTATGTTCTCGACAGCGTCGGGTCGCGCCACAACATGGACGATCTGGCGCAGCGCCATCTGGGCGTAAAGACCATCAGCTTCGAAGAAGTGGCGGGCAAGGGCGCCAAGCAACTGACCTTCAATCAGGTGGCCGTCGATCAGGCCACGCAGTACGCCGCGGAGGACGCAGACATCACGTTGCGCCTGCACGAGGCGCTCCTGCCGAAACTGGCACCGACACCGCGCCTGATGTCTGTATTCGAAGAGATCGAGATGCCGCTGGTAGGCGTGCTCTCGCGAATCGAACGTACGGGTGCGCTGGTGGATGGCGCGCTATTGCGCGCGCAGAGCGCGGAGCTAACGCAACGCATAACGGAACTCGCCAACGAGGCATTCGAGCTTGCGGGTGAAGCGTTCAACCTCGATTCGCCAAAGCAGCTGCAGGCCATCCTGTACAACAAGCTCGGCCTGCCGGCGTCGAAGAAGACGCCCGGCGGTCAGCCGTCCACCGCGGAGCCGGTATTGGCCGAACTGGCGTTGGACTACCCGCTGCCGCGCGTCATCATGGATTACCGCAGCTTGAATAAGTTGAAGTCCACTTACACCGACAAGTTGCCGCAACAGATCAATCCCGACACGCATCGCATTCATACGTCGTACCACCAGGCCGTCGCCGCGACGGGACGATTGTCGTCGTCGGATCCCAATCTGCAGAACATCCCCGTGCGCACGGCTGAAGGGCGGCGTATTCGCCAGGCATTCATCGCGCCGCCCGGCCGCGTTCTTGTCGCCGCCGACTATTCCCAGATTGAGTTGCGGATCATGGCGCATCTGTCGGGAGACGCTGGATTGAGGCGCGCGTTCGACAACGGTCTCGATGTGCATCGCGCCACCGCGGCAGAGGTATTCGGCGTGGATCTGGACGGCGTCAGTGCGGAGCAGCGGCGCAGCGCCAAGGCGATCAACTTCGGGCTCATCTATGGCATGTCAGCGTTTGGACTCGCGCGACAGCTGCGTGTCAGTCGCGGTGTTGCATCGCAATACATCGAGACGTACTTTGCGCGCTACCCGGCGGTGCGGGAATACATGGATCGAATTCGCGCGCAGGCGGCGCAAGACGGCTTCGTGGAAACGGTATTTGGTCGTAGGTTGTATCTGCCGGAGATCAATGCGAAGAACGGCATGCGACGACAGGCCGCCGAGCGCACCGCGATCAACGCGCCCATGCAGGGCACCGCCGCAGATATCATCAAGCGGGCGATGATTGCCGTGGATGATTGGTTGCGTGGCGCGCCACTGGTTGCTGCGATGATCATGCAGGTGCACGACGAGCTGGTGTTCGAAGTCGACGCCGGCGATGTCGCCGCGTTGGCAGAGGGTGTGGTCACGCGCATGCAGAGTGCAGCGGATCTGGATGTTCCGCTCGTGGTGGATGTGGGGCAGGGACTCAACTGGGATGAGGCGCACTGACCTCGTCGGCCGCAGGCGTCAACCAGGCACTCAATAGCTCGATTGCCTCCTCGCGCCCTGCCCCGGTGCGTGCCGAAAACAGCTGCGTTGAAAATATCCCTGCATCGAGCCGCTTGCGCGCGCTGCGCAGCGCTTCGACGCAAGCGCCGTGACGCAGCTTGTCGGCTTTGTTGAGCAGTACATGCATCCGAAGGTCGGCTTGCAGTGCCCAATTGACCATCATCTCGTCGAACGCTTCGAAGGGATGGCGGATATCCATGACCAGGACCACACCAACGAGCGCTTCGCGGCGCGCCAGGTAATCTTCGACGTGATCCCGCCAGACGTTCTTTTGGCTCTTGGCCACCCGCGCGTAGCCGTAGCCGGGCAGGTCCACCAGCCGGCCACCCAGATTCGTGGCAAAGAAGTTCAGCAATTGAGTCCGTCCCGGCGTCTTGCTGGTGCGAGCCAACTGACTGTTGCCCGTGAGCTGATTGATCACGCTGGATTTGCCGGCGTTGGACCGACCCGCGATGGCAACCTCCGGTGCGCCGGCCGCCGGACAGTCCCTTAGTGTCGGCGCGCTGATGAGAAAGTGCGCGTTGATGCGGTCGGGCGTGCCTGCCATTCCATTCACAGTGGTATATAATCCGCGCGCTTCAGCGAGCCTAAGTCTAACAAAGCCATGTCCACCATTCGGGTCTTCCTCGGTCTTCTCTGCCTGTTTTCGATTGCCGCCCACGGGGCTGGCGACGCGACGGCGGGTCAGGCGATTGCCGCGACGTGCGCCGCCTGTCACGGCAGCGACGGTGTTGCAACGGTACCGGGCTCGCCAAATCTTGCGGGTCAGAACGAGCGCTATCTGCTCGCGCAACTAGAAATGATCAAAACCGGTGCGCGCGCCGCACCGCTGATGACCGGTCAACTCGACCGGCTCTCTTCCGAGGAGCTGGCCAACCTCGCCGCTTACTATGCCGCAATGCCCAGAACTGTCGCGCAGGCGTCCGATGAGGCCCTCGCGTTGGGCGAGTTGATCTACCGTGCAGGTATCGACGCCAAGCAGGTGGCAGCGTGCAGCGCGTGTCACTCGCCCAGTGGCTCGGGCAATCAACTTGCCGGCTATCCGCTGCTGGGCGGTCAAAAATCCGATTATGTCACTGTCCAACTGGTGGCATACCGCGAGCGCACGCGCAACACCGATGAGGCGTACGGCGCGGCCATGCGCAACATCGCCGGCGGGCTGACCGACACCGAAATTGCGGCGGTTGCGAACTACATTCAGGGGCTGCACTAATTCAACGTTTGCGGGGTCCAAGTAGCGTCCTTCGCCATATGTCGTCGTTGAGGAACCACAAATGAGAACGCTCGTCGCCGCGCTCGCGTTGATGCTTGTGGGTGTCGCAGGTCCTGTGCAAGCGCAGGATTTCGAGGTGAACGTTCACTACGATCTGCTGCCCATTCCCGTGGACACTGCGACGCCGGGCAAGATTGAGGTCGTGGAAGTCTTTTCGTACGGATGCTCACACTGCTACACCTTTGACGTGCCGATGGATGCCTGGCGTGCGCGCCAACCGGATGACGTTGCTTTTCGCCGCATTCCGGCGATGTTTCGCAGCGAATGGGTGATTCTCGCGCAGGCGTTTTATGCGGCTGAAGTTCTAGGGGTGACCGATCAGGTGCACACGCCGATCTTCGAAGCCATCCACCTGCGCGGATTGAACGCGGGCGATCCGGCGGTACTTGCCAAGATTTTTAAGGATTCCGCCGGCGTCGACAACGAACAATTCATCAAGGTATTGAATTCCTTTGGCGTGCGCAGCAAAGCGCAGCAGGCCGACGCCCAGGGTCGAATGTATCGTTTGCCGGGAACGCCGACGCTCATTGTGAACGGCAGATACCGGGTCAACGGCGGGCAACTCGCTGGCAGCAATGTGGAAATGTTGGACGTCGTTGATTTTCTGGTCGCCAAGGAACGGGCCGCGATGGCCGTCCCGGCATCCTGAACGCAATTGAAATGCCAGCCACGCCTCAGTCGGGATTGAATGCGATTGCTAGACTGCGCCGATCCACTATCGAACGCGGTCTCGCCGTTGGTATGAAAGGCGCAGGAGCACTGTCGGGATTCGGAATCAATCGCCGCGCTGAAGCGCAGCGTTCGATTGTGCAGGCAGGTGTCAATCCAGGCGGCATCGCCGCAACGACAGCCCAGCGCGACGAGTTGCGGTTGCTCAGTTTCAACATCCAGGTTGGCATCAGCACCACCAAATACCGGCACTACGTAACACGTGGCTGGAAACATCTGCTGCCGCACGAGGCGCGCGCGAACAACCTGCGCAGCATCGGTGATCTGGTGGCGGATTACGATGTGGTCGCGCTACAGGAAGTAGACGGCGGCAGCTTACGCAGCGGCTTCGTCAACCAGGTTGAATATCTCGCCTATCGCGCGCAGTTCCCGTACTGGTACGCGCAGCTCAATCGCGACCTCGGCCCGATTGCGCAGCACGGCAATGGACTGCTATCGCGCCTCACGCCGAGTGCGCTGGAGGATCACAAACTACCGGGCAGGTTTGCAGGGCGCGGCGCCATCGTGATGCGCGTTTCGTTCAACGGCGCCGACGTGTTGGTCATATTGCTGCATCTGTCGCTCGGCGAGCGGTCGCGCCATCAACAGCTGTCGTACGTGCGCTCGCTGATCCAGGGCGAATCGCATGTGGTGGTAATGGGCGATATGAACAGCCACCTGAGTGGACTGTTGTTTGACTCACCGTTGGCACAAACATCATTGGTGCCAGCGCAGAATGCATCGCCGACCTATCCGAGCTGGCGCCCTGCGATTACGCTCGATCACGTGCTGGTTACGCCCAGTCTCAACATTCGCAGTTGCGACGTACTCGACTGCCACCTGTCCGACCATCGCCCGCTCGCCGTTCGCATCAGTGTCGGCGACCCGAAGGCGCATCTGCAGTAGCTGACTGACTGCGCGGCGGCGAGCGAATGCGCACCGCCGCACCTGGTCCGTCAATTCGCCGCGCGTTGCACGCAGGCGGTTTCAAACAGCTCCGGATACTGCTTGGGGTAGTCGGATTGACAGAACGCGATGCCAATATTCGCCTGACTCACCACGTACGCATGAACCGCAACAGCCTGGGATTCGTCCAGCACGTCCGCAAAGCTTGCCATTCCCTTGCCCGCGAATGCGCCGCCGCGAACGATGGCATCCCACGCGTCATGCGTTGATGGCTTCATGTAGCGCAAGTCCGGAAGGGGACCGCTACCGGTTGCGCCCGGACCGTGACAAACGGCGCAATAGGCGTGATACAGCGACTCGCCTTCGGCGATCTGCTCAGGGGTCGACTTCAGATCAGGCGGTGCTGGAATATTGATGGGCGTCACCACGGGATCCGGCAGAGTGGCTTTGCCACCCAGCTTGTAAACCAGGATGCGCCCCTCGGTGAGAACGTTGTCGCGATGCTTCGGTACGCCGGATGCCAACGCAAACGCGCCGCCCCAGCCCGCCGCAACCGCGATGTATTGCTCGCCATCGACCATATAGGAGATGGGCGGCGCGACGATGCCGACGTGCACTGGCGTTTCCCACAGAAGCTTGCCCGAGTCGGCCGCATAGGCGGCGAAGTAGCCGTTCGAGCGGCCTTGAAAGACGAGGTTTCCCGCCGTCGACAACAAACCGCCGTTCCACGACGTTGGATGTTGTACTCGCCACACTTCCTTCTGCGTCACCGGGTCCCACGCCTGCAGATAGCCTCTCACCTTCTGAAGCGCGTCGATTTGCC
>JAQBCT010000448.1:0-4276 GCA_032124855.1 Gammaproteobacteria bacterium
GCTGATGATCGTGGTGCAGTTGCTTGGCCTCGGCATGGGCCGGCCGTTAGCAAGCGCAGATGCCTGGCTTGCCGCTGGCGTCGGTGTGTTCAATCTCGCGGCACTGGCACTGGGCCCTCTGGGTGAAGAACTGGGCTGGCGCGGCTATCTGCTGCCTCGGCTGCTGGCGCGCATGCACGCGCTGACCGCCGGGCTGGTGCTTGGATGCATCTGGATGATCTGGCATATCCCTGCGTTTCTCGCGTCCGGTCTGCCCCAGTCGGGTATGACATTCGGCGTATTCGTCATCGCCGGTGTCGCGCTGTCTGTATTCGTGACCTGGCTGTTCGTCAACGCGCGCCGCAGCATTCTGATTGCCGGCATCGTGCCGCATGCGATAGTGAACGCCTACGGCATGGCCACCGGGCAGATGACGTGGATCAACGCTGCTGTGCTCGTGGCCGGGGCGGCGTTGCTGGTCGCCATTGTAGGTCCCAGCCTCGGTGCGCCACGGCAACACAAAATAGAATTCGCGCGTCAGGGTGAGGCATGAACCACATATTCGAAGAACCGGGAAAATTCGCTAAGCCGTATCAGATCACCGACGGCAGCACATTCCGTCTGAAAGATTTCAGTCCCGGCGACACCCGCGAGTTCGATTCTGAAGACAAGCCGGAAGCGGTTGAAGCACTGGCCAGGGGTGTGGCGGCACTCGCCGACTGGCAGGACGTGCTGTATGCCCAGGATCACTGGGCGGTGCTGCTGATTTTTCAGGCGATGGATGCGGCGGGCAAGGACAGTGCAATCAAGTACGTCATGTCGGGCGTCAATCCACAGGGCTGCGAAGTGCACTCCTTCAAGGCACCCTCCGCCGAAGAACTGGACCACGACTATCTGTGGCGTTGCGCCAACCGCCTGCCGCAGCGCGGGCGAATCGGAATTTTCAACCGCAGCTACTACGAAGAGGTGCTCGCCGTACGGGTGAACCCGCAGATCCTGGCCGGACAAAAGATGCCACCAGCACTTGTCACGC
The DNA here is from genome assembly GCA_032124855.1 of Gammaproteobacteria bacterium. GTDB lineage: Bacteria > Pseudomonadota > Gammaproteobacteria > Pseudomonadales > Azotimanducaceae > DATJGR01. The sequence goes on from JAQBCT010000448.1 coordinate 1,013, forward strand.
CACAAATCTGGCAGCAACGCTTCGAAGATATCCGTAACTTCGAAGCCTATCTCTCACGCAACGGTGTGGCGATCCGCAAGTTCTTCCTCAACGTCTCCAGAGGCGAGCAGAAGAAACGATTTCTCGAGCGCATCGAGCGTCCCGAGAAGAACTGGAAGCTCGCCGCAGGCGACCTCGATGCCCGCAATCAATGGGGTGAGTACATGAATGCCTACCAGGAGGCTATTGCGCAGACGGCAACTCCTGATGCGCCGTGGTATGTGGTACCCGCCGACAGCAAATGGTTCACCCGTCTGGTGATCGCCGCCGCCGTCGTCGACACGCTGGGATCGCTGGGCCTGAAATATCCCCGCATCTCCGCCGAGAAGCTCACCGAACTGGCCGCGGCGAAGAAGTCGCTGGAGAACGAGGATTAGCCGCCGACGGTGTAGCCGTTCATGGTGACCACCACTTTTCCGACCACCTGGCGCTGCGTGAGCATGGCCATGGCACCGACAGCCTCGCTGAGGGGAAACGCCGCACAGATATAGGGGTCGATGCGGCCTGCGTTCGCGAGTTCGAACAATGCCTTGTTCACAGCGGCGCCCTTGACCGGGTCGCGGCGGCCGTATTCCCCCGCTCGCACGCCGATGACGCTCAGCTGTTTGATCAGCACGAGATTGACAGCGGCCTCGGGCCAGCGGCCGCTGGTGAAGCCAATCGTCAGCAGGCGCGCGCCCCAATTGACGCAGCGCATCGATTCATCGAATACGTCACCGCCCACCGGGTCGAATACCACGTCGGCGCCGCGCCCATCGGTGAGCGACTTGACCGTATCGCGAAAACCGCCGAGGCGCCCATCGGGGAGCGTGTAGTTGATGACATGATCCGCGCCGCGCGCGCGCACAACGGCGAGCTTCTCGTCGGTGCCGCCCGTGGCGATTACGGTGGCACCGAACAACTTGCCAAGCGCCACTGCAGCGAGTCCCACCCCACCGGTGGCACCGTGCACCAGCAGCGTTTCGCCGGCTTCGAGATGTCCGCGCGGCAACAGCGCCACATACGCTGTGAGATACGCAGTGTGAAACGCGGCGGCTTTGGCATAGCTCATCGATGCCGGCATGGGGGTCGCCGCGACGGCCGGCACGTTGATCGCTTCGGCGAAGCCACCGAAGCGAAGCGCAAGCACAACCGCATCGCCCACCGTGTGCTGAGTGGCCCCATCACCCACGGCCACCACATCGCCGGCGGCCTCACCGCCGGGTGCAAACGGCAGCGGGGGTTTGAACTGATACTTGCCCTGGATCATCAGGATATCGGGGAAGTTCACCGCACAGGCTTTGAGGCGGACCTGGATTTCTCCGGGCCCCGGTGGCGGCAGCTCGACTTCGTCCAGGACGACGCTGGCAATATCCTGCGATATGGCGTGGCATCGCACGCTTTGAACGCGCTGCACCATCACAGAATCGTTGGTGAGGATTGCATCAGGCGATCAACGCCGCCACCGCGCGACGCGCCATCACGCGCACAAGGTTCGCGCGAAACTCCGCAGTGGCGTGCAGATCGCTGTTGAAGCGATCGTATTCAATTTCCACCGCATCGACGGCCTCGGGCGCAAGGCGCGCATTCAATGCCTGTTCGAGATTTGACGCCCTGAACGCACACGGTCCGGCACCGGTGACACCGACACGAATCGTGCCGCCAAAATCCGCGACCAGCACGCCGGCCACCGCGTAGCGCGACGCGGGGTTGGGGAACTTGCAGTACGTCGCCCGGCGCGGCCGCGGAAATTCGATGGCCGTAATGATTTCGTCCGGATCGAGCGCCGTCTCGAATAGATCGTGGAAAAAGTCGCCGGCGCCGATCGTGCGCTTGTTCGTGATGATATTCGCGCCGAGCCCGATCACCGCCGCCGGATAGTCCGCCGCCGGGTCGCTGTTGGCCACGGACCCGCCCAGTGTCCCGCGATTGCGCACCTGGGCATCGCCAATCTGCCCAGCCAGCGCGCACAGCACCGGCAAGGCATCGCGCAGCGCTGTGGAACGCGCCACTTCGGCATGGCGCGTCATCGCACCGATGCGCACAAATTTGTCGCCCACCTCGATGCCGCGCAATCCATCAACTCCGCCCAGGTCGATCACATCGGTGGGCTGTGCGAGACGTTGTTTGATCGTTGGCAGCAATGTCTGGCCGCCGGCGAGAAATACCGGGTCTTCGCAGTCACTGCGCAGCTTTGCTGCGGCATCGAGTGTCGACGGACGATGGTAGTTGAAGCTGTACATGGTCATTCCCCCCGGCACGCGCGCCACACCCGTTCGGGCGTGGCCGGCATTGGGATGTCTTTCACCTTCAGCGCATCGGTCACCGCATTCATGATGGCCGCCGGCGCGCCAATGGCCCCTGCCTCACCACAGCCCTTCACGCCCAGTGGATTATGCGTGCACGGCGTGTTGGTCGTGTCGACTACGAAACTCGGCAGGTTGTCGGCGCGCGGCATGCAGTAATCCATGAACGAGCCCGTAATGAGCTGCCCGCTGTCGTCGTAGATGCCATGTTCGAACAACGCCTGGCCGATACCCTGGGCGATGCCGCCATGCACCTGACCCTCGACGATCATCGGATTGATGACATTGCCGAAATCATCGACCGCGACAAAGTTCACGACTTCTACCACGCCGGTATCCGGATCGATCTCCACTTCGGCGATATGCGCGCCCGCCGGAAAGGTGAAATTCTCCGGATCGTAAAACGCTTTCTCGGACAGGCCGGGCTCGAGTTCCGTGGGGTAGTTGGTGGGCACGTAGGCGGCGAACGCCACTTCGCCGAACGTCAAGGCGCGATTGCTGGCACGCACCGAGAACACACCGTCCTCGAAATCGATGTCATCCGATTCCGACTCCAGCATGTGCGCCGCGATGCGCTTGCCCTTGGTGATGATCTTATCCGTGGCCTTCATGAGCGCCGAACCGCCCACGGCCACTGAACGCGAACCGTAGGTGCCCAGGCCGAATTCGATGCGCCCGGTATCGCCGTGCACCACTTCGATGTTCTCGATCGGCACGCCCAGGCGGTGCGAAACGATTTGTGCAAACGTCGTCTCGTGGCCCTGCCCGTGTCTGTGCGAGCCCGTGAATACCGTCACCGACCCGGTCGGATTGACCCGCACTTCACCACTCTCGTACAACCCGACACCTGCACCCAGCTGGATCGCCAGCTGCGATGGCGCCAGACCGCATGCCTCGATGTAGCAGGAAAAGCCGATGCCTCGTTTGCGGCCGCGTTGCG
>JAQBCT010000449.1:0-3286 GCA_032124855.1 Gammaproteobacteria bacterium
GCATCGGTTGCTCCGAGTGAGCTTCCAGTGTGCCGACCCAACGCGCGTGGCCAAAACGGTTCGGCTCATCCGGGCGATGAGCCGGCTTCATGTCGTGAAAAAGTGGGGAAATGGCGCCTGGCATGATTTGCCCCGCGTCCCGCTAACTGGCGATTGGCTGCACCGCTAACCCGCCGATCGCCTTGGGCAACTGCGTCGTGATGATGCGGCTGCCGGGCAACAGTTCCGCGCCGCGCACCAGCACACGATAGCTGCCGTCATCGGCACGGTTTTCGCCCACCCGTTCGATCGTGATGGCGCGCAGGCGATTGTCATCTGCCACCGCGTAGATGCGGTCGTTCTCGTAGATCGACTGAATGGGCAGCGCGACGACGTTCGTTTCCGCCGGCAATGTCACCTCGAGATCCACCACCCGACCGATATTCGGCAACCCACCGTCTGCAGTCAGTTTGAAGAACGCATCGAGGCTGCTCTGTCCCGCACGCATGCTGCTAGACAGTCGGCTTAGCGCGACCGTGCGGTCATCATCGCCCAGACGCGCGGTGATCGCAGCGCCGGATTGCAGCGCGGCCCGCACACGCTCGCCGTAGCCGTCGGGTATTGGCGCGCGGATTTCGAAACCGTCGGCATCGGCCATTTCCACCAGGGTCGTGCCGATGAGGGTGTGGTTGCCTGCGGAGGCATTCACTGCGAGCACGGGACCTGCGAATGGCGCGCGGATTATGGCGTGTTCGACATCGATGCGCGCCTGGGCCAGTTCCGCGTCACTGTGCTCGATGCGGGCCATCTGCGCCGCGATTTCGTTGGGGTAGTTGGCCAGCTCACGCTGGTGATTGCGGTAGTCGATGGTCGCCTCGCTCACCTGCTGCATCACCTCATCCAGCAGTGACTGGGCGATCATGCGCTTTGCCAACAGATCCTCATGTCGCGCGCGCTTCTTCAGCGCGATGTCGTACATCGCACGATAGTGCTCGTCGATGGCCTGCGCGTTGCGTTGATTGATCTTCAGTGCCGCGAGTGCCGCACGTTGTTCGGCCAGATTGGCCTGCTGCTCGCGCATGCGCAGTCCGACGGAATCGTCCTGCAATTCCACCAGCACGTCGCCCTTGGCGACCCATTGCCCTTCGCGCACGTGCACGGCCACGATATCGACGCTGAGATCGGACTGCAGATGCGCGATCTGTGTGGACTCGACGCGTCCGAAAGACACGAAGCTCGGCGCGAGTGCCGCAGGCGTGACTTCGACCACGGACACGGGCCAGGCCTTGTCTGTCTTCACTTCGGGCGTGGCTGACGGTCCGGTTGCGAAAATAGAAACGCTGGCCAGCACCGAGACACCCAGGATGCCGAGTGTGATACCGCGCCGCCGAAGCATCGGGTACGCGCCTAGCCGGGTGCGAAACCACTGGGCGATAGTCGTGAGCAGGATCATGGTCGTGCCTCCCTGGCGGCGGCCGTGGAACGGAACGTGGATTTGAATATCTGCGTCAGCCGATCGCGCGCGGCTTCCAGCAGCACGATCAGCGCCGGGATCACCAGCAGCACCAGCAGCGTTGAGAATGCGAGGCCGAAACACAACGTCACAGCGATGGGCGTGAAATACATGGCCAGCGTCGACTGCACGAACATCAACGATATGAGGCCGGCCACCGTCGTCAGGGATGTGAGAATGACCGCCCTGAAACGCGCGCGTACGGCATCGGCCAGGGCTGTTCGAATGGATTGGCCGGCTTCCACGGAATCCTTGAAGTGGCGGATCAGCACGATTGCGTCGTTCACGACGATGCCGGACAGGGCGAAGAAGGCGAGCAGGGTCATGGCGCCGATATCCATGTTCATCACCCAGTGGCCAAGGATGGCACCGGTCAAACCGAACGGGATCGCCATCATGATCGCCAGCGGCCACAGATAGGATGCAAATACCCACGTCAGGATGAGATAGATCAGGATCAGGGCCAGCACGCTGCCCAGGCCCATGGTGCCCAGCATCACTTGATCGGCTTCGGATTTGCCGGACAGGCCGAAGGTAAGGTGGTGTGCGGCCGTGATTGCCGGGATGTGATTCTTCTCGACGTCGGCAATGATCGCCATCGCGTTGTTCACTTCTTCGTCAATGTCGGCCGATACGCGCACGGCCATGGCCGAGTTGTTGTGCCGGATCACGTCGATGCCCCGACGGTTGTACAGTGTGGCGACACTGCCCAGCGGCACCAGCGATCCCTCGGGCGTTTGGATGGGGAACTGCTGCAATCTGGCCATGTCATCGCGCTCTGCATCGGGCAGCACCACGCGCACTTCGAGTTCCGCTTCATTTTCGTTGAAGATCTGCACGCGTTGTCCGTTGTATGCGGCGCGCAGCTGCCGGCCGAGCACTTCCGATGTCAGCCCGAGGCTGCGCCCGGTGGGTGTCAACGCGAAGATCAACTGATCGCGCCCGTACGGCAGATCGTCGACCACGTTCGATACGCCGGGATAACCCTCCAGCACGCCTGCTAGCTCGCGCGCACCGGCTTTGACGGATTCGAGGTCGTCGCCGCGCAACACCAGTGTCAGGTCTGGCTGACCGCCATTGGCGCCACCGGCCACGCCAATCAGCAGCTGCTCCACGAAGGCGGGTTGCGAGATCCGCTCGCGCCATGCCGCAGCAAATTCGGCGGGCTCGGCGGTGCGCGATTCTTCGAAGGCATACGGCGCGTCGATGGCGGCGTACTGCTCGCCTGTCGCCGGTTCCCGATTGAACTCGGCGGCGTTCTGTTTTGTGGTCCAGCCATTGAGATTCTGCGAGCCGAATTGCGCATCCGTTTCGGCCAGCGTGTTTTCCAGCTGCGCGATGAATTTCTGCTTGTCCGCGGCGGTGGCCGCGGCGCTGAATTCCACGTTGGCCTGCACGGTCTCGAAATCGAAGCCCATGACAAACGCCACGCCCACGTGCTGTGACGCCACGAGACTGATGGCGCACACCATGGCGCCGAGCGCAGCTGCCAGCGTTGCGCCAGGATTGGCGATCGTGGCACGGGCCGCGGCGACTGAATCGGCAAAATGCACAAGTGCCAGATTGGCTTCCGGCAACGCGGCAAAGGCTACGCACACGCGGCGGAGGACTTTCAATTCGTCCGGCAGCGCGGCCGATTCGTACATGAAAACGGCATGTTTATAATCGCTCACGGTGCGATGCCCTCAGGGCGGTGAAGTCGCGGCGGGGTGCAGCGCCTGGACAAGGGTCCGGGGTATCCGGGCGGCATCCCCTTTGTGCAAGGCGTGCAACGTTGCGTACGTTTCTTGCGCT
>JAQBCT010000450.1:0-12704 GCA_032124855.1 Gammaproteobacteria bacterium
CAACATCTGGCGGATACCCGCCATGCCTATGCCTACACCGTCACGGTTCTCGAACGCCGATAGAACTCAGCGCAACCGTTCGCGCCAATGGCCCATGGGAATATCCACATCGGCGCCGAGTTGACGTGACCCGACCACCCGACTTTGCCGCACGTCCAGGGTCAGTACGGCGTCCGTCAGATACGCCTGCGCCTGCACGGCATGCCATTCGGCGCCCGCCCGGTTGATATCGCAGCTGCCGCGGCTGCGGTTGTGCAGAAATTTCGCAATGACATCGTCGTCGAGACGCGAGGTGCGAAACGTGCGGATGTCAAAGCGCGGCGGCGTCCACTCGATCATCTCGATCAGCAACGCCTCGCCGCAGGTGCCGCAACGAATGAGCGCGTCGGTCATGCCGCCTTGATCGTCGAGCACTGTCTCAACCGTGAATGGATATGGTCCCGCCGCAGCGAGGTGTGCACACAGATGACTATCGGGCGCGGGTTTCGCCACTGAACTTGCCTTGAGCCTGCGACAGGCAATAGGTTAGCAGCCTCTCCCATCGAATTTGCAGCGATGAAATTACTGAAGGCGCCACTGCTGGGTGTGATGCTTTGCCTGTCGAGCTGCGCAAGTGTGCCCGTCGCACCTGTGCCGGCTGTGTCAGCGGGGCGCGTAGAAGGTGTGCCACCGATTCCCGAGCGGCTGACGCAGCGGCTGCACCAGTACCAGAACGTCCGCTCCGCGCGGGTGCTGGCCTGGCTTGGGGAGTCGCTGCTGATCAGCACGCGGTTCGGAGAAACGAATCAGGTGCACCGTGTCGATGCAGCGCTGGGCGCGCGCGCGCAGCTGACGTTCTCCGACGAGGCGGTGCAGGGCGCGTGGGCGGGCGCGGACCCGGCGGCTCCGGGCTTCATCTACGCCCAGGACGACGGTGGTGCGGAGTTCTATCAGCTGTACTGGTTTGATGCGGCGACGTCCCAGTCGCGCCGACTCACCGATGGTCAGTCGCGTCACGAGGAGGTCGTGTTTGCTGGGGACGGCGATCGTTTCGGGTACGTCCGCACGGCCGCCGATGGCCAGCGCGATGTGATGGTGGGCACGCTCACCGAGCCCGGCAGATCCGTCTACGCGGCGGGTGCCGGCGCGTGGGGGATCGAAGCCTTCTCCAGCGACGGCGCGCGTGCGCTTCTGATTCACTACATCTCCATCAATGAAGCCGAGCTGTTCGAGCTGGACGTGCGCACGTCGGTTGCGCACCAATTGCTCACGGGTCGCGGCACCTTCGCGGTGGGAATGGCGCGCTACGGCGCCGCTGACAGCACCGTATTCTTCACGGCCGATATGGGCGCCGAGTTCATGCGTCTGCATGCCCTGGACCTGGGTACCGGGCGCATTGCAGTGGTGACGGGTGATGTGCCGTGGAATATCGATGCGTTCGAGGTATCACCCGACCGGCGCACGCTCGCCGCCCTCGTCAATGAAGAGGGTTATTCCCGGCTGCGGGTGATGACGCTGCCCGCGCTGACCTACGTTGCCTTGCCTGAACTGCCTTCCGGTGTCGCCGGTGCGCCGCTGTTCGATCCATCAGGCCGGCGTCTCGCGCTCACCATTGCCAGCGCAACGCAACCCAGCGATGCCTATGTGGTAGACCTGTCGGCGCGTTCGGTGACGCGCTGGACGAAGAGTGAAACTGCGGGTCTTGCGTCCGGGTCGTTCACCGCCCCCGAGTTGATCCGTTATCCCACGTTCGATGCGGTGGACGGCAGGCCCCGCGAGATTCCAGCCTTCCTCTACCAACCCGAAGGGGCCGGGCCGTTTCCCGTGGTGGTGTACATTCACGGCGGCCCCGAATCGCAATTCCGTCCCACATTTTCTGCCACGCTGCAGTTCCTCCTGCGTGATCTAGGCGTGGCCGTGGTTGCGCCCAACGTGCGGGGTTCCGCCGGCTACGGCAAAGGCTACTTGAAGCTCGACAACGGCATGCTGCGCGAAGATTCGGTTGCCGATATTGGTGCGCTGCTGGATTGGATTGCCGTCGAGCCGCGCCTCGATGCGAACCGGGTCGCGGTGATGGGTGACTCGTACGGCGGTTTTATGGTGCTGGCGAGTGTGGTGCGATACGGCGATCGACTGGCCGCCGGTACCGAGGCTTTTGGCATCAGCAACTTTGTCAGTTTTCTGGAGAACACCCAGACGTACCGCCGCGATCTGCGTCGCGCGGAATACGGCGACGAACGCGACCCGGCCATGCGCGCGTTTCTAGAATCGGCATCGCCGCTGAACAAGGCGGCACAGATCACCACGCCGATGTTCATCACGCAAGGCGCCAACGACCCGCGGGTGCCCGCCAGCGAAAGCGAACAGATCGTCGCGGCGCTGAAGCGAAACGGCACGCCGGTGTGGTACGTGCTCTTCGAAGGGGAGGGACACGGTTACCGCCGGCGCGCGAACCGCGATTACGACACCGCCGCAAGCATGCTGTTTCTGCAGCGGTATCTGCTGGGAGGCGGTCAATGAGGCGCGTGCCGCTCGCGATCTGCGTGAATCCCATGTCGGGCCGTGACGTGCGCCGTCTCGCCGCGCGTGCAACCAATATGACCTTCGAGGCCAAACGCGACATCGTCGCGCGGGTGGCAGCCGGCGCCGATGCAGTAGGTGTGACGGATATCTATGTCACGCGCGAACCGTTTCGCATCGCCTCACTCGCGCTGGAATACATGGAGCTGAACGCGAAGGTTCACGTCCTCGACACGCCGATCAGTAATGACGCACGAGATACTGAGCGCGCCGTGCGCGCCTTCGCCGATGTGGGCTGCGACACGCTGGTGAGTCTCGGTGGTGACGGTACCAATCGCGCCATCGTGCGCGCCGTGCCTGATATCAATCTGGTGCCGCTGTCCACCGGCACGAACAACGTCTTCCCGCTGTTGCTGGAACCCACCATCGCGGGCATGGTCGCAGGTCTGTCCGCGGCGCAGCGACTGCCGCGCGATGTGCTGGCGCAGCGGGTGAAGGTGCTGCGCATTCGCACATCAGATGGGGTGGACGACGTGGGCCTCATTGACGCGGCGCTGCTGCGCAACGATTTCGTGGGCAATTTCCTGCCGTTCGATGCGCAGCGCCTGGCGCGGATTCTGTTGACGCGTGCCGAGCCGGATTCGGTGGGCATGTCGCCCATCGGCGGCTTCCTCGATCCAGTGGATGGCGCGGCAGACTGCGGCCTGCTGGTGGAGATGGGTGAGGGACGCCGCTTCCTGGCGCCGTTGTCGCCCGGACTGTTCCGTGAAGTCTCGGTTGCTAGTCACGCGCGCATTCCGTTGCACACGCCGGTGATATTTCACGGTCCGGGTGTCCTGGCGCTCGACGGCGATCGCGACTACAAACTCAGCGAGGAACGCACGGCGACGATCACCGTTGCGCGTGATGGACCGTGGGTATACGACATGCGTGCTGCCATGCACCACGCGGTAGCGCACGGTATGATCGGCGCGAATGTCCCTGAAGTGACCGCATGATCATCAAACCCCGCATCCGTGGCTTCATCTGCACCACGGCGCATCCAAGGGGCTGCGCCGCCCATGTGGATGGGCAGATCGCGCTCGTCAAGCAGCGCGGTCCCATCGCCAACGGCACGAAGAAGGCGCTGATTCTCGGCGCATCAGGTGGCTATGGGCTCGCCTCGCGCATCGTCGCTGCGTTCGGCTGCGGTGCCGCGACCATCGGCGTGTCGTTCGAAAAAGCGCCCGCCGAGAATCGCACTGCCACCGCAGGCTGGTACAACAACCACGCCTTCGAAGCGCGTGCCCATGCGGCGGGCGTGTATGCGAAAACGTTTGATGGTGATGCCTTCTCCGATGCAATGAAGCAGCAGGTGATCGACACCATCAAGGCGGATCTGGGACAGATCGACCTGCTCATCTACAGCCTGGCCTCCCCCGTCCGGGCGCATCCACGCACCGGCACGCTGCACCGTTCGGCGATCAAGCCGCTGGGCGATCCTGTTCACATCAAGACGCTGAATGTGGATCGCGGCGCGGTGCATGAGATCGATCTCGAGCCGGCCACGGCGGACGAGACCGCAGGCACGATCGCCGTCATGGGCGGCGAGGACTGGGAATTCTGGGTCGACGCGCTGATGAAAGCCGACGTTCTGGCGCCGGGGTTTCGCACGCTGTCCTACACCTACATCGGCAGCGAACTCACGTGGCCCATCTATTGGCACGCGACCTTGGGTAAGGCGAAGGAAGATCTGGATCGCGCAGCGGCCGCGATTACCCAACGATTGAGCACGGTCTCGGGTGACGCGCGTGTGGTGGCGCTCAAGGCCGTGGTCTCTCAAGCGAGCGCGGCCATTCCGGTGGTGCCGCTGTATGCCTCGCTGCTGTTTCGCGTGATGAAGGATGCCAATCGCCACGAAAACATCATCGAGCACATTGACCGGTTGTACCGGGCGCAGATATTCGGCACGCAGGCGCAGGTGCTGGACGAGGTGGGGCGCATCCGGATGGATGACTGGGAACTTGCCGCGGATATCCAGCGCGAAGTGAAGCGTCGTTGGGTCGTCGCGAGCACGGACAATCTGGGAGAGCTAGGAGATCTGGATGGCTTTCGGGCCGATTTCCTGAAGATCTTCGGTTTCGGATTTGCGGGTGTCGACTACGACGCGGATGTGGACCCCGCCCTGACCGCCCTGTAGGTACACACCTACACTCACTACCGCTGTGGCTGCTAGGCGCATCAATTGCGCCATTGCATCGTCTGGCCATGGCGATGGGCGCACTTCTACAGCAACGCATCCAACGATTTCGGTTTGGCGCGTATGCCTGGCTGGCCGTTGAGCTGCTGCTGTTGTCACGTGACGCGGCACCGCAGTGGATGTTGTGGAGCGCCACCGTAGCCGCATTCGCGATGCCCACGCTGTTTGCGCGGGTCGAGCGCGTCCGCACGGGTGCGGCTCAACCCATCGAGAATGTCGCGACGCCGTGCCTGATCGCGCTCTTGGGGTTGCCCTTGCTGCCGACTGCGGCAGTGATTGGTGCGCTGCTCACGGGCACGGTGGCGCAGCTCGGTTGGCGGTCGCTGCCGATGAGTCTGCTGGGGGTGGCCGCTGGTTATTGCAGCGGACTGCTGTTCGCGCCGCATATTTCGTATGGTTCGGCTGTCCTGGCCGATGCACTGTGCGTGATATTCATCGGCGTCTACACCACGCGCCTGTGTGCGCTGGGGTACGAACAGACCATGCGCCTGCATCGCCAGCGTGAGCACATCGCAGCCGGGTCCGTGGCGCTGGCGCAACAACGCGACATGCTGGCGCGATATGTCGCGCCCTCTATCGCGGCCAGGGCGAACTCGGCCGCGCCCCAGCAGGCGGCGATCAGGCGCTGTTGGCTGACGGTGGCGTTTGTCGATATCACGGAGTTCACAGCCATGACGCAGCGTCTGGAGCCCGAAGACCTCACTGCGCTGCTGAACGACTTTTTCGCCGCGTTGGTGGAACTGACCCAGGCACACGGCGGCAATCTGCATAAATTTCTAGGCGACGGTGCATTGATTTCGTTCGGCGAAATGGCGAGCGCCGGGCGTCGCGCTGACGCCGCTGCCTGCGTGACGATGCTTGGGGAAATGGCCCCGCTCGTGGAATCGTTGAATGCCGCTGCGCGATCCCGCGGCGTCGCGCTGTCGTTGCGGGTGCGTTGCGGTGTGGCATCCGGGTACTGCTCGGTCGGCGACTTCGGCGCGGGCACCCGATTGGAATATACGATGATCGGCGCGCCCGTGAATCTTGCAAGTCGCCTCGAAGCCATGGCACGTCCAGGTGAAACGTGGGTGTCCGAAACCACCCGCAATCTGGTAGGCGAAGACGCATTCGAGGCCCTCGGCGCAGTCATTGTCAAAGGCGTGAGCGCTCCAGTGGCGGCGTTTCGTCTGCAGACAAACGTAGGGGGTCGGAGTAACGGACCGGAGTGATTTTCACGCGCGTCACGCACCCCGTAGCTACCAACCTCGTTGCGAAAAGCACTCCGGTTCGTTACTCCGACCCCGGTATGCCCTCAGTTGACGTGCGCCAGGGCGCTATCTAAGGTGCGGCGGGCCCTCACCTGGTGACTGCTGCATGTCTGCGACTCCCTCACGATCCGATACTGTCTTTGCCAAGGCGTGCCGCGGCGAGCCGGTGCCGCATACACCGATCTGGTTGAATCGTCAGGCGGGGCGCTACATGCGCGAGTATCACGCGGTGAAAGGCAGCACGCCGAGCCTCGACTTTTTCAAGAATCCCGATCTCGCCTCGCGCGTCACGCTGGATGCGCAGCGCATCCTCGGCGTAGATGCCGCCATCATGTTCGCTGATCTGTTGCCGGTGCTGGAACCCATGGGCATGCAGCTCGCCTACAAGGCAGGCGAAGGCCCGGTGTTCGCCAACCCCGTGCGCACCGTGAAGGATGTGGCTGCACTGAACGTTGTGCCCGCCGCGCAGGCGACGGCGTACATCGTGGCGACAATCGAACGGATTCTCGCGGACCTGCCGTCAAACGTCGCACTGATCGGCTTCGCGGGCGCACCGTTTACGCTGGCTTCCTACGCCATTGAGGGGCGCGGCTCGCGCAACTACGTGTGGGTGAAGAAGATGATGTACAGCGCGCCTGCGCTGTGGGATCAGCTGATGGGCAAACTCACGACCACACTCATCGGCTACGTGCAGCAGCAGATCGACGCGGGCGTGCAGGCGGTGCAGCTTTTCGATTCGTGGGTGGGTTGTCTGTCGGTGGACGACTATCGCCGTTACGTTGCGCGCTACAGCAAACAGCTGATCGATGCGGTGCGCGGTCAGGTGCCGATCATCTATTTTGGCACCGGCAATCCGCATCTCGTCGACGATATGTACGCCGCTGCACCGGATGTGATGGCGCTGGACTGGCGCACGCCGCTGCGCGCGACATGGGATCGGCTGGGCTGCACTGCCGTGCAGGGCAATCTCGACCCCATCGTGCTGTGCGCCGACCGATCCACAGTGGCGCAGCAGGCACAGGCCGTGCTGAATGAGGCGGGCGGCAGGCCCGGCCACATCTTCAACCTGGGCCACGGCATCATTCCGGAAACGCCGGTGGACAATGTCAAATATCTCGTCGACTACGTACACGCGCACTCGGCCCGGGCGTGATGATCCCCGTTCCGCGTTGGCTGGCGCTGGTCGTCTTCTGGATTCCGCTTGTCGTTGCGACATTCGCAGCGCTGTTGCCTGAAGGCCCGCCACTGCCGTTTCGCATCAGCGACATCGTGCTGCACCTGTTCGCGTTCACCTATCTGACGGCCGCGTTGTGGCTCGCCCACTATCCGGGCCAACCTGCGTGGGCAAGCATGGCCTGGATGCTCGCCTACGGTGTCGCACTCGAACTGGTGCAATCGTTCGAGCCCATGCGCAGCGCCGAGTTCAAGGACATCGTGGTGGATATTGTCGGCATCGCGTTCGGAATCGCGCTGTATCGCACCGTATTGCGGCGTGTGATTGCGCCGATGTTCGAGACGAAGGCGCCGCGATAACGCGGTCAGTTCGAGGCGAGTGCCGGCACAGGGATGTCGGTCAACGCACCGCGTGCGTCTTCATGGTCGGCGTGTAGGTATCGCGCCCTGATCGCAAGGCGAGCCCGGGTCTGGCGTCGGTGTGTTTGCCATCACGGATGATCTGCACGCCGTTGACGAATACGTGGTCGATGCCATGGGCATCCGCATAGATGCGCGGTTCGTTGCACGGCAGATCGGGGCGCATGTGCACCGGCCCCGAAGCCACCGTCGCTGGATCAAATACCACCACGTCGGCGTACCAACCCGGCCGCAGCAGACCGCGCTCGCGCAGACCGAACAGTTCCGCAGGCACCTGTGTCAGCTGGTGAATTGCGGCGGGCAGTGTGATGGCCTGGTACTCGCGCACGCCGTTGCCGAGCACCTGGGTGGAAAACGCAAACGTGTCGATCATATCGAGGTGCGCACCGGCGTCGGATGCGCCAATCACGGTGCGGTCGTCGGCCCACAACTTGCCGCGCACCTGCCATAACGCGACATCGGCGCCGATGGCGGGCGGCATGAAAGAGGTCCGCAGGCCTTCGGCAATGGCGAGATCGAGCATCGCATCGATGGGTGTCTTGTTCTGCTCCTGGGCGATCGAGCCAATCGTGCGGCCCTCGAGCGCTTTGTGCTGGGGATCGAATACCGAATGCACCGTCAGTGCTGCCCAGTCGGCCAGTCCGCGCAGCGGTCCGCTCGAGCGGGCACTCTCGTCCAGCGCGCGGCGTCGCGCCGGATCTTTTAACGCTTCGATGCGCGCGGGCACGGCCATGCGAAACAGACTGTCCCAGCCGGTGAGTGCGTCGAATACGAAGCCAGCGAATAGATTGATGCGCAGTGTGATCGGCTGCGGAATGGTCAGGGCACGGACATCGCCGCCGTTGGCGCGGGCCAGATCCGACGCGGACAGCTGGTTGGCCATGGTCTCCGGATCGCCGGCGTTTAGCGCATTCCAGTTCAGGGGCCGTTGCGCGGCGGTGGATAAATCCGACATCAGTTGTTTGATCTCGTCGGAGAAACGCCCCACCGCCGGCAGAAATTCCAGCGAGGTGCCTTCGTAGTTGCGGCATACACGTGCCAGTTCGATCAGCTCTTCGCGACTGGCGTGACGTGACGGCACCGGATTGCCGTCGGCGTCATTGTGCGTGGGGGAGATTGTCGAAGAAAAACCCATCGCGCCCTGCGCCATTGATTCACCGAGCAGCGTCTTCATGCGTTCGAGTTCGACGGCCGTTGCCTTCTGACCCACGGCGCGCTCGCCCATCACGACGCGCCGGATGGCGCTGTGCCCGGCCATGAAGCCGGCATTCAAACCGAGGTTGCCGTCGAGCTTGGCCAGGTATTCGCCAAACGACTCCCAGTCCCAGGGCACACCCTGCGCCAGACTGTTGGCCGGCATGCCCTCCACGCGCGACAGCATATTGAGCAGATACGGCGCGGCCTCTTTTGACAGTGGCGCAATGCTGAAACCGCAGTGGCCGCCGAAGATGGTTGTCACGCCGTGGTAACACGACGGGCTGACCGTGCCATCCCAGAACACCTGGGCATCGTAGTGGGTGTGCACGTCGACGAAACCCGGGCATACCACGCGACCCTTGGCATCGACCGTTTCTGCGGCGGCTTCGTCGACGCGGCCCACGGCCACGATGCGCCCGTCACGAATGCCGATGTCGCCGGTGAAGCCGGGGCTGCCGGAGCCGTCGATGATCTGGCCGTTACGAATGATGAGGTCGAGCATGGTGTTCTCCCTGCGTGAACTGAAGTCGCGAAAAATTGGTTACGAAGGTGAACGCCGTGCCCGGTCGTGTCAACGGCGACGCGTTCCAGGTTGCCAGCGCTGCCGTGGCACGGAATAGTACGCGGCTGCGAAGCGGAGATGTCTCGCGTTACCACCCGGAGTGCAGACCAATTGACTGAAACAGCCGTAGCCTCGCTTGCCGATTTGCCCGCGCGGACGCGCGAACATTTCGACGGAATCATGCGCACGCCGTTCGATGAGCGCTCCTTGGACATGTTGCAGATGCCCATGCAGCCATCGGATATCGTCGTGGCGACGTTTCCGAAATCCGGCACCACGTGGATGCAGCAGATCTGTCACGGTTTGCGTGCCTATGGGGATATGGATTTCGAGGAAATCGGTCGCGTCGCGCCATGGATCGAACGAGGTCATATGTTCGGCATCGACGCCACCCAACCGCAGGACCACGAGCCGCGCGTCTTCAAGACGCATCTCGAATACGCCAACGTGAACAAGGGTGCGCGCTACATCCACATCGTGCGCGATCCCAAGGATGTGCTGGTGTCGTTCTATCGGTTCCTGTCGATGGCGTTGATCGATCCGGATGCGATCTCCATCGACACCTTTGCCGATGTCTGGTTGTTCGCTGATCAGCTGGCGGAACGAGCGGATCCGGACGCACCGTTTGGACCCAACCTCTACAACTACTGGCGTCACCTCATCGACTGGTGGCGTGCCCGCGATGTGGCGCCAGTGCTCACGCTCGCTTACGAGCAGATGCATCGGAATTTGCCGCTGCACGTGGCGCGCGTCGCTGAATTCATGGGTATTGCGTCGTATGCGTCGCGCGTCGATCTGGCCACGCTGCAGGCCACCTTCGAGTTCATGGCAGCACATCGCGATCAGTTTTCGGATCACTTTCCCGGCACAGATCTGCTGCTGGTCAAAGTGGTTGACGGCGAGGTGGGTGGACACGCCTCACGCATCGATGCCGCACTCGCGGCGCGCATCGACGCCGCGTGGCAGCACTACGTCACACCGGAACTGGGTTTTGAGAGTTACGGCGAATTGGTAGAGGCCCTGACGCTCGAGTGATGGGGTCCGCGTAAAGGGTCGGAGTGCTCTTCCGCGAAAAGCGCTCCGACCCCTGCCTCGCGTTACTGCGCTGGCTGCGCCTTGACCAGTCCGATCATGTTGCCCGCCGGATCTGCGAACATCGCCATCGTTACTGCGCCCGGAATCTCGGTGACATCCATCACCACCGTGGCGCCAGCTGCGGTCACTTTCTTCAGGTAGTTCGCCGGATCATCCACCTCGATTTAGATTGTTGAGCGTGCCGCGTCACCGGAACTGATTCCGCCATTGATACCTTGCCCGCCTGTGTCGACCATCCCGTAGTTCATCGGATTGTCGGCGTTGATCGTCCAACCGAACACTTCGCCATAGAAGCGATTCAATGCCGCACCATCGCGGCCGATGATTTCGAAGTGCACCACTGGATTTGCCATGGTTCGTCCTCCGTTGGGAGCGCTCAACGCTACGCCAGAGGGGATCCCGTGGCAAAGGAACAGGCTGGCGGGCGGTCCATCACGCGCGGTGAGTATTCGGGCTTCAGCGTGTGCTACCGCATGGACGATGCGGTAGTTCACAGCTACTCCACGTATGCGCCGGGCTGCGAAGGTCTGACGAATACGTTCAGCCTGCTCGATATCACACCGTACGGACGCCAGCTCGCGTTCGAAGACTCGCCTGCGGGATGGCCGCAGCGTCCTACCTACGGTTGAGCTGTCTCAACGTTGCGCCGTGACCAGAAACTGCGGCAGGCAAGCGAAGTAGGTGCCGTCCTTGATGGCGGCCTCGACGGCGTGCATCAGTCTCGCGACCTCTGCATCATCGAGCGTGGCGAACGATTTGATATAGCTGCACATATTGCGCAGCACCAGTTGCAGGCGGCCGTCGCGATCGACGATGGGCTGCAGACGCACATCGATGTCGTGAAATCCTGCACGCGTCAGTGCGCCCGGCAACTTGCGGCCGATATGCGGTTCTCTGAACGCGGCCGAAGCCGCAGCAAAGAAGCGATCCACATCGGCCTTGCCCCACGGCTCGACGATCACGAACCCCCAGTCGCTGTCGACGATGTGCACGCGGCCGCCGGGCTTCAACACGCGGTGCAGTTCGCGCAGCGTCGCCGCGACATCGGGCACATATTCCAGGACGTTCTTGGTCAACACCCGATCGAACGTGGCGTCCTCAAACGGCAGCGCCGCGGAATCGAGGTGGTGAAACGACAACCACGGCAGCTTCCGTTCGGTCGCGCGCGCCGCGGCATCGGTGACGAAACGTGCATTGATATCGGCGCCACAGACCCGGCCCGACGGCCCGACCTTGTCGGCCAATGCCATCGCCATGAAGCCAGGACCGCAGCCGAAGTCGAGCACGTGGGCCCCTGCGGCGATGGCCGCCGGCGCAATCAGCGCATCCTGCTCGGGACGCCAGACGAACATCTGCTCGTAACGCGCCACGCGCTCGTCTTCGATCTCACGCCAGTGATCGGTGAAGAACGTGGAGATATCAGGCGTTGTCATAACCACACCGTCCGCTGAGGAACACCTCAGCCCTTCATTTGCAGCGCGCCCATATAGTCGCGCTTGCCCAGCGGCACGCCCTTCATGCGCAGAATGTCGTATGCCGTGGTGGCATGAAAATGCAGGTTCGGCGTCGAGAACGACATGAGAAAGCCCTCGGCGGTGAAGGGCATGCTGCGCTCGCCGAGCTTGAAGACGACATCCTTACCCTGCAGCGCGTTGACGGCATCCGCTGTGAGCTTCTGCAGCGACGAGCGCGCATCCGCCACCAGCTTCTGCAGGCCCGCGTAGTCTGGTTCGCCGTAGCCATTTGGCGGTGAGGACACGCCCGCCTGCACGCCGTCCAATGCTCCGCGCGAGTGGTGTACCACGGAGACCACCTGAAATCGGAACGGCATCATGTCGGGGTACAACCGTGTCTCCACGATTTCCTTCAAGTCGATGCCCTTCTCCTTGCAGTGCGATGCGCCCTTGTCGAGAAAACCCGCGACGGCGCCAAGAACCTGCAGAAACGATGTGACGCTGACGTCATACAGTGGGATAGCCACGGAATCGTTCTCCAGATGTTTGGGGTGATCAGTGTCAACGAAATCGATGGGGATGTGCCAGGGGCGGCGCGACGCCTCCTAACAGGTTGCTGAAAAAGTCCCCGGGAGAGTTCAATTGATTGCTTCAGACGCATTCACAATCAAGAAACCCAGTGTTTCACGAAGGTCGGCGGCACCGCTGGCACCAAATGGAGCCTCAATAAATCGTTTTTCAGCAACCTGTTAGGCGGCACCCTCTGCGCCTCCGTCCGGCGTGCGCGCCGTGTCTGAGTTTGCATTCGCGGGCAC
>JAQBCT010000451.1:0-20665 GCA_032124855.1 Gammaproteobacteria bacterium
GTGAATGAGCAGCGTTCGCCGTCCGGTGCCGATCGCCGCCCCCACCGCCATCGGCAGGCCCGGTCCGATGGCGCCCGAGGTCGGGCTCATCGATGTATGCGGGTGCAGGATCGGCAGCAGCTGATTACCGAAGTTGTAGGCGGGCACGGTTGTGTCGCGCACCACGATGCCGTCGTCGGGGAGCCCCGCACGCATGGCATCCATGATGGCCGCATAATCCGGCCCGATGCGGCTGCGCAGGGAGGCGCGAACGCCGTCGCGCACCTCCATGACGGCTGCGTTGAACTGCGCATCGTTCAGGGCGTCGGCATCCAGCCCATCGAGCAGCCCGCTGAGTGCAGCTGCGGCGTCGGCCACCACGGCGACAGACGCACGGTGCGCACGTCCAATGACCGCCGGGTCAATGTCGATGTGGATGAGCTGCCCCGGCGGTTTCAAGCGATGACCGGCGCCATCCACACCGGCTTGAAAGCGCGTGCCAATAGCCAGCGTCACGTCCGCGTTGGCGATGGCCGCGGCAACAGCCCGACTCTGATACAGATTGCCGATGGCCAGGGGATGTGTTTCGGGGATGCCACCACGTCCGTTCACCGTGGTGATCACCGGCGCGCCGAGTCGCTCGGCCAACTCCTCGAGCAGCGCGCCTGCGCCCGCTGCAACCACCCCGCCGCCGGCGATGATGATGCGGCGTCGCCCGGCGCGCAGCGCTTGCCGTGCGCTGTCCAGCGCGGCTGCGTCCGGCGCTCGTCTCGCGGGCTCAGGTAGGACGAATGGCGCGTCCGAAGCAGTTGCATACTGAAGATCGATCGGCAACTCGATGGCACCCGTGCCGAAGCGCCCTGCCGACATATGCGCCACCACGCGTGCGAGCAGCGGCGCAATCTCATCCACGCTGCGGGGACTCTCAACGACGCCCGCAACGCTGCGCAGCATCGCGACCTGCTGGTCGGCTTCGTGCACATAGCCCAGCCCCCGACCATAGAACCCTGTTTCTGCCTGCCCTGTGATTACCAGCACGCGACTCGACGCATAGGCTGCTTCGTACAATCCGGTGACGGTATTGGTCGTGCCGGGTCCGGTGCTTGCGATCATCACACCGATCTTGCCGGTTGCGCGTGCATAGCCGTCGGCTGCATGGGTACCCGCCTGTTCGTGGCGCACGTCGATGATGCGCGTGAACCCCAGCCGATTGATCGCATCGAAGATCGGCATGTTGTGAATGCTGACAATGCCGAAGGCATGTCGAACGTCCAGCGCGCGCAGCGCGTCGGCCACAATCTCGGCGCCGGTGCGGCTCATGCAACGACCGCCAGCGCATCGACATCGATGCCATACAGATCCGCGACGTTGTCGCACAGAATCGCGCGACGCTGTTCATCCGTCAGGCACTGCGCCTGTTCGGCAAGCATCTGCTGTGACCACGGCCACGTGGAGTCGCTGTGCGGAAAATCGTTGGCCCACATCAGGCGGCGCCAGTTCATCTGATCTGCACTGCGGAATGCCACCCAGTCGTCCTGGAACGTGGTGTAGATATGCTCCGAGAAATACTCGGACGGCAGCTTTTTCAGATTCACCCCGCGCGCCAGCCAGTTGCGATGGCGCTTATACGCATGGTCCATCCGGTACAGATAGTGCGGTACCCAGCCCGCGTCGGCCTCTACGCAGACGATCTTCAGGTCGGGATGACGATCGAATACCCCGCCAAAGATCATGGTGCCGAGGATGTCCTGATTGCCACGGATGATGGACAGGAAGCTGTTGATGCGTGGCCCGCGCACACGGCTCGAGCCGCGGCTGGTGAGAATGTGGAACGACAGCGGCAGCTGCAACTCCACCGCCGTCCGCCACACGTCGTCGTATATCGGGCTGTCGTAATCTTCCTGCGCCGGATCGCCCGGCATCATCACGCCGCGCAGCCCCAGCGCCTTGATGGCGTGGATGTCGGCCACACCTTCGCCCGGCGTGCGCATCGCCGTCTGACCGCACCCCAGCAAACGTGTTGGGGCGCTGTCACAGTACTGGGCAATCCAGCGGTTGTACGCATCGAAGCAGGCTTTCTTGTAGTCGAAGTCGCTGTGGTTGCACAACAGCATGCCCACAGTGGGATAGATCACCTCGGCGGCGACGCCGTCGCGGTCCTGATCCAGCAGACGCGCCACAGGATCCCAGCCGCCGCGATGCAATTCCTCGAAGCGCACGCCCGACTCGTTGATTTCCTCCGGCGCCTTGCCGGCAGCAGCCACCAATCCGAGATGAATGGGACGGTCCATGCCGTCGATGATGAATACATCACCGTGGTCCGCCGTCGCCACGACATGGGGCGCGCGGTCACGGAATTTCGCGTCGATGTAGCGCGTGTACGTATCCGGGTGCTCTGTGATATGCGAATCCGCGGAAATGGTCGGATAGTTCATGGAGTGCGCCTGTTGTCTTTGCCCGACTATTCAGCGCGCTCCGCACCGCGTCAAGACCCGGGTGCCTTCGCACCGGCCGCCCCGTTGCATTCGCACCGGCGGCCCGGTTGCAAAGGTACCGGCTTCGTCACAAGCTCGCGAAAAACGAGCTTGGGGGAAGACTCATGGAAATGCGCCGGCTGGGACGCAACGGCCTGGAGGTACCCGCGCTGTGTCTGGGTACGATGACCTTCGGCTTTCAGGTGGATGAACCGACCAGCCTCAGCATTCTCGATACAGCCTTCGAACGGGGCCTGAGCTTTCTCGACACGGCAGACGGCTACCCCCTGGGCGGTTCGCTCGATACCGTAGGCACCACCGAGGCGATTCTCGGGCGCTGGATGCAGTCACGGGGCAATCGCGACGGGGTCATCCTGGCCAGCAAGTGCTTTGCGCCCATGCGCCGCGGGCCTAACGCCTCGGGTCTGTCGCGCCAGCACATCATGGAGTCCATCGACGCCAGCCTGAGACGTCTGCAGACGGATCATATCGATCTATATCAGGCGCATGGCTTCGATGCGCGCGTGCCCGTGGACGAAACGTTGCGCGCGTTCGACGATCTCGTGCGTGCCGGTAAGGTGCGCTACATCGGCTGCTCGAACTACCCCGCCTGGCGGCTCGGCCAGGCGCTGTCGAGTGCGGATCGCCTCGGCTTGTCGCGCTATGCCTCACTGCAGCCGCGCTACAACCTGCTGTATCGCGACATCGAAACCGAGTTGCTGCCGCTGGCGCGCGACGAGGGCCTCGGTGTGCTGACGTACAACCCGCTCGCCGGCGGAATGTTGTCCGGGAAGTACCGGCGCGAGGATGGCCTGCAGGACAATACGCGATTCACCTTGGGATCCGCCGCACGGATGTACCAGGGCCGCTACTGGCACGACACGGTTTTCGAAGCCGTGGCAGCGTTCTCCGCCATGGTGGCGCAACGCGGCCTGTCGGCGGCATCCGTCGCCGTGAGCTGGGTGCTGCGTCAGCCCGGCATAACAAGCGCGATCATCGGCGTCAGCCGTGCAGAGCAGCTGGATGCAAATCTCGCGGCACTGGAAATTCAGTGGGACGACGAGCTCGCCAAAGGCTGCGAAGCATTGTGGTGGCAGCTGCCGCGCCGTCCCACAGTCGAAGGGTACCGTTGAGATGAAATCGATGCGCCTCGACGGACGCGCCGCCATTGTCACGGGCGCCGGGCGCGGTCTGGGTCGCGCCATGGCGAAGGCGTTAGCCCAGGCCGGTGCCCGCATCGTCTGCGCGGCGCGCACCGAACACGAGATCGACGAGACAGCGGGACAGATCATGGACGCAGGCGGTGCCGCCATCGCGGCACGCTGCGACGTCACCGACTCTGCGCAGGTGAAAAGACTCGTCGCACGCTGCGCCGACAACTACGGCCGAGTGGACATCATGGTGGCCAATGCCGGCGGCGGCGCTGTGGGTCACGGCGACTGGCCGTTCTGGGAGTATCCGGACGCCGTTTTCGATGCAGTGATCGCCACCAATCTGAGCAGCAACTTTTACTGCTGCCGCAGCGCCGCCGCCGCGATGGTCGAACAGGGCCACGGCGGGTCGATCATCAATATCGCATCCGGTATGGCGTTGCGCGGCAACCGCACCTTTGCGTATCCCACGGCGAAGGCCGGTGTCATTGCGCTCACCAAATCGGCCGCCACGATGCTAGGCCCGCAGAATATCCGCGTGAACGTGATCGTGCCGGGCTTCGTCTTGCAGCGACCACCCGCCGACGAACGCGAAGCGCAGCTGCGTGAGCAGCGTGGTCGGCGCATTCCGCTGCAGCGCGTGGGCGAGTGGTGGGAGATGGGGCCGCTGGCCGTCTACCTGGCGTCCGATGCGTCAAGCTATGTGACGGGGCAAAGCTTCATTGTGGACGGCGGCGGGCTCGCCGGCGGTCTGGGTCCCGCCGACTGGCGACCGCACCATGATCGCGCGCCGGACCGCACGCCATGAGCGGCAACGTCGAAGGCTTTGATCTGGCCGGTCAGCGCGCGCTGGTTGTCGGCAACGTCGCAGAGCCGATTGACGCCATCGCTGATGCGTGTGCTGCTGCGGGCGCCATGGTCACCCGGCAGCTGGTCTCCCCCTCGCAATCGAATCGGGTCTTGCCAGGCGCCATCGCCGTTCACGATTCCCTCGACATTCTCATCAGCGGATTCGATTCGTTTCTGGCCCGGCCCGTGTGCGAAATCGCGCCTGAACAACTCAGCAGCGTCATGTTGGCCAACTTCGCGAGCCAATTCACTGCCTGCCAGATGGCTATTGCAACCATGCGCAAGCAACACCATGGGGGCCGCATCGTGCTGCTCACCAGCGCACTGGGTGAGCGTGGCGTGGCCAACACTTCAGCCTATGCGGCGGCGCATGGCGCTGTGCACAACCTGGTTCGCGCGCTGGCGTGCGAAGTGGCGGCTGAACACATCACTGTCAATGCAATTGCACTGGGGTGGATGGATTGGATGCACGACAGAATCGACCCGTCGGATGATCGGGCGGCGCGCGCCTTGCGATTTCCCATCATCAAGCGGCCGGGCAGCGCGGCCGATATTGGCGCGCTCGCGGTGTGGCTGTGCGGTGGCGGCGCCGGTTATGTCACGGGTCAGGTGTTCCCGCTCGACGGCGGTCTCACGCAGCATCTGTAAGTTACAATCGCGCCCCGCCCGCACAATCCAGGAGCTCGCAATGGCCATCGAAGAAGGTAAAGCCCCACCCGCATTCGCTCTCAAGGACGCCAACGGAAACACAGTGGAGCTGAAGGATTTCAAGGGCAAGAACGTGGTCGTGTTCTTCTACCCGAAGGACGACACCCCGGGATGCACCAAGGAAGCGTGCGGATTCCGCGATCTCTGGCACGACATCAAAAAGACCGGCACGGTGGTGCTGGGCATCTCGGCGGACGGCGATGCATCGCACCAGAAATTCACCAAGAAATATGCGCTGCCGTTTCCGTTGTTATCCGATCCCGATCGCGCCGTGATGACCAAGTACGGCGCCTATGGCGAAAAGATGATGTACGGCAAGAAGACGATTGGCGTGATTCGCTCCACGGTGTTGATCGGCGCCAATGGCAAGGTGCGTAAACACTGGCAACGCGTGCCCAAAGCCGAAGCACATCCGGCCCGGGTGCTCGAAGTTTTGAACGAGACTCCATAGGACGACAAATCGCCCTCCACCGTAAGCCACGTTGAGGCGCTGCGTTGGGTAATCGTACCAATCTGATCATCACCGCGTTCGTGGTGGTGCTGCTGCTCACGATCCTCGGCCAGGTTCGCGCCGACCCTGCGTCGTTCCCGAATGAACTGTTCACTCAGCTCTATCGGGCCGTGCAGTTGTTCGGACTCGAAGGCGACTGGACGTTTGATATGTCGCCGCTGCCTTGGGAACTCCAGGTTGCCCGTATAGTCGCGCCGATGGTGACCGTCATCTCCGTCATGCTCGTGCTGGCGCGTGACGCGTGGATCACTTTGTCCAATCAGCGTGTGCGCCTGATGCGTGAACACATCGTGCTGGTGGGGCTGGACGAATTGAGCTGGCACTTTGCGCGCGCCTGCGCGGATAGCGCATTGCCACTCGCCGTCATTGAAAGCGACGCCGGCAACCCGCGCATCGAGCGCGTGCGCCGGTTGAACGTGCCAGTGATCATCGGTGATCCCATGAGCACCACCATCCTGCGGCGCAGCGGCGTGCGGCGGGCGGCCAATCTCGTGGCGTTCATGAACGATGCGGCAAACGTCGAGCTCACCGTGTCCGTGAAAACACTGCTGGAGCACACGGGACGTTTGTCGGGCGCCGCACCGTTGCGCATCCACTGTCATATGACAGATCCGTCGTTGGCGCACGGACTGGAGGACTACCCGAAGCTGTTCCTCGGCCGCGATCTCGTCGAGACGAGCTTTTTCAATGCCGACGAGCTCGCTGCCCGCAAGCTTTCGCTCGACCATCCCAGCGACGTTTATGCAGACGCCATGGCGCGAGATCGCGTGCACATCGTCATCGTGGGGGCCACACGCATGGCGCGCCAGGTGCTGCTGCAAGCGGCGAATACCGCGCATTTTGCCAGCCAGAACCTGCCGCGCGTAACCGTCTGCGCCAGCGACGTACAGCGCTTCGTCGACGCACTCTGTGCGGACCATCCCGGGCTATCCCATGCAGTCGAGATCACGGGCATCGAGGCGCCACCCACACTTCAGACGCTGCGCAGAATTACCGACGACAGCGCCATCGCCGGCGTGAGTCAGTTCGTTGTCTGTGGCAAAGACGACGCTGAATCGCTGGCAAAGGCGCTCGTGCTCCGACGGGCCACGCTGCTGCAACGCGACGCGAATGCGCCAATTCTGCTGCACATGCGCACATCCGGCGGGCTGGCACGGATGCTCGAGTCGGTTGAACCGGATCCCGAGACACCGGACGGCCTGGCCGCATTCGGCACGCTCGATGAGATCCTCAACGAAGAGACGATCATCAACGCACGCCAGGATGATCTGGCACGCGCGCTACACGAAAATTATCTCGATGAAGGTGCGCGGCACGCCGATTTCGCGCCGGACGCACCATCACACATGCCGTGGCGCAATCTTGCGGAGGGCTACCGCCGCGACAATCGTCACGAAGCGGATCACTTGGACAGCAAGCTGCGCGCCGTCGGCTGCGTCGAGAGCGACGTTGACGCCGTCACCACGTTCGAGCCGGATGAAATCGAACTCATCGCGCGCATCGAGAAGAACCGGTTCATCGCTTCGCGCTATGTAGCCGGTTGGCGGCACGGCCTCGCGCGCTCGGCATTCGGCAAGGTGACGGATCTGCGCCCACCGGAGGCACTGGCCGATCGCAGTTACGACCTGGCGTCCGCAGCATCGACCCCGCAGATCCTGCGTCATCGCGCCGGCCGCGGGATACGACGCAGGTGTGTCATCGGCGTGACGGGGCATCGCATGGGGCGCGCGCTGCAACAGCGCGCCAGCCTCACGAAGGCGATCGAAGATGTGCTGGATGCGATCGTCGCAGAACATTCCGACGCCGCCTTCACGCTGCTCTCCCCCCTTGCTGAGGGCGCCGATCGGCTGGTGGCGCGTATCGCGCTGGAGCGCATTCCACAGGTACGTCTCGAGGTGCCGTTGCCGCTGCCGTACGAAATCTACGCGCGCGACTTCGGCAGCCATGAATCGATGAGTCGCGGCGAATCCATCGAAGAATTTCAGGCGCTACTCGGACGCGCGTCGTTCTACGTCGAGATGCCCCTGAAATTCGCAACGCTCGCCGAACTCGAACAGACAGACCCGGACGGTCAGCAGCAGCGCGCCCAGCAGTATGCGTTGGCGGGAGCCTACGTGACGCAGCGCAGCCACGAGCTCATCGCGGTGTGGGATGGCATTGCCTCGAACCTGATCGGGGGAACCGCGCAAGTCGTCTCCTGGCGGCAGGCGGGCGTGGCCGCGCCCTACCAATTTCCCGAGGCGTTCTTTCCAGTGATCGTCCCGCGAGCACCGTTCATTGTGCCGCCCGATCCGCCGCCCGATTTCGTCGCGCGTCGCAGCACGCTGCAACGCTAGAATGATTGGTTCCAGCGAGGATTAGTCATGCCCACCATCACGTCAGCCGGCGCGCAGATCTACTACGAGACCTCGGGCTCCGGTCCCGCCATCCTGTTCGCGCACGGTGCGGGCGGCAACGCCGCAAGCTGGTGGCAACAGGTCCCCGAATTCTCGCGCGATCATCGGGTGATCTGCTTCGACCATCGCGGCTTCGGCCGTTCGACTTGCGACGCCGAACAATTCGCGGCGCACCATTTCGATGCCGATGCCCTGGCAATTCTGGACGCCGAAGGCATTGATCGCGCCGCCGTAGTGTGTCAGTCGATGGGCGGCTGGACCGGGGTCCGACTCTCGGTCAATCATCCCTCACGCGTTTCTGCACTCGTGTTGGGGAATACCCCAGGCGCCATCTACACCGACGCGCTGCGCGATCAGATGCGCATCCTCGTCCCACGGCCGACCGCCGACGACCTCACCGCGATGACGCTTGGACAGCCCTATCGCGACACCAACCCCAATGGCGCATTCCTGTACAGCGCGATCACGCGTTTCAATACCACGCCGATGCCGCTGGCAGCGCTGATGGCCCGCGACGCGTTCATCGCGCCGGAGCGTTTGCGACCGTTTCCGGTGCCCGTGCTCATGATCGCAAGCGATCTCGACGTCACCTTCCCCCCGGCGCTGCTACGCGCCACTGCAGAATCGATCGACGCAGAATTTGCGGTCGTGACGGGCAGCGGCCACTCGACCTATTTCGAGAAGCCTGCGGAATTCAACTCGCTGGTGCGCCGGTTTCTGGCACGGTACCCGTAAGACGCAGCAGCTCATCGATGGCGGCTCCGAACGCGGCCTGCTGCTCGGCCGTTTCGATCATCGACTCGGCTTGAATCAGCGCAGCTTTGGCCCCCTTGGCGTCGTGCATCAGCACATAGGTCTTTCCGAGTTCCAGCCAGAAGTAGATTTCATCCGGCGAGCTCGCGACGGCGCGGCGCAGATACCTGATCGCAGCGGCTGAGTCGCCCTGGTCGCGCGATTCGATGGCCCAGGCGAACTGCAGGTACGGATTCTGCTGGCGTGCGGATTCGCTGCGCTGACGAAAGTAGGCAGCAAGCTCTTCCCGCCCGAGGCTCTGATACAGCCGCGTCAGCTGATTGAGTGCCGTCACATCCCACGGCGTGATCCGCACCGCCTCGCGCAGCGCAAGTTCCGCTCTGCGCGGATCGCCGTCGCGCAGATAGGCCGTTCCGAGATTCGTCCACAGATAGCCGATGCCAGTGTCGATTGTGAGCCCGCGCGCAAACAATCGGATCGCGGCTGCCACATTGCCCGCCACCAGTTCACGCGCGCCGAGGTTGTTGAAATGTTGTGCGCGGGCTCGACTGTCCGAGATCACGCGCCCGAAGTTTCGCTCGGTCTCATCGAGAAAGCCGAAATCTGCAAAGTAGGTATCACCGCCACTCAATTCGCCGTAGGCGGCGATGTGGCGGTTCAACATGACGTAGTCACCGACGCTGTCCCATTGCGGCACGCCCAGAACTTCGCGATACCGTGCATCGATACCCGCATGACGCGCCATCGCGATGAAGAGGTGCGTGTACGCAAGACAGTTGCCGCTCCGCAGCTCAAAGGTCTGCGCGGCCGTGCCGGTCTGCATGGTTTCGTACTGCATTCCCAGCACGCCACCTTGAATGAACATTGCACCGATCGCTTTGACGCGCTGCTGACGCGATCGCTTCTTGCGCTTGACGTCATCAACCAGCTGGGCTGCCGCAGCGGGAAGCCGCAGCACGTCCTGGTCGGCAGCGATACCGTACGGATTGTCTTCAACCAGTTCGGCGAATGCGACTTGCGGTGAGTCGTGAGGTCCGTACACCGGCGCGGGGATAGCTGCGGTGCAGGCATCGAGCAGCAGCAGCGTGCACAGCCAGGCGAGGCGTCGTGTCATGCCTGCCATGATGCCCCTTTGACGCACAAAATTTGACGCATAAAAAAAGCCCGCCTCGTGGCGGGCTCTTGTCCAGCGACCTGGACCCTAGAGATGTTTGTCAGCGGTACCCCAACTCCCCGGCTTCACTGAACGTCGGCGCATTCAAACACAATAATGGAGAAAAACGCAAGCCCCCATGAACCAATTCTGGAGAGCTCGCAGATGCATCGGAGAATATTGACTGATCCCATTGATTTCAATGACTTTTCCGGACGTTATGTCGTGCCCGTCAGCGCGTTTGCAGTTTCTCAGGTCCGATGCCACCATGGCCGGCGGCTCCATTTTTGGCTTCATATCGGGGGATCGGAATGAAATTCGGCATCTTCTACGAACACCAGCTGCCCAGAGACTGGAACGAAGACAGCGAACACCGCCTGTTCAAACAATCACTCGACCAGATCGAACTGGCCGATCAGCTGGGATTCGACTACGCGTGGGAAGTGGAGCATCACTTTCTGGAAGAGTATTCCCACTCCTCCGCCCCCGAAGTTTTCCTCGGCGCCGCCAGCCAGCGGACGAAAAATATCCGCCTCGGCCACGGCATCATTCAACTCACCACCAACCACCCCGCGCGCGTGGCGGAAAAAGTGGCGACGCTGGATCTGGTATCGGATGGTCGTGTGGAACTTGGCCTGGGAGAAGGTGCATCGGTCACCGAGCTACATCCGTTCAATCTGCGTTTTCGCGACAAACGTGATGTGTGGGAGGACGGCGTGCGCTGCGTGCTGCCGATGTTCTGGAATCACGGCTGGGAGTACGACGGCGAGTTCTTCAAATTCCCCAAACGCGCGGTCGTGCCCAAGCCTTTGCAGAAGCCACACCCGCCGCTGTGGGTGGCGTGCTCGCAGCTCGACACCATCCGCTATGCCGCGCACCGCGGCATGGGCTCGCTGTGTTTCAAATTCGCCGACCTCAATGCGGCGCAGGCGTGGGTGCACGCGTACTACAACACCTACATCCGCGATCTGGAGAAGCTCTGCGACTATCAGACCAATCCGAATATTGCCGTGGTATCGGGCTTCATGTGCGCCGAGACCGACGAAGAGGCGTGGCGCAAAGCGGACGGCTGGACGTTCTTTCAGTTCGCCTTACAGCTGTACAACAAGGAAGGTCCATTCGAACCGGGCACGGTCAACTTCTGGGAGCGCTACCAGGCGTGGAAACAGACGCCGGCGGGACAGAAGCGCACGGGCAGCGAACTGATTGGTTCGCCCGCGACGATCCGCGCCCGACTGCTGGAACTGGAAGCCGCCAACGTGGATCAGGTCATCCTGCTCAATCAGGCCGGCAAGAATTCGCACGAGGATATCTGCTCCAGCCTTGAGCTCTTCGCGCGTGAAGTGATGCCCGAATTCCACGCGCTCGAAGGCGCGCATCAGCAGTGGAAAGCGGCCGTGCTTGCCGGTGAAATTGAACTCGAGGATATCGACACGACACCGTACAACTTCGCGGCAAGGGGCAAGCCGACACTGTCGTCCAGCAAGGAAGCGCGCGATATGGTCGCCGGTGCGGTGGGTCGGCCGGGCGCGAAGTCGCTGGGCTGAGCCGTCGCTGCGCGACGCCGTGGGAGGGCTTCAGCATCGATCCTTGTGAGACCTGGCGAAACCTTGTTGGACCTTGTGGGAGGGGCTTCAGCCCCGATCCTTGTCCTGGGCTGCTCAAACAAAGATCGCGACTAAAGTCGCTCCCACAACCGTCAATCAACCCACGGCAACCCGGTTGCGCAACACGCCGATCGGTGTGACCGCCACCTCGATGACATCGCCTTCCTTCATGAAGACGGGCGGATTGCGTGCAGCACCGACGCCACCCGGCGTACCCGTCACAATGACATCGCCCGGCACCAGTTCGGTGAACGTCGAACAATAGGCGATGATCTCGGCGAAGCCGAAGATCAGCAGCGAGGCCGTTGCCTTCTGCATCACCTCGCCGTTCAGACGGGTGGTCACTTCCATGGCGCCGAGGTCGCCCACTTCATCCGACGTCATCATCCAGGGCCCGAAACCACCCGTGCCAACGAAGTTCTTTCCCGGCGTGAACTGCGTCGTGTGGCGCTGATAATCACGCACGCTGCCGTCGTTGTAGCAGCTGAAACCCGCTATATGATCCAGCGCGTCGGCCGCAGCAATCCGGCGGCCGCGTCTGCCGATCACCAGCGCAATCTCGCCCTCGAAATCCAGCCGCTCCGACTCGTGCGGACGGATCATCGGCTGCTCATGGCCAATCTGGGCGGCGGCAAAACGGACAAAGATG
Organism: Gammaproteobacteria bacterium; assembly: GCA_032124855.1. Classification (GTDB taxonomy): domain Bacteria; phylum Pseudomonadota; class Gammaproteobacteria; order Pseudomonadales; family Azotimanducaceae; genus DATJGR01. The sequence goes on from JAQBCT010000451.1 coordinate 12,231, forward strand.
GTGGGCTGGCTGGTGGGGTCGCGCCCCGTCTCCTCCTGGTGCGCCTTGTAGTTGATGCCCACACACAGGATCTTGTCGGGATCCGTGATCACCGGCAGGTAGCGAACGTTCTTCAGCGCGTGATCCGGCTGGCGTTTGGCGGCCTCCGCACCAGCCGTCATCAATTCACCCGTTGCCAACAGTTCCTTCAGGGTGCGCTGCTCCGGGCGACGCATGCCCACGTCCACTACTCCGTCGCCCACCACGACGCCGTAGGACGCCCGCCCCGCCTTCTCGAATGACATCCAGCGCACGATTTTCTCCTGCCGCTATTCGAACATGATCACGCTACGCGCGATCTCGCCGGTTTCCAGCGCCGCCAGCGCATCGTTGACGTCGGGCAGCTTGATGCGTCGCGAAATCATGTCGTCCAGGTGCAGCTTGCCCTGCAGATAAAAGTCGACGTAGCGCGGCATGTCGACACGGAACCGGTTGGAACCCATGAATGACCCCTGCAGCTTTTTCTCCTGCAACAGTTCGGGTCCGTGCACCTCCACCATCTGCCCAGGCGGGATCATCCCGATGACTGTGGCCGTGCCCCCCCGTCGCAGCATCTTGAAAGCCTGTTGCGCCGTCGCTTTCAGGCCGATTGCCTCGAAGGTGTAGTGCGCACCGCCGCCGGTAAGCTCGCGAACCGCTTCGATGGCGTCGGTTTCCTTGGCGTTGACCACATCCGTGGCGCCGAATTTCAGTGCAAGATCGAGTTTGGATTTCACCATATCCACCGCAATGACCCGGCCGGCGCCGGCAATGGCCGCACCGTTGATGCACGACAGACCCACGCCGCCGCAGCCGATCACCACCACACTGGTCCCCGGTTCGACCTTGGCCGTGTGGATGACGGCGCCCACGCCTGTGGTGACGCCGCAGCCGATCAGGGCCGCACGATCCAATGGCATGTCGGGGCGGATTTTTGCCAGCGCATGTTCGTGCACGAGCATGTGTTCAGCGAACGATCCGAGATTCGCGAACTGATTCACCCGCGTGCCATTCTTGGCCAGCCGCGGTTCTTCCTTCTCGCCGCGGCGCAGCGCCGGTTCCTGGCACAGCGACATATGCCCGGTCAGGCAGAACTCACACGTACCGCAGAACACCGACAGACACGTAATGACATGATCGCCCGGCTTGACGTAAGTAACCGCCGAGCCGACCTGCTCCACGACACCCGCCGACTCATGGCCCAGGATCAAGGGCAACTGGCCGGGGTATGTGCCATTGAAAAAATGCATATCCGAATGGCAGACACCCGCCGCGACCGTTCGCACGAGCACCTCGCGCGGACCCGGCTTGGAGATCTGCACCTCCTCCACGTCCATCGGCTTGTTCACTTCACGAAATACGGCTGCTTTCATCGCTCATCCCCCGTTCGTTTTATCGGTGCCAGGCACCGGAGTTTGCCAACCAATGGCATCAGAATCCATCGCGTCCGAAACGGCCCTCCGACAGGGTCACGGCGGCCCGCACCGCGGCAATCAGGCTGGTAGGGTCCGCCACACCACGGCCGGCGATATCAAACGCGGTGCCATGATCCACTGACGTGCGTATGAAGGGGATGCCCAGCGTCGCAGTGACGCTGCGCGCGAAGTCATGCACCTTGATCGCGATGTGGCCCTGGTCGTGATACATCGCCAGCACCAGGTCGAATTCGCCTGCAATGGCGCGGTTGAATACCGAGTCGGCTGGGATCGGTCCCGTGACATTCATACCCTGCTTACGAGCGTACTCGACCGCGGGGGCGATCTCTTCGATTTCTTCCCGTCCCAGCAGGCCGCCCTCACCGCCGTGCGGATTCAATGCTGCCACGGCAATGCGCGGCGCAACCATCCCCCAGCCCGCCAATGTGTCGGTGGTGATCTGCAGCTTTTCGATGATCGTTGCTTTGGTGACAAAGCGCGCCGCCTCGATCAACGACTTATGTGTGGATAAATGCACGACGCGCAGGCCAGGTGTCATCAGCAAGGTCGCCGTCCACTTCGAACCCGTCAGGCGGCCCAGAATTTCCTGGTGTCCGATGTCATCGATAAAGCCGGCAGCGTGCACCGCTTCCTTGTTGATCGGACACGTCACCATGGCCGCGGCTGCGCCCTGGGCAGTGATCGCTGCCGCCATCTCTACGGCACGCACGGCCGCCAAACCACAGGCAGCCGAGACTGCGCCGAACCGAAAATCCGCCGGACGCGGGACGTCGACATCGTGGAAATCGAGTGCGGGCAGGCTCGCTCCAGCCGCTCGCGCGCCATCCTCGAGCGCCCACCGGGCGCCGAATAGGCGCGGCTCGCACAACGCATGCAGCGCCCCCGAAGCCAACGCATTGGCGAGCACTTCGCCGCCGATGCCCGCTGGATCGCCAGCGCTGATCGCAATGCGCGGCCGATCACCTGCCATGACGAGAGTGCTGTATATTTATACAGTATGCAGACACTGACCGACCTCGTATCGCATTTCGAACTCTACGGTGTGTGCATCGCATGCAAACGGATGACTCGCATCGATCTGCACCCGCTGATGCAGACACTACCGCACGACAGCACGGTGGCCGATGTCCGCGAACGCGTGCGTTGTCGTGAATGCGGGACGCGTACGCGCGATATCCGCATCGTCTACGCGGGTCCGTGCGGCAACGCCCGGGGCTTCCATTACCGCGCCCACGCCGTCACCCAGCCACCTCAATCACCCAGCAGCTCGGTACCCTCAAGCGTCAAGCCGAAGCCAGCCACGCCCACGTAGTCCACTTCACGCCCTGCAATGATGCGGATGCGCTCCACACCGAGGTCGCGCAGGATCTGCGCACCAACCCCGATCTCCAGCCATTCCGCGCGCCGCGCATCCGCCCGGCTCGGCGCTTCAGGGTTCGTCAGCGTATCCAATGGCACACCCACGAAACCGCTGCGAAGGTAGATCATCACACCCCCACCCAGACTGTGGATGCGCTGCAACGCGACCTCGAGCAGACGGGCAGGATGATCGCCCTGCGGTCCAAAGATATCCTCCACCAGCTTTTCGCGATGAATGCGCACCGCGATACTTTTGTCGCGCTCGATGCGTCCGAATACCAAAGCCAGATGTTCGGCGTCCTCGAACTTCGTCTTATAGGCGAGCGCTCGCGCGACTCCGATGGATGTTCGCACCGAGAATTCGCGCACGCGTTCCACGAGGTGTTCGCGGCGCTGCCGGTACGTGATCAGATCTGCAATCGAAGTGATCTTCAGATGGTGTTCGGCCGCGAATTCACGCAGCTGGGGCAATCGCTTCACGGTGCCATCGTCGTTGACGATTTCGGCCAGCAAACCCACCGGCGGCAGGCCGGCGAGCTGGGCGAGATCAACGCCCGCCTCTGTATGTCCCGAACGCACCAGCACGCCGCCCGTGCGGGCCACCAGCGGAAAGATATGCCCTGGTCGCACGAAGTCGGACGCACCCACGTTGCTGTTGGCCAGCGCCTGCACCGTGTTGGCACGCTCCTCCGCCGAGATGCCGGTGGTGAGGCCCTGACGGTAGTCCACTGACACGGTGAAGGCGGTGCTCATCGGCGCGTCGTTGCGCGCCACCATCGGGTCGAGATGCAGTCGTTTCGCCTCGTCCTCCAGGATCGGCGTGCACAGGATGCCGCTGGTATGACGGATCATGAAGGCAACTTTTTCGGGCGTCGCACGCGACGCCGCCATGATCAGATCGCCTTCGTTCTCACGATCATCGTCGTCCACGACGATGACGATCTCGCCCGCGGCAATACCTGCAATCACCGATTCGACCGAGTCAAACTGAACTGACATCAACAGGACTCCACAGAAAGCCGGCTAGATTAAGCTCAGATGACCTGCGCGTCACGCAACCCGGCGACTTCAGTGGCGGATAAGCCCAGGAAATCCGCGACACGGCGTGGGAGGGGCTTCAGCCCCGATCCTTGTCGTAGGCTTCTCGAACAAGGATCGGGGCTGAAGCCCCTCCCACAGGCTGAAGCCCCTCCCACAGGCTGAAGCCCCTCCAACAGGCTGAAGCCCACAAGCCCCGATCGCCACATCCACGACACAGCCCGCCCCTGTGCGTTCCCGTTGGAACAGCGCCGTGACGATGCCGCCGTAGAGGTGGATACCGCCCAGGAAATCACACAGTGCCGCGCCCGCTTTCAGAGGCGGGCCCTCACCGTCGCCGGTGATGGCCATGATGCCGCTCATCGCCTGCACCGTGATATCCATGGCCAGATAATCGCGATCAGGTCCTGTGCGCCCGAAGCCGGTGCCCGCCGCATAGATGAGGCGCGGGTTGAGTTCGCATAGCGTAACGCTGCCGACACCGTGTCGATCCATCGTCCCGGGCGAGAAGTTCTCCAGCAGCACATCGGCGCGCATCACCAACGCCTTGAGCAGCCGGCGGCGATTCCACCTTGATTACGCGCGCGCCCGCCATGGCGAGCAGAAAGCCGCAGTAGGGGCCGTTGTAGATCTGCCCGAAGTCGAGCACCGTGAGCCCGCTCAGCGGTTGCGCGTTCATTCCTGTTGCGGCAATCGCTTCAGCAGGTCGGCGAACCCCGCTCGTATGGGAACGCGTGCGCGCTGGTGCATGTAGTCACCCACCGAGACGGTGTGCAGCCGCGAGAGCGTGCCGCGCAGAACCTCGGCGCCATCGGCCCGTCGAATTGCAAGCGTCACGCGCGCGATGAAATGCCGCGGGCGTGTCGAGAGCATCGGGTCGCTGAAGCCGTCATTGGGCAACGGTTCCCTGGCATCGGGATAAACCTCGCTGTAGGTCAGCGTGATGTGCGCCGCGGGTGCATCCGTCACCGCCTGCAACCCCTTGGCCAGCAGCGCCGCTTCAAGCTCCTCGCGCAGATACGGCGCCAGGAATCCCGGCACGTCTTGCAGCGACAGATCATAGGTGACAAGCGGCGGCCCCTTCGTGCCGCAGCAGAATTCCAGATTGTGCGAGACGTTACTCGAGGCCGCACAACCGACCACGAGCCACAGCACACCCAACATTCGAATCATATGCATTGCGATATTTACTCAGGTTCTGGCGTCGACCCACGCCGCGATCAGATCAGCCGCTGCGTCACGCGCGGTGGCAGGTTGTTCCAGATAATGATCACCCGTGATGAAGTGCAGCGTTTTCTCGGCGCTGCCCAACGCGTCGTGAATGCCGCGCGCATCGCTGGGGAATACCCCCGTGTCCGCCATGCTCTGTATCACGAGTGCCGGCACTTCAATGCGCGCCAGATGCGCAGCACCCCGGCAGTGTGAATCGCGCAGACTCCACATCGATAGCCACGTGCGCAACGTATTGGTCAGACCAATGCCGCGCGGTGAATAGTTAGCGGCCTTCGGATCACCGGCATAGCACAGCCCGACCGTGCGCTCCGAAGGATCGAGGCTGCCGTCCATGAGCCGCAGATCAGCCCACGTGCGTTGCAGCGTAAACGCACGATCGAACAGGCCATGCGCTTTCAAACGCGCAAGCTCATCGACTACCCAGTCGGTGATGCGATGGTTGCGCGCCTCCTGCGCGGCGCGATAGCGGGTCACGAACACCTCGCTGTACGGCGGTCCATTGGCCGTGTTGTACATATCCAGTTCTGGATCCGTCAGCGTGGGGTCACGTTCGTCCACAACCGCGGGATCCATCCAGGCCGTCAACACTTCGGGGCGCCCGGCATGCGCGCACAGGGATACATACAAATCGGCGCTCGGCAGTTCGAGCACTGCCGGTGGCAATCGCAGGCCCGGGGTCGGCTGGATGCTGGGGGTCACTGCCTGGGACTGATAGGCACCCATCAGCGATCCGCCGCCGGAATTGCCAAGAATCACCACCCGCTCAACACCAGCACGCTCGCGCAGCCAGCGCACGCCAGCGCCGATATCAATCAGCGCATGCTCCAGCAGAAAGAATGCTTCATTGCCGCGAAACCGCGTATTCCAGCCGAGAAAGCCGAACCCGCGACGCGCCAGGAATTCGCCGAGGTAGTGCTCGCTGAAGTCGACGTTGTAGTGCGTGGCGATGAAGGCTGTGCGCGGCCGCTTACCGCGCGGGGTGTGGTAGAGCCCCTGACAGGGATGAAAGCCCGCGCCGTTGCGCGCGGCGGTGGGGGAAACCAGGGATACAAATTCTCGCTCGTAGTCCTGCATCGCTTGTTCTCAGTTCCTCGCCCGGCTCGACGGCCGATTCTATAGGCGCGTTCGCGCGAGATCCCGTCCGGTCACCATCGCTCGCAACTTCGCGAATGCAACGTCACGCGGGAGATACTTCATGCCGCAATCGGGTGCCACCACGAGTTGCGACGCACTGATATGCCGCAATGCATCACCGATACGCGCCGCAATCTGCTCGGGGTTTTCCACCGTGTGATCACGCAGGTTCAACACACCCACGTGCACGCGTTTCGACGGCAGCAGTCTGAGCAACGCAAGATCAACATTCGGCTGTGCGCATTCCAACGATATTTCATCTGCCACACAGGCATCGAGCTCCGCGCAGAAGGCATAGCCGTTCGGCTTGTCGGCAACATGCTTGCCATATCCGAAACAGACGTGCAGCGCGGTGTGTCCGGTGGCACCTTGCAACGCACGATCGATGGCGGCCACGGCATATTCGCGCGCCGCCTCGGGGCGGGCCTGCACGTAGGGTTCGTCGAGCTGCACGATATCCACGCCCGCGGCAAACAAATCCAGCATTTCCTGGTTGACGGCTGCCGCATAGGCCATGGCGAGATCCGCGGTGCTCGCGTAGTGGTCATTCTGCGCCTGCTGCGCGAGCGTGAACGGACCGGGCAATGTGATTTTGATCGGCTTCGCCGTGTGCGCTTTAAGGAACGCTACGTGCGGTGCCTCCACTGCGTGGCGGCGTTCGATCGGCCCGGTGACGCGCGGCACCGGCACCATCCGTCCAGTTCGATCGAGCGCCTCGCCCGGGTGGTCCAGATCAACACCGTTCAGTGCCGTGGCGAACCGGTTGGAATAGCTTTCGCGGCGCATTTCGCCATCGGTGACCACATCCACACCCGCAGCGTGCTGCTCGAACAGGGCCACAAGCGTGGCGTCATCCTGCGCCTCGTCCAGAAACGGTACTGGAATGCGCCACAGGTCGTGAGCCCGCACGCGCGCGGGCAGGCGTTCATTCAGGCGCGCGCGATCGATCAACCAGTCGGGTTGGGCGTAGCTGCCGACCAACATCACCGGTAACAGCGGCAGCGCCAGGTCATGCGGACGGCTGATGGCCCATCACTCCAGCGTGGCGTAGTGAGCGGAGCGGCCGCCGACGGGGCGACCTTGTTCAGATAGCGGCATCGCCGAATCATCGTGGACTCGCTCTGCCGGGGCAAGGGGTCGGAGTGCCGGTCGCCGTTCGAGATCATGAAGACGCGAAAAGTACCGACCGCGGACTCCGACCCCATTTCCTCACGGACTCTCGACTTTCACCAGTTCCAGCACCACCGCACCATCGGGTAGCTGTTCGACGACAAATCCAACACCGGCAGCGTAGTACTTCAACTCCACGGCATCCGCGTCGGGGCCGATGAAGTCTTCACTCTTGATGCACGCGCCGCTGCAGTCGAATACCGCACTGGACACCGGACTGTCCGCTGTAGTCGACAACACCTCGGCCGCATCCTCGGCATCGCCGAGTGCGAACTCCTGGCGGTACACATCGCCAACCTGCGGGTTGGCGAGCATCACAATCCCGGCCTGCGCGCCGTTTTCGCCGGCGATGAAGGAGCCGTCGAGATTGGTCAGGTAGCCGTCTTCGAAGTTCTGCGCGATCTCGCCGAGGTACCACACGTGGCATCCGTTATCGATGGCATAGTAATCGTCGGTCTTCTCGATCGGGTCGCCCGTCGGATCGCCCGACGCATCCGGCAGACCTTCAAACACTTCGTCATTCACCACAATCGCGGCGATGCCTTCGATCTCACGCGTCTCATCGGTGACCGTCACCACGACAGTCTCTTCCTCGCCGTCGGTCGCATTTACGAAAGTGGTCACCGTGCCGGGAATCAGCGGGAAATACGGATTGCCGGCACCGCACTGTCCGGTGAAATCAGCCGGGTCCAGCTCGACGATGTACGGCCCAGGGTCTGGCAGCCGTTCGCACAGCGAATTACGCCCGTCGGCCTGCTCGCGGCACTCACCACGCGCCGTCCGATACGCATCCCGCACGCCGCCCTTGCAGCCACGCGGATCGTCGCTGTTGAGGCATTTGGCATTGCCTTCGTGGAAATCGTCGGCAATGTCGGCGTGGCACGCCTGCTTCATCGCACGCGTGGTATCGAAGCAGGCATTGTCGTTCGAGTGACCGTCGCCAGAGGCGTACGTTGCGCCGCCGGCCAGCAGCAAAACTGCTGCACACGCGGAACTAATGGATTGTCGGGGCATCATCGGAGCCGTCCTGTTTGCTTAGGCAGACTC
>JAQBCT010000452.1:0-3509 GCA_032124855.1 Gammaproteobacteria bacterium
GAACGTCGCGCTGCTGGTCGCAGAACTGGGTGCCAAGTATTCACACGTGCTCGCGGCGCACACCACCGCGGGTAAGAACTTTTTACCGCGCGTGGCAGCATTGCTGGACGTCGCTCAGATCTCGGACATCATCGGTGTCGATGCACCCGATACGTTCAAACGACCGATCTACGCTGGCAATGGCATTGCGACGGTGAAGACCGCTGATGCAATCAAAGTCATTTCTGTGCGCGGCACCGGCTTCGATCCGGTGGCTGCAACCGGCGGCTCCGCCAAGCTGGAGACTGTCGCCGCAGTGCACGACGCGAAAACGTCATCATTCGTCGGTGAGGAGATCGCCAAGAGCGAACGCCCCGAGCTCACCGCAGCCAAGGTGGTCATCTCCGGTGGCCGAGGGATGCAGAACGGCGATAATTTCAAACTGCTTGATAGCATCGCGGACAAGCTGGGTGCCGCGATCGGCGCATCGCGCGCCGCAGTGGACGCAGGCTTCGTACCCAACGATATGCAGGTCGGTCAGACAGGCAAAATTGTTGCCCCTGATCTATACATCGCCGTGGGTATCTCGGGAGCAATTCAGCATCTCGCCGGCATGAAGGACAGCAAGGTGATCGTGGCCATCAACAAAGATGCGGACGCACCCATCTTCCAGGTGGCCGACTACGGCCTGGTGGCAGACCTGTTTAAGGCACTGCCCGAGTTGGACAAGCTGCTGTAGGGCTCAGGTCGCGCGCGGGATCCGCTTGGCGGTGTACCAGGTTACCGGCCGCGCATGGTTGTGCACTTCGTCAGCCACATTGAGTATCAACGCGAACAACGCCATTCGTAGCAATACGCCGTTGTCGGTCTGACGAAAAATGGCGAGATTAGGATTCTGATCCAGATCCGCATCAAGCTCATTCGCCTGCGACCGTGAATCGCGCGGCAGCGGGTGCATGATCACCGTATTGGGTTCGCAGTTCTCTGTGTACACCAGCTGATTGAGGCGGAAGAGGCCACGATAGCGATCCGCTTCGTCCTGACTCGGAAATCGCTCTTCTTGCGTGCGCGTGACGTAGAGAATGTCCACGTGGTGGATGCCCTGCGCGAGTTCATTCAGCACCGTCACCCCGTGACCCGCGCGACGCAGCCCTTCGGTAATCTCGGCGGGCGCCTCCAGCCCCGGCGGCGACACCAGGTTGAATTTCAAGCCGTCGAACATCGCCAGCAGTTTGCACAGCGAGTGCACCGCGCGGCCGTAGCGCAGATCGCCGACCAAAGCGATCCGCAGGCCGTCAATGTCGCGTCCGCGCGCAGCCATTTCCTTGCGGATCGTGTAGAGGTCAAGCAGTGCCTGGCTGGGATGTTCGTTCGGGCCGTCACCCGCATTGATGACGGGGACGCGGCTTGCGGAGGCGAACTCGGAAACCGAACCAGCTTCCGGATGGCGCATGACGATGATGTCGCTGTAGCCGGATAGCACTCGCGCGGTATCGAACAGCGACTCTCCCTTCGCCAGAGAAGATGCTTTGACTTCCGTCGTCTCGCGAACCTCGCCGCCGAGCATGTTGAATGCGCAGCCGAAGGAAATACGCGTCCGGGTGCTGGGTTCGAAGAACATATTGCCAAGGATCGCGCCCTCGAGGACGCGGGTGATCCGCTTGCGCTGCGCATACGGCTCCATCGCATCGGCTACAGAGAAAATCTCACTGATCGCTTCGCGATCGAACTGATCCACCGACAGCACATGGCGGCCAACAAAATTCAACCTTCACCCCAGCGCCAAAAATCCCGCGAACGGTAATGAAGTGAAGGTGAGTTCTCAAGCGATTTTGCGGTTGCCGGGGTTCGTCCGTTGCGGCGTGGCTCAGTCGCGACGCAACCTAACGGGGCTGGCTCTGCGCTCGACGTGCAAATGTGTGGCAACTCCCGCGCGTTCCCAGACGCGCATGACTTCATCGAACGCAAGGCGGTGCGCGATATCCTCGCCCAGCCACTCCGTGAAGCAGATACGCTGCGCATCGCTCACGTTGTGGCTGCGCAACCGCGCGATCCACCGTATGGCTCCATCAGCGTCCGTCACGCACGGTGCTCTTTCGAGAGGGTTCGCCATCACACGCACGTCATCTCATCATTACCGAGAAGTATGACGGTTTTGGCGGCGACTACCTCAGTGGCAGGCGAACATCAGCGTGCGGTTCGTCGCATTACTCGCTCAACTTGCCGCGTAAGTGGCGTAGCGCACGAATAATGTATTTCTCGACCATGCTGGTGGAGACACCCAACTCGCGAGCAATCTCGGGGTAGGTGAGATCGCGCCCCCGGTTCAGGATGAACGCAGCGCGACACTTCTCCGGGAGTTCCCGCAACGCCGCTTCGACCAAGCGGAGTGATTCCTGTGCGGCCACCGAAAACTCCGCCGACGGGTGTGAATCGGATCGGAGACTGGCAAGTTCGCTGCGGCTGAAGCGCGCCGCGATGGTGCTGTGACGCACGCGATCGACGCCCAGGTTCGACGCCATCTGGAATAGAAAGGCGCGCGGGTTCTCGAGGTGTTCCGGGTGCTCGAGACGGTACATTCTCAGCCATGCTTCCTGCGCGATTTCCGCGGCATCTTCCCGATCGCGGAATCGTGACGTCAGATACTTCAGCAGCGAGGCAGACTGTGCCTGGAACAGTTCCTGTACGAATTCTGCGTTCGAACCGTTCAAGATAGCGGGGCTGGGTGGCCAAGGCGACGCGATCATATCACTAGTTCTGGGGCCGATCGCGCCAAAAAACGGTCCATCAGAGCCACTACTTAATGCGGCTGGCCCGCCACTGCTGGCGTGATTCGGTTCCCAAAACGGCGACTCAGACGGCGCAGTTCCGCTCGATCGTAGGCTGCTCACGCCGGCACTGCTATGATTTCAGCGCCATTGTGCGGGATGCACACCTCTACGCGGCGGAGCCGATGAGCGAAGTTCTGGATACTCGACGCAGTTTGCTACCGTTCACGTTTGCGCGACGATTTGGCGTGGCCATCACGATGGCGACGCCCTCCACAGACGCACCCGTGGACGTGGTCTACCGGACTCAGCCGGACTTGCGGGTGCTGGCCGAAGTGAGGCGCTTCGCCAACGCGCCGATCGCGCTGCGACGCGTCTCGGACGAAGAATTCGAAGGTATCCTGGCAAGCGCCTACTCCCGGGATTCATCGCAAGCCCGACAGATGGTTGAGGACATGGGCGATGAGCTCGATCTGGCGAGCCTCGCCAACTCGGTTCCCGAGACCGAAGATCTGCTGGATCAGGAAGACGACGCACCGATCATCCGGCTGATCAACGCCTTATTGGCGGAAGCAATTCGCGAAAACGCCTCTGATATTCATATCGAAACGTTCGAAAAGCAGCTGGTCGTGCGCTTTCGCGTGGATGGTGTGATGCGCGAAATCGTCCAGCCCAAGCGCGCACTGGCACCCTTGCTGGTGTCGCGCATCAAGGTGATGGCGAAGCTCGACATCGCTGAGAAGCGCGTGCCGCAGGATGGCC
>JAQBCT010000453.1:0-5372 GCA_032124855.1 Gammaproteobacteria bacterium
CATGCAGACGGCCTATACCGAACTGCACGAACTCGGCTTCGCGCACTCAATCGAGGCCTGGTACCGGGACGAGTTGGTCGGCGGTTTGTACGGCGTTGCGCTCGGAAAGATGTTCTTTGGCGAGTCAATGTTCACGCGGCGCAGCGACGCGTCGAAGGTGGCGTTTGTTGCCCTTGCGGACCTTCTCGCGGCGCGATCGTTCGTTCTGATTGACTGCCAGATGATGAATTCGCATCTGCACTCGCTGGGCGTGCAGGAGATGCCGCGTCGCGCATTTTTGGCTGCACTCGACGATAATCGTGCGCGTGAAACTGCAGCCGGCGCTTGGCAGATCGATGCGCGATGAGCAAAAACAGCAAGAATTTTTTCTGACATCGGCGCATCCGTGCAGCTATCTCGAAGGTCGTGAAGCACGCACGCTGTTTTACGACCCTCGGGCCGAGGTAACACCGGCGCTGTATGACACGCTGACCCATGTCGGGTTTCGGCGCAGCGGCAATCATCTGTATCGCCCACACTGCGACGGATGTTCGGCGTGCGTGCCAATGCGTGTCCCAGTCGCCCGCTTCCGCTGGTCGCGCCGGTTTCGTCGTATACGTGCGGCAAATGCGGACCTCACTGTCACGATGCGCGATCCGTCGTCCGCGCCGCGCTACTTCGACCTGTACTCAACCTACATCCGCGCACGCCACGCGGGTGGCGACATGGACCCACCCACCCCCGATCACTTTCGCTCGTTCCTGATGAGCGACTGGGCCGGCTCCCAGTTTCTGACCATTGAGCGCCACGGTGATCTTGTTGGGGTTGCCGTGACCGACCGGGTGAGCGACGGTTTTTCTGCGATCTACACCTTCTTCGAGCCATCGATGGCGCGGCGCAGCCTCGGCGTATTCGCGGTGCTAGCCCAGATCGAATATTGCCTGAGCAAGGCGGTACCCTTCCTCTACCTCGGATATTGGGTTCGCGATTGCGCCAAGATGCGCTACAAGACGGACTATCGGCCGGTGGAATTGCTCATCAACAACAGCTGGGTTGCGCTCGGCTGAACCGCGCCGCGGCGCTTTGCCTTTCGCGGGGCCTTACGGCAGAATGCCCGACGCTTTTGCAACGTGCAGAGTCTATGGCCAAAGAAGAACAGATCGAGATGGACGGGACCATCGTGGATACCCTGCCCAATACGATGTTTCGCGTGGAACTCGACAACGGCCATGTCGTGACCGCACATATCTCGGGGAAGATGCGCAAAAACTACATTCGCCTGATTACGGGCGACCGCGTCACGGTCGAGTTGACGCCCTACGATCTGACGAAGGGGCGGATCACGTTTCGCGTGCGATAGCGCGGGCGGGTTCTACCCGCAGCGCAAGCTCGCCGTTCTCCACCGTCACGTACACAGTCCCGCCCGCGCCGGCCAGATCGCCGAACAGGATATCTTCCGCCAGCTGGCGCTTGATTTTCTCTTGAATGAGCCGCTGCATGGGACGCGCGCCCATCTTCTCGTCGTAACCCTCCCGTGCGAGCCACTCCCGCGCATCGTCATCCACCACAAGTTCGACACGTTTCTCGTCAAGCTGCGTCTGCAATTCGGTGAGGAACTTATCCACGACGGTCTTGATGACTTGGGTCGTGAGCGCATGAAACGCCACGATGGCGTCGAGCCGATTGCGGAACTCCGGGGTGAACATGCGGCGAATCACTTCCATTGAGTCGCTCGTATGATCCTGGTTGGTAAAGCCGATGGATGCACGGCTCGCCTCCTGTGCGCCGGCATTTGTGGTCATCACCAGCACGACGTTGCGAAAGTCGGCCTTGCGCCCGTTGTTATCGGTCAGCGTGCCGTGGTCCATGACCTGCAGCAGGAGATTGAATACCTCCGGGTGCGCTTTCTCGACCTCATCGAGCAGTACGACGCTGTGTGGATGCTTTGTGACGGCTTCGGTCAGCAGACCACCCTGGTCGAATCCGACATAGCCGGGCGGTGCGCCAATCAGGCGCGACACGGTGTGCCTCTCCATGTATTCCGACATATCGAATCGCAGCAGTTCGACGCCCATCACGTTGGCCAGCTGTCGACACACTTCTGTCTTGCCGACCCCCGTGGGACCGGCGAACAGGAAGCAGCCGGTCGGTTTGTCGCCCGACTTCAGTCCGGCCCGGGACATCTTGATTGACGCAGCCAGCAGGTCGATCGCATCGTCCTGACCGAAGACGACCATCTTTAGCTTCTTGTCGAGGTCCCGCAGCGCCTCTTTGTCCGATGTCGTGACCTGCGCTGAAGGGATTCGCGCAATCTTTGCGACGACCTGTTCGACGTCTGCCGCACCAATCGTCTTCTTGCGGCGACTCGGTGGCAGCAGCTTCTGCGCGGCACCGGCTTCGTCGATGACATCGATGGCCTTGTCGGGCATGAATCGATCGGTGATGTAGCGTTCCGAAAGTTCGGCGGCCGCCCGCAGCGCCTTATCGGTGTAGCGAATGTGGTAGTGGTCTTCGAAGCGTGACTTCAGCCCTTTGAGAATCTTGTAGGTATCGTCGACATTCGGCTCGGTGATGTCGATTTTCTGGAAGCGGCGCGACAGCGCGCGATCCTTTTCAAATATCCCGCGATATTCCTGGTAGGTCGTCGACCCCATGCAGCGCATTTCGCCCGACGTCAGAACCGGCTTTAGCAGATTGGACGCGTCCATCACGCCACCCGATGCTGCACCGGCACCGATAATCGTGTGAATCTCATCGATGAAGAGAATGGCGTGTGGTTTTTTCTTCAGCTCCGCCAACAACATCTTGAAACGCTTCTCGAAATCGCCGCGGTATTTGGTTCCCGCCAGCAGCGCGCCCATATCGAGCGCGTACACGGTGCCCTCGGCCACGACATCTGGTACCTGCTTGTCAACGATCCGCTTGGCCAAGCCCTCCGCGATGGCCGTTTTACCAACGCCAGATTCGCCGACCAGCAACGGGTTGTTCTTGCGGCGCCGACACAGCACCTGAATCACACGCTCCAGCTCGGCCTCGCGGCCGACGAGCGGGTCAATGCGCCCCTTGCGCGCCTGTTCATTCAAATTCGTTGCAAAGGACTCAAGCGCGCTGGGTTGACTGGCCTCGCCACTCGCTGCGCCTTCTTCATCGTGTTCAGAGGACTCACCACTGCCCTCTTCACCCGCAACTTTCGAAATGCCGTGCGCGATGTAGTTGACGATGTCGATCCGCGCGACATTCTGCTGCTTGAGAAAGTAGACAGACTGACTCTCCTGTTCGCTGAATATCGCAACCAGCACATTGGCGCCGGTGACCTCCTTGCGACCCGACGACTGCACAGAAAATACTGCGCGCTGCAGTACACGCTGGAAACCAAGCGTAGGTTGCGTCTCGCGATCTGTATCGCCAGCCGGAATGAGTGGCGTGGTCGATTCGATGAACTCGTGCAACTCCTTGCGCAGGCGATCGAGGTCGGCTCCCACGGCTTTGAGCACATCGACGGCGACCGAGTTGTCCAACAGCGCAAGCAGCAAATGCTCCACTGTCATCCACTCATGACGCTTGGCCCTAGCTTCCTTGAACGCGAGGTTCAGCGTGACTTCGAGATCTTTGCTCAGCATTAATTCCGCCTAGTCTGTCATCTCAATCTTGGACATCAGTGGATGGTGATTCTCCTGCGAGTATTGATTCACCATTTCCGATTTAGTTTCGGCTATATCACGAGGAAAGATACCGACGACCGCACTGCCGCTTGTGTGAATCGTCAGCATGATCTGGGTCGCCTTCTCCCGATTCATTCCAAAGAACCGTTCCAGCACGTGGACGACGAACTCCATCGGTGTGTAATCATCATTGAGAATGATTACCTTATACATTGGCGGGCGCTTCAGTTTCGGCTTGGTCGTTGCCGTTGCCAGCCCGCTTCCACGATCAGCGTCGCCCGAATCGTCGCCCCTCGAAAAGCTCAGCTTAAGTTCCGATCGATGAATCACACTCGCCGTCACGTAGTTCAAGACCCGCCACATGCGCCGATATCATAGCGTGAATTCCCGCTCGAGGATGTGCATCGCGGCAGAAAACGACAGCGTCTGGGGCAACCTTGACTCATCGCGGATTTAGGGGGACAGTGGCCCGCGGACCGGAGTTTGCTCGCGTGTCAGGTGTGCCGTGGGCGCAGTTGGCAAGCTTCGAAGGGGAGGATCGGTCGCCATGGCGACAGGAAAAGTGAAGTGGTTCAACAACGCGAAGGGTTACGGTTTTGTAATCACTGAGGATGGTGGCGAAGATTTGTTCGTGCATTACTCTTCAATCCAGATGGATGGCTATAAGACGCTCAAGGCGGGCCAGGATGTCGCGTTTGATATCGAACGCGGCGCAAAGGGTATGCATGCCGTGAACATCCGGTCACTTGAGGTCGCACAAGCCACAGAAGATCTTGAACCGCAAACGGCGCGCACCGCGCAACGAGACAACGATTCCGACGAAGCCGGTTTCCGCTCCCCCGAACGCAGCGAGTACGCGCAGTCGAACTAGTTCACATCTTGGCAACGATGGCTCGTCCGAACTCCGAGCATTTCAACAGCTTCGCGCCTGACATCAGCCTCTCGAAATCATAGGTGACGGTTCGTTCGGCAATCGCACCTTCAACGCCTTTAATGATGAGATCCGCCGCTTCTCGCCAGCCCATGTGCCGTAACATCATTTCGGCCGATAGAATCAACGAACCGGGATTCACCTTGTCCTGACCGGCGTACTTCGGCGCCGTGCCATGGGTCGCTTCAAACAACGCGACGGGATCGCCGATGTTTGCACCGGGCGCAATGCCGATGCCGCCAACCTGCGCGGCCAGCGCGTCCGAGAGGTAGTCGCCATTGAGATTCATGGTCGCGATGACGCTGTACTCGTCGGGGCGCGTCAGAATTTGTTGCAGCATCGCGTCAGCGATCACGTCATTCAGCACGACCTTTCGTCCCGTCTTCGGGTTCGTGAACTGATGCCACGGCCCGCCATCGAGTTCCGTTGCCCCGAATTCCTCGCGCGCAAGTTCATAGCCCCAGTCTTTGAATGCGCCTTCCGTGAATTTCATGATGTTGCCCTTGTGGACAAAAGTCAGCGACGGGCGATCCTCTTCAATCACGTATTGAATGGCTTTGCGGACGAGGCGTTTCGTGCCTTCTGCCGAAATTGGTTTGATGCCCACACCGCAGTGTTCCGGGAACCGAATTTTGGTCACGCCCATTTCATCTCTGAGAAAACGCAGCAGCTTGTTCGCAGCGGGGCTGTCGGCCTCCCACTCCACGCCTGCGTAGATGTCCTCGGTGTTCTCACGGAAGATGACCATGTCGGTTTTTTCGGGGTGAACCACGGGACTGGGCACACCAGTGAACCATCTC
>JAQBCT010000454.1:0-9185 GCA_032124855.1 Gammaproteobacteria bacterium
TTGCCGTAGACGGCGATCTCCGAGGGCGCGAGCGCTTCGGCGAGAGAGACCACTTTCGTATACCTACTCGCGAACGTCGTCTGGATTTCCGAGGCGACGCGCTCGCGCAGCTTCTGTGCCGCTTCCGGCCCGATCCTCTGCAGGAACGGCGTCAGCAGCCAGCCGCCCAGGCCCCATGACATGCCGAAATTGCGGTTCAGTTCGGTGGGCGATCGTTCCAGTCCACCGTAGATATAGACCTGCTTGTAGGTGGTGGAGCCGTAGCGGCTGTATTCCTTCGCCGTCTTGTTCGCGGCCACTTCCATCGCGGCCAGAATCTGGCCGGCCAGTTTGCCGCCACCGGTCGCATCGAAGCCGATCGTGGCACCGGTCGCCACCAGCGCCGCGACCAGATCGTCCTGGAACGTGGGCTGACTGGTATCAACCACATACTCGGCGCCCATGGCCTTGAGTGTCTTCACCTGCTCCGGCTTACGCACCACGTTGACGAGCTTCACACCATCCTTGACGCAGATCTTGTTCAACATCTGGCCGAGGTTCGAGGCGGCCGCGGTGTGCAAGAGCGCCGTATGGCCCTCCAGGCGCATCGTCTCGACCATGCCGAGCGCTGTGAGCGGATTAACGAAGCACGACGCGCCTTCGGCCGGCGTGGTGCCCTTGGGCAGTTCCAGACACTGCACTGCTTTGATGCAGCGATACTGGGCATACATGGCTCCGCCCAGAATGGCGACCGTCTTGCCCATTAGCGCCTGTGCCGCTTCGGTGGATCCCGCCTTCACCACGACACCGGCACCTTCATTACCAACCGGCAACGACTCACCGAGGCGCCCGCCCATGGCCTTCAACATCACGGGCGGCACATCTGCTGTCACGGCGGGGTTGTCTGGCGTACCTGTCACCTTTGCGGTGGTCATATCGGCACCGCCGAATAACAGACCGAGATCGGACGGATTGATGGGCGATGCGTCGACGCGTACGAGCACTTCGTCGGGCTTGGGTTCGGGTACATCGACCTGCGCAAGCGACAGTTCTAGTTTGCCGGCTTTGGTCACGGTGGAACGGAGTTGTAATGCCATGGTGTGCGTGTCCTGGATGGTCAAGAAGGCGGGCACGTTACCATGAATCGCTGCGTGCCCCGTCAGTCGTCCCTCTCGGTTTGATCGTCGTCGATATCAGGCAGCTGATCACCGCCGTTGGCATCGCCCGTGTTGTTCGATGGCGGGCATTGCGCATCGGCTTTGATTTCGATCACCGATTGATCGGAATAGACACAGGCCTGCATTTCGTCACCGGTTCCCGAGTGCGACTCGAGATAGGTGGGCAGGTCGGCCCATGCCGACGTAGCCGCTGCACACAGCAAAGCGAAGAAGGGCGCTTTCAAGGTTGATCTCCTCAGGTCATTTGTGGCGCTCTTGCGTTGAGCGTCATCGTCAGATGGCTGGAGTCGTTGAACCGCCGCACCAGAATTCGATCCTGCACAAGTACGACATGACTGATGGAACCATTGTCGGCGCCATTGAATGCGAACGGCTTCGCGCCGGTTGCATGGGCAACGATATGGGCGATGACGCCGCCGTGCACGACGGCGACGACGAGTTCGTCCGCGTGGCGCTGCGCGATGCCCGTGAGCGCTCGCGTGATGCGCGCATTCAGCGCCTGCCACGACTCCGCGCCGGGAATCACGTCCCAGCGCTGCTCGGCGATCATGCGCTGATAGACGGGATCGTTGTCGTGCGCCTTGATGCGCAGCAGGCCGCCTTCCCAATCGCCCAGAAAGACCTCGCGCAGATCAGGTTCCACGATCGGGACAACGTCGAGATGTCGACAGAGGGGCTCCGCGGTCTCGACGGTGCGGCGCAGGTTGGTTACATAGACCGCACTAATGGCTTCGTGTCGCAGCCGCTCGCCGACGCGCTGCGCCTGCGCGCGGCCGTTGGCGTGCAGCTCCGGGT
The DNA here is from genome assembly GCA_032124855.1 of Gammaproteobacteria bacterium. Lineage (GTDB taxonomy): Bacteria > Pseudomonadota > Gammaproteobacteria > Pseudomonadales > Azotimanducaceae > DATJGR01. The sequence continues at coordinate 1,953 of JAQBCT010000454.1, forward strand.
CGCCGTGACCACCGAGCAGCGGGAACGGTGAGTCGGCTGTCGCTGCGCGGGATTCGCCGTGCCGCACCAGCAGAATTTCGGTTGCACCCGGTGGGCGGGCAAAGCGCTGCTGTCGATACTCCTGCGTGCGTGTCATGGCTGAAACTCCTCGAGACCCGCCTGCCACAACAGGAATGTGAATATGTCGGCCCGCTCCGCATAGGCCTGACGTTTTGTCGAACCCATGCCGTGCCCCGCGTCGTAGTCCACGCGCAGCAGGATGGGTTTGTCGCTGCTGCTGGCGGCTTGCAGACGTGCAGCCATTTTGGCGGCTTCCCACGAATCGACGCGCGGGTCGTTGATGCCGGTGATCAACAGCACTGCCGGATATTTCACGCCATCGGTCACCGCGTGATACGGGCTCATCTGCAGCAGCGCTTTGAATCCGGCCTCGGTCGTCACGCTGCCGAACTCCGGAATGTTGGGTGGCCCGTTGGCGGAGAATTCGGCGCGCAACAAATCGGAGGCGGGCACCTGGTCGATGGCGGCGCCGAACAGATCCGGACGCTCCGTAATGGCGCGGCCTACGAGGATGCCGCCGGCGCTGCCGCCCATCACGGCGAGCTGCTGCGACGATGTGTAGCGATTGCTGATGAGCCACTCGCCGCAGGCGATGGCGTCGCGCCAGGTATTGGGTTTGGTGGCCTGGAAGCCCGCCTTGTACCAAGTCTCGCCCTGCTCGCCACCGCCGCGCACGTGGGCGACCGCGAGCACACCGCCGCGGTCGAACCAGGGCAGAAACCCAGGGCGGTAGAAAGGCGTCTCCGACATTCCGTAGGCGCCATAGCCATAGAGAATCGTCGGTCGCATGCCATCGAGTTCGATATCGCGGCGATGCACGATCGACAGGGGGACCAGCGTACCGTCACCCGCTCTCACATCGACGTTGCTGGCGACAAGATCTGCAGATGAATCGTACGGGCCCTGGGGCGCCAGGCCGGTATCGGTGATGCCACCGGCGACGCTGTAGGCGTAGTACTGCCCGAAGCGCGTCCACCCGCCGAGGAAGAACAGGATTCCGGGTTGGCGCGGGTCGGCGGTCATATTCTGCAGATCGCCCAGGAATGGCAGAGGAATTGGCGTCGCTTCGCTCTGGCCGTGCGCAAGACGCGCCAACTCGCTGTCACCGGCGCGGTGCATTTTGCGGATATAGAGTGCATCGCTCGCTGCAACGATGCCCGTGATCACGGCGTCCGTTTCAGGCACCACGGTCTCCGCCTTGGTGATGTCTGGATGCGCCAGCGATGTGCGCACCACGCGATACCGCCCGGCACCTTTGTGCGTCGTCAGATAGATCGTATCGGCGCTGGCCGCAAAATCGATGACGGCGTCGGCGGTATCCGCGATCCGAACCCACGGTGTGGCGGCGCCCTTGAGTGAACTGAGCGGCGCCGACCAGATGCGCATTTCCCGTGCGACGCCATTGAATGCCACGCCGATCAGAAAGGGGCTGCCCGCGACATGCGTCACGTAGCCCGTCTCTGTCGGTGTCATTTCGATGCCCGGGACCACGCCCGTGCCGAATACGGCAACATCCGTATCGGGATTGGCGCCCAACACATGCACGAAGGTGCGCTGATTCATATACTTGTCGGTAGCAGGCGCACCCGGCGCCAATGCTTGCAGCCGCGCATACAGCAGCCGGCCATCGGGCAGCCAGGAAGGCTCCGCGTCTTGCGCGCGATCGATGACATCGCCGGTTGGTTTTCCGGTCTGAACGTCGATGATGTGCAGCACGCTATCCTCAGAGCCTCCCGCCGAGATGCCATAGGCGAGATAACGGTTGTCATCGGAAGGTGCGTAGTAATCCAGAGCGGCGTGGTGCACGCCGGACGGCAGATTCGCGTCAGGGTCGACCAGCACGCGCTCCTCGCCGTCGAATCCATCACGGACGTAGAGCTTGGGTAAGTTCTCTTCGGCCAGCATTTTTTCGTAGTAGATCTTCTCGCCCACCTGCAGCACATCGAGGATGCGCGCCGCGGTCGCATCGCTGTAGCGTTGGATTGCCTCCAGAATCGCCGGCCGGCCAGGAATGCGATGCATTACCCGGCGCGTGTAGTCGGCCTGCGCCTTCATCCACTGCGCCACCTGCGGATCCTTCAGGTTCTCGAAATATCGATACGGATCGGCGACGGTGACACCGAAATGCGTGGTCGGCACGTTGCGCACGGTCGCCTGCGGTGGCTGATCGGCCGCCACAACAAACTGTGGCGTTGCAGCGAGTGCTACATACAACAGTCCGGTCACTCGATGAAGCGTGCGCATAGCTTGATCCGCGGTTGAATGAAACGATTATCGCCAGTTCGGGCGCCGCATTGAAGCGCAGCCTTTGCAGTGCCGTCACACGGCGAACAGTTTTCCGGTGGTGGTGGTTGCGAATTTTTCGAGTGCCACGTGTTCCTGCTTGAGAAAGCCCTGTTGCGGCAGCACGCCATCGCGCACCAGTTCGATCACGGCAACCACCGACGCTGAGGTGGTCCATGCGATGGCAGTGCAGCGTTCACCCGCCAACTCGATTGGCCGGTAGGCGCGCACGAATTCGCGTCGCTGCAGGCGTCCGCCGACGGTGCCTTCTGCCGAGACGTGGATGTAGACCACGTCATCGTTCACTGGCGGTTTGGCGTGGGTGAGAATTTCGCCTGCGAGGTCACGCCGTTCCCGCATCAGCAGTTCGTGGAAGAAGAAATTCATCAGGCGCATGTGGCCGGGGTAGCGGATCGATTTGTAGTCGATGTTGGCCACGCTGCCGTGAAAGGTTTCGCACAGCGTGCCCAATCCACCGGAGGTGGTGAAGGCTTCCAGCTGCACACCGTCCACATAGAGGGTTTCGTGCCACTCCATGGACGAAACCGTTTTGCGCACGCCTTCTTCGATCACCTCGCAGTCGTTGAGATATTCATTCACCACGCCCTCGGGCGACCAGTTGAACGCATAGCCCATCAACCCGGTCGGGTTCTGCGGTAACGCGCCGACGCGCAGGCGCAGTGAACGACACTTCTCGAACGCGCCTACCTGTGCGGCACCGAGAATGCCGATGAATCCGGGTGCCAGGCCGCATTGGGGTGCCATCAGGCCGCGTGCGGTCCTGCTGAGATCGATGATCGCGCGCGTTGTGGGCACGTCTTCGGTGAGGTCGAAATAGTGCTTGCCGCTGGCGTGTGCGGCTTGCGCGATACGTCGGTTGAGCCGGTAGGGCAGGCAGGACAGCACCGCGTCGCATCCGGTCGTTGCCGCCTTCACGCCGGCGTCGCTGGCAACGTCTGCCAGCTGCACGTCGAACGGCACCGTGTCGACCGGCGCGCGGCTGTCGAAGCCTGTCACCGTAAAACCGCTGTCGTGCAGCAGACGTGCTGCCAGCGTGCCGACCTTGCCGAGCCCAAGTACCGCGATCCGCTTCAGTGTCATTGGCTATGCCTCACAATTCGAAACGGATGCCCTGGGCCAGCGGCAGTTCGGTTGAGTAGTTGACCGTGCTGGTCTGGCGGCGCATATACGCGCGCCACGCATCAGTGCCGGATTCACGACCGCCACCGGTTTCCTTCTCGCCGCCGAATGCACCGCCGATTTCCGCCCCCGACGGACCGATGTTGACGTTGGCAATGCCGCAGTCGGAGCCGGTGGCGCAAAGGAACGATTCTGTCTCGCGCACATCGGTGGAGAAGATGCATGACGCGAGTCCCTGGGGCACACCGTTATGCAGCGCAATGGCTTGCTCATAGGTCGAATAACGCATCACGTACAGGATCGGCGCGAACGTTTCCTGGCGGACGATTTCCGTTTGCGCGGGCATCTCGATGAGCGCCGGGCGCACGTAGTAGGCCTGCGGATGGTTTGTTTGAAGTACCCGGGCGCCACCGGTGACGATGCCGCCCTGTTGCTGGGCGGTCGTGATGGCGCGCTGCATGGCGTGGAAGGCGACACCGTTGATCAACGGCCCCACCAGCGTGGCGGGGTCGAGCGGATCGCCGATCGGCAGCCCGGCGAAGACCGTTTTCACGCGTTCGATCAGCGCGGCATAGACGTCGTCGTGCACGATGAGCCGACGCAGGCTGGTACAGCGCTGCCCTGCAGTGCCCACTGCCGAAAATACAATGGCGCGCAGTGCCATCTCGAGATCCGCCGACGGCGCGACGATCATCGCGTTGTTGCCGCCCAGTTCGAGAATCGCCTTGCCGAATCGCGCGGCCACCACGGGCGCGACGGCGCGGCCCATCCGGGTGGAACCGGTGGCCGAGATGATGGGCACCTGCTCACTCGCCGCCAGCGCTGCGCCGAGCGCCGCATCGCCGATCACCACTTGCGATAAGGCAGCGGGTGAATCGGCAAATTGCGCCAGCGCCCGGTCGAACAGTTTCTGTGTGGCGAGCGCGCAAAGCGGTGTGGATTCCGACGGTTTCCAGATGACGCTGTCGCCGCACACCAGGGCGAGTGCAGCGTTCCAGCACCACGGTGCAACGGGAAAGTTGAACGCCGTGATCACGCCGCAGATGCCGGCAGGATGCCAGGTCTCGCGCATGCTGTGACCGACGCGCTCGGATGCAATCGTCAGGCCGTACAACTGCCGGGACAGACCCACCGCGAAGTCGCAGATATCGATCATCTCCTGCACTTCGCCCAGGCCTTCCTGAAGGATCTTGCCGGACTCCAGTGAGACCAGCGCACCCAGCGCGTCTTTGCCGGCGCGCAGCTCATTGGCGAACAGGCGGACCAGTTCGCCCCGCCGCGGCGCCGGCACCGCGCGCCACGCCTTGAATGCGTCGTTAGCGAGGTGGATGACGCGTTCTACGTCTGCGATGGTGGTCACCTCGAGCTGGGCCAGCGTGCTGCCATCGATGGGCGTCGCCACGGTGAGCGGGCCGCCAGTGAGTTCAGCCGACGTGAAGTCGAGGCGGGTCAGGACGTCGCGATGGGCCATGCGCAGTTTCCAGGCAACACGTGGCTGCGCATGGTGGCCTGAAGCGGGGCCGGAGTGAAGCTGTGCGGCGCGGGGCTCAGGTGCCGCGCGGTGCCGCGCGCTCTGACGGTCCGCCGCAGGCGGAGGAGGCAAAGTAATCCTCGAGTCGTTTTCCCGGTTCATCGGGGAAGGTGGTGCGCAAGCTGCGTGCGCCGGCAATTCGGTCGACGCGGAAACTGCGGAAATCCTGGCGCAGCTCACACCAGGCACCCAGCGTCCAGCTGACGCCCCAATACGCCAGTGTCAGCGGCCAGACGATGCGCTCGGTGACCTCGCTTTCGACATCGCGATACTCAACGAAGACACGCATGCGTTGATTGATCGCGTCGCGGACCTCGCCCAGCATCCGGGTGGTCGATTCCGATACGTGCACATCCGGCACCAGCAGGCGTTGGGAATTCAGCTGCGGTCGCAGCCGGTCGGGCAATACGGCATCCACCTTCGCCAGGATGCGGTCGGCGGCTTCACCCATGGCCACGTCGCCCCAGGCCTTGGCGACGTCCGCGCCGAATAGCAGCGCCTGCAGTTCCTGTTCGTCGAACATCAGTGGAGGCACCTGATAGCCGCGGCGCAGCTGATAGCCCACGCCTGCCTCGCCCTCGATGGGGATGCCGGACGCCACCAGGTTCTGGATGTCCCGATAGATGGTGCGTTCCGAAACGGACAGTCGCTCCCCCAGCGTTCGGGCCGTCACGACACGACCGCGGCCGAGCAGGAGTAGGACCTGAAAGAGTCGATCAGCAGGGCGCATGGGTGCATCCTACCATCCCAGGTGCCAATGTCGCCTGGCCTCCTGACAACCCGTTGTCATGAGTCTTTGAATCTATTGATATACATCAATCACTGCTGACATACCGCTGTCAGGAGGGCGGCAGTACACTGCCTGCCCAACGGAAGGAGAACGTCATGACGACCCCCCAGATGTGCTGCCCCAGACCGAACCGGCTGCAGCACGTGCTGGAGCGGCTGCGACGTTTCCATCGGGCCTGGGTGGCGCTTCGGGAAGCGCGCTACCGCGCCCTGCAAGCCATCCTCGATGACACCGAGTCCCGGCCGCGGGACGAATAGTCGCAGCGCCGCTGTAACCAACCATCGCACGTCGCCGAATAGGTGGTGTCTCACTCAAGACACGCAGGGAGGTTCACCATGCGACGTCGCCATGTACTACAGGGCTTGCTCGTTGGCGCTGCCGCGCCTTTGCTGGGCCACGTCGCCCGCGCGAGCGCGGATCCATCTCGAGGTACCACTGTCATGAAATTGCAGAAACCGAAATCGGAATGGGCGCAGCAGCTGGCACCGGCGCGCTTCGACGTGTTGTTCGAAGAGGCGACGGAACGGCCGTTCACGAGTCCTCTCAATGATGAGAAGCGCGCCGGCACGTTCGTCTGCGCGGCGTGCAATCTGCCGCTGTTTTCCAGCGCCGCGAAATTCGACAGCGGCACCGGCTGGCCGAGCTTTACTGCTTCGATCAAGGGGCATGTCGACACAAAGCGCGACTACAAGCTGTTGTTCCTGCGCACGGAGTATCACTGCGCGCGCTGCGGCGGGCACCAGGGTCACTTATTCAATGACGGTCCCCGCCCGACAGGCCAACGCTGGTGCAACAACGGTCTCGCGCTGCAGTTCATCCTCGATGGCGAAGCGTTACCGGCGTTACTCTCGTGAGGCGATTGCTGTGCGCGTTGATCGTGTCGTTTGCGGGTGCCGCCATGGCGGCTGCGCCGGCACCGCAGCAAGCACACGCCGCGAATGAAACAGCCGTAGCGATATTCGCCGGGGGCTGTTTCTGGTGCATGGAGCATCCGTTCGATGTACTGCCGGGCGTAATCTCCACAACCGCCGGCTACACCGGTGGCGCGAAACGAAAGCCTACCTATGAGCAGGTGTCCGCGGGTGGCACCGGGCACGCCGAGGCCGTACGCGTGCGCTATCACCCCAGCCAGATCTCCTATGAGGAACTGCTGGAAGTGTTCTGGCACAACGTCGACCCGCTTGCTGTGGATCGGCAGTTCTGCGACCGCGGCACACAGTATCGCAGTGCTATCTTCTACACGGGTGTTGAGCAGCAACGTCTCGCGCTAGCGTCCAGGGCCGCACTGCAAGCATCCGGAAAATTCGGGGCGCCGATTGCGACCTCAGTGGAGCCCGCCGGCGCGTTCTACGCGGCGGAGGAATATCACCAGAATTACTACGTGAAGAATCCGGTTCGCTATAAGTTCTACCGCTACAACTGCGGCCGG
>JAQBCT010000455.1:0-9324 GCA_032124855.1 Gammaproteobacteria bacterium
GTGAACTGCAATCTGCAACGCCTCGATGGGCCCGTGCGCGGCAACGGCAAGATCATCCAGGAGCTCGAAGGCACGTTTCGAGGCGCGGGGTGGAATGTGATCAAGGTGGTGTGGGGGCGGTTGTGGGATCCGCTGTTCGCCAACGATGAGAAGGGCCTGTTGCAGCAGCGCATGAATGAAACGGTCGACGGCGAGTACCAGAACTACAAGGCGAAAGGCGGTGCATACACGCGCGAGCACTTCTTTGGCAAGGCGCCAGAACTCGCGGCCCTCGCGGAAAAGCTGTCGGACGCCGACATCATGCGGCTCAATCGCGGTGGCCACGACCCGTTCAAGGTGTACGCGGCGTATCACGCGGCCGTTCACCACAAGGGTGAGCCCACAGTAATTCTCGCTAAAACGGTTAAAGGTTACGGCATGGGCGAGGGGGGCGAGTCGGAGAACACCACCCACTCGGTCAAGAAGCTCAATCTCGACAACCTGAAACAATTTCGCGACCGCTTCGGTATCCCATTGTCGGACGATGCGTTGGCCAATGTGCCGTATTACCGCCCTGCGCCGGATACGCCAGAGATGACGTATCTGAAGAAGAAGAGGGATCAGCTGGGCGGCTTTATGCCGCGCCGCGTTGAAGCCAGCGGCGACGTCAAGATTCCTGACCTCGCGATTTTTGATACGCAACTGAAAGGCAGTGGCGAGCGGACCACCTCGACCACCATGGTTTTCGTGCGCATGCTTTCTGCCCTCGTCAGAGACAAAGCAATTGGGCCGCGAGTTGTGCCCATCGTGCCCGATGAAGCGCGCACCTTTGGTATGGAAGGCATGTTTCGACAGCTGGGTATCTATTCGTCCGGCGGGCAACTCTACGAGCCCGAGGATTCCGACGAGATCGCGGGCTATCGCGAGTCGAAGGACGGTCAGGTGCTCGAGGAAGGCATCAACGAAGCGGGCGCATTTTCGGCTTGGCTCGCCGCTGCAACGGCTTACAGCTCCCACCGTTTGACGCTGGTGCCCTTTTATATCTACTACTCGATGTTCGGGTTTCAGCGCATTGGTGATTTTGCCTGGGCGGCGGGCGACATGCAGGCGCGCGGATTCCTGCTTGGCGGCACCGCCGGTCGCACCACGCTGAACGGGGAAGGCTTGCAGCACCAGGATGGTCACAGCCACGTGCTTGCGTCGACGATACCCAATTGCCGTGCGTACGATCCGACATACGGTTATGAGCTGGCCGTCATCGTGCATCACGGTCTGAAGCGCATGTATGAGATGGGCGACAAGGTGTACTACTACGTCACCGTGATGAACGAAGCCTATGTGCAACCCGCAATGCCTGACGGTGTTGAAGAAGGCATCGTGCGCGGGATGTACCGCCTCGCCGAATTCGGCAAGGGCAAGAAGCGCGTTCGTTTGCTTGGCAGCGGCACGATCCTCCGAGAAGTGCTGGCGGCCGCGGAGCTGTTGCAATCGTTCGATGTGAAGTCTGAAGTATGGAGTGTCACCAGCTTCAATGAGTTACGCCGTGACGGTTTGGATGCGGAGCGATGGAATATGCTGCATCCGGGCGAAGATCCTCGGCTGAGCTATGTCGAGCAATGTCTGGGATCCTCCAGTGCACCGGTAATCGCGGCGACCGACTATATGAAAATCCATGCCGATCAGATTCGTGCGCACCTCACGGCGCCATATCGAGTGCTCGGCACGGATGGTTTCGGCAGAAGCGATACGCGCGCGAAGCTGCGCTGGTTTTTTGAGGTGGATCGACATTTCATTGCGGTGGCCGCACTTGCATCACTGGCGCAGCAGCAGTCCATCGCGGGCTCCGTTGTTGAACAGGCCATCGCGAAGTTTGGCGTTGATCCGGAAAAAGCCAACCCGCGGCTGGTGTAACGGACATGAAGGGGTAGGTGGTGGCGCAGCAGGAAGTCCGCATCCCGGATATCGGTGACGCCGATGATGTCGAGGTCATCGAGATATTCGTCGCTGTCGGCGCGCAGGTGTCCGTTGATGACCCGCTGATCGTAATCGAATCGGACAAGGCTTCCATGGAGGTACCGAGCTCTGTCGGCGGTCGGATAACAAAGCTCGCGGTGGCGGTGGGCGACAAGGTGCGTGAGGGGCAGGTGATCGCCACAGTCGATGTCGATGCTGCTGGCGACGTCGCCGAGGAAAAGGCGCCGCCAGCGCCGGCGGACAAAACGCCCACGCCTGCAAAAAAGGGGCCGCCTACGCCGAAGGCGTCTGATGCCGTGCAGCGACTCGAGGTCCGTTTGCCGGATATCGGTGATGCCAAGGATGTGGTGGTGGTTGAGGTTGCGGTTGCCGCGGGTCAGTCGGTGGCCAGCGATGATCTGCTGATGGTGGTCGAGTCAGACAAGGCATCGATGGAAATTACCGCACCGGTGCCGGGACGCATTGCGTCGGTGGATGTGAAGCCTGGTGATGGCGTGGACGAAGGCACGCTACTCGCCGTGATCGAATCGTCAGCCGAAGCGCCGGCTGCCGTCGCGTCTGTCGCTGCAGAGCAGGAATCGGAGGCGCCGCGAGCGTCGGCCAAAGAACAAGCCGCTGAACCGCCGGATGAGCGCCCCACATTGACACCGTCGGGCGCGCCGTCGATTGCGGTGTATGCCGGGCCCGCGGTGCGGCGGCTCGCGCGCGAATTGGGCGTGGAGCTGGGCAAGGTCACGGGTTCGGGGCCGCGCGGACGGATCCTCAATGCCGATGTGCAGGCATTTGTGAAGCGTTCACTCAGCCAGCCGCGCGGTTCAGTAGGTGGCGGAATTCCCGCCGTGCCGGTGATCGACTTCGCGAAATTCGGTCCAGTCGAAGCGGTACCGCTGACGCGGATTCGCGCACGCGGCGCCGAAAATCTTCACCGCAGCTGGCTGAACGTCCCGCATGTCACGCAGCACGATGATGCCGACATCACCGAACTGGAAGCGTTTCGCGCCGAGTTGAAGCCAGAGGCGGCGAACCAGCAGATCAAGTTGACGCCGCTGGCATTCATCGTCCGTGCTGTAGTGGCGACACTGCAACGCTTCCCGACGTTCAATGCCTCGCTCGACTCGGCCGGGCAAGCCATGATCATCAAGCACTATTTCAACATCGGTCTGGCGGTAGATACGCCCGACGGGCTCGTCGTGCCTGTGTTGCATGACGCCGAACGCAAGGGCGTGTTCGAACTGGCTCGAGAGATCGAAAGGCTGTCCACGAAAGCCCAGAGTGGCAAACTTGCGATCAGTGAACTGCAAGGTGGCAGCTTCAGCATTTCCAGCCTTGGTGGCATCGGCGGGTTAGGTTTTACCCCGATCGTCAACGCACCGGAAGTAGCCATCCTGGGGGTCTCGCGCCTGACGACGAAGCCGGTTTGGAGCGGTACCGAATTCGTGCCACGCCAAATGCTGCCGTTGTCGCTCAGCTACGACCATCGCGCAATCAACGGCGCCGAAGCGGGCAGGTTTCTGACGTCGTTGTGTCAGACGTTGGGGGATATGCGGCGCGTGCTTCTCTAACGTTCGCGCTGCTGCCACACGAGCTCAGGCGTCCCAACATTGAGTGCGCGCGCCACTACGAACAGTGCATCGCTCAGGCGATTCAAGTACACGCCGAGCGACGCGGGATAGTCGTTGGGAGATGTCGCATCGAGCCTCCAGAAGCTGCGTTCGGCGCGGCGGCATACTGCGCGCGCCAGGTGCGCTTGGGCGCCACACGCGTTGCCTCCGGGAAGAATGAAATTGCTGAGCGGGCCGAGGCGCGTTGCGTACTCTGCGACCACCGCATCGAGTTCGCGAATTTCGTCAGCGAGGGAAAGCTTGGCGCGTGGCAGCGCAATGGCACCCCCTACGTCAAATAAGGTGGATTGAATGCCAATCAGCGTTGCGCGAAGCGGGTGATCGTCGGCCATCATCGATACCACGATGCCGATTGCGCAGTTGAGCTCATCGACATCACCCAGTGCGTCGAACTGCGGCGCGGTCTTGGGGAGTCGCGACCCATCCGCCAGGCCACTGTCACCACCGTCGCCGGCTTTGGTGGTGATGCGCGTCAGACGGGCGCGCCTGGACAACGTCAGGTGCGCACGGCAGGTGCGTCCACGCGTTCGCCGTAGCGCACAACGGTGATGATGCCGGTTGCGAAGGAGCGCGTCAGCGCGTCATACGCCGTGCGCATGAACGTCCGCGCGTCGGGTAAGCCCGTCTGGCTATCCGCTGCCACCAGCCCCACGCCGACCACTACGGGGATGAAGCCTTCGCTGGTTTTGAAGGAGTGCATGTAGAGGTTGTCGAAAATCCGCCGAAAACTGGTGGATGTGCAGTTCTCGATATCAGGCTGCAGCATGGTGACGGCAAACATATTCGCTTCTGGCCGGGTGACGACGTCCAACGGGCGCACCAGCTGTCTGAGCTTTGCGCCAATCCCCGACATGAGTTCGTCGATCACGGCCTTGTCGTACTGCGTTTCAATGACGTCGAGATTGTTGATACCAACCAGCAGGATGCATGCCGCCCCGCCGCGCGCTTCAACCTCCTTGCCGAGCGCCCCGATTCGCTCCAACGTGAATTTCATGTTGCCCAGACCGGTCACTGCATCCACGAGATCGGTAGTCGTCAGTTCGCGTACCTTGCGACGCAGCAACTTGTTAGTGCGCAGCAGCTCGTTCTGCCGTTCGGCGATTCGTTGTGCCGCGAAAACCCGTGGCAGCAATTGCCCGCGCAGATTTGCCTTGTTCAAGAAATCGTCGACGCCTTCTTTGAATGCTTCGTGCATGGCCTGGATATCGTCGCGGGCTGTCAACAGCATGACGTAGCTGAAATGGCCGCTGCTCTCATCGAGCTTCTTGATGCGGCGCGTCAACTCGAGGCCATCCATCGAAGGCATCAGCCAATCCGCAATCAGTATGTGCGCCGGGCGTTTTTCGACCGAGCGCAGTGCCTGCAGCGGGTTGTTGGTGAATCGGACATTGGAAAACCCGCCGCTGCGCAACGCTTTGGCGATGATGGCGCTGGAGAATTTAGCGTCATCGACCACCAGGATTGGAATGTCCTCGTGCGACATGTAAGTTATGCGAAGCGATGGGGCTCGATCGAAGTCGAGGTAGATTCGGGTAGGGGTGGGGCCTTGTCAAGGAACGGTGTCGCACGCCTTTGCCGACCAGATGTAAGGCTTGCGGTGCCTGCCATTGTTCGTTGGACCCCGTGTTGAGGATCGAATATGCCGTCGTTTGACGTCGTTTCCGAAGTGGATATGCAGGAAGTGCGCAACGCCGTAGATCAGGCGAATCGGGAACTGACAACACGCTTCGACTTCCGCGGTGTTGATGCGTCCTTCGAGCTCGAAGAAGCGGCTGTTCTAGTGAGCGCGCTGGAAGAGTTTCAGATCGAGCAGATGCAGGACATCCTGCGCGACAAGCTGGTGCGCCGCAAAGTGGATACGACCTGTCTGCAGGCCGACACCATCGAGGCCTCGGGAAAGCAGAAACGCTGCCGCTACCGAATCGTGCAGGGCATCGATCGCGACAAAAGCAGGGATATCGTAAAGCGCATCAAAGACTCCAAGGCAAAGGTCCAAGCCTCCGTTCAGGGCGACAAAGTCCGCGTGACTGGGAAGAAACGTGACGATTTGCAGGAAGTCATCGCGCTGCTACGTGCTGCCGATCTCAAGTTTCCCGTGCAGTTCGACAATTTCCGCGACTAGTGTTCGCGATTGACTGACAACGACTCCGTCAGAGGCAGAATATTTACGCGCCGCATGGCGATCTGCGCTTTGAGCGGCTTCGCTTCCGGGCTGCCCTTCTTCGTGCTCATTCAACTCATCCCGGGATGGCTACGCAGCGAAGGCGTAGGGCTGAAGGAAATCGGCTTCTTCGCCCTCGTTCAATTACCGTACGTCTGGAAATTCGTTTGGTCCCCTCTGCTGGATCGTTACTCACTACCCTGGCTCGGTCGGCGGCGCGGGTGGATGATCGCAGCGCAGGTCTGTCTTTTGGTTGGTGTGATCGGGATCGGGCAGTGGCAGCCGGCAGACGAGTTGCGCGCGGTGATGTGGCTTGCCGTTTGTGTAGCGTTCTTTAGCGCGACGCAAGATATTGTGCTAGATGCGTATCGCCGTGAATTGCTGCCGGATCTGGAACTTGGTCTCGGTAATGCCGTATTCATTCAGGCGTATCGCATTGCGGGTTTGATTCCCGGTGCACTCGGATTTGTCCTCGCCGACTTTTTGTCCTGGCAATCGGTGTTCGCCATTGTCGGCGGATTCATGTTCATCGGAATCGGCTCAACGCTCGCGATTGCCGAAGCTGTGGCGCAGCCGACTCGTCCGCAGTCATTGCGGGCCGCCATCGTCGAGCCGTTTCGCGAGTACGCCCATCGAAAAGGCCCGCGCTACGCGCTCGTCGCTCTGCTGTTCATGTTCTTCTATAAGCTGGGTGACAGCATGGCAACCGCGCTATCCACGCCGTTCTATCTCGATCTCGGCTTCAGCCTCACGGAGATCGGCCTCATTGCCAAGAACGCGGCGCTGTGGCCCTCGATCATCGGGGGTCTGCTGGGTGGCGTGCTGATGATTCGGATCGGCATCAACCGCGCTTTGTGGATCTTTGGTTTCGTCCAGTGGGCCACGATCATGGGCTTTTTCGTGTTGGCGCAGATGGGTCCCGACCGATGGGCTCTCGCCACGGTGATCTCGCTGGAGTATCTGGGCGTCGGTTTGGGTACGACCGCGTTTGTCGCGTTCATCGCGCGCGAGACCACACCTGCGTTGGCGGCGACACAGATTGCGTTGTTCACCGCGCTCACCGCGCTGCCGCGAACGCTGGCGAACGCGGTGACGGGCTTTCTGGTGGAAGGCAATGCCGGCGGATCGCTCGATGGCGCAGCCGCAGCGATCATGGCGTTCTTCATGACGTTCGGTGTTCCCGAAGGTGGTCTCGGCTGGCCGAATTTTTTTCTGGTGTGTACGGCAATGGCCGTCCCGGGAATGGTGCTGCTGCATTGGGTGGCGCCCTATTCATTCAGCGGCGCCTTAGGGACGCCACCGAAACCGCGATAGTGAGATGCGCCCCGCGCCCGTGAATTCGATTCCTTCGGCGCGCAAGCGCGACTTCTGACGTCGCGCGGCAGACCCGGCTGGCACCGATATCCCGCCCGATGCATTGACGACTCGATGCCAAGGAATACGTGTGCCGCTGGGAAGCTGGCTGAGAATGCGACCCACCTGACGGGCACCACCCACCAGACCCGCGAGTGCGGCTACTTGGCCGTAGGTTGCTACGGTTCCAGGCGGGATCAGTACCACCACCTGCCAGATCTGCTCAGCCCGGCTCGCCTTGTCCACGACCCTTCACCTCACTCGCGAAGACCGATTATCACGGGCCCTGCGGAGCGGGCAATGGGGCTTGAACTCGGCCGCGCTGGCCGCATATTGCGACTTCGCTTTGAGCGAGCGGGGCGGGGATAGGTCTTGAATCTCTCTGCGCCGCCACTATCATTAGCACTCTCGAGTGGAGAGTGCCAACGATCTGGATGCTTGAAGCTTGTTAGATGATGGATCGATATAGTTAAGGGAATCAGAGACTTGGGAGAAATTTTGCGATGAAAATCCGACCCTTACACGACCGTGTCGTGGTGCGCCGGCTGGAGGAAGAAACCAAAACTGCAGGCGGAATCGTGCTGCCGGATTCGGCCGCCGAGAAGCCGTCCCGTGGCGAAGTACTGGCAGTTGGGCCTGGCAAAGCACTCGACAATGGCGATGTGCGCGCCCCCGACGTCAAAGTGGGCGACAACGTGATGTTCGGCCAGTACGGCGGCAGCACCGTGAAGATTGACGGTGAGGAGCTGTTGATCCTGTCCGAAAGCGAAATCTTTGGCGTCCTGAAATAGCCGAACTGTTTGACTTGCGATTAAGAGGAAGAATGCGATGAGCGCAAAAGACGTACGATTTGGAGATGACGCGCGGCAGCGGATGCTGGCTGGCGTCAACATTCTGGCCGAGGCCGTCAAAGTCACCCTGGGGCCGAAGGGCCGCAACGTGGTGCTGGACAAATCCTTCGGCGCGCCGACCGTCACGAAGGACGGGGTTTCGGTGGCAAAGGAAATCGAACTGAAAGACAAGTTCGAGAACATGGGAGCCCAGATGGTGAAGGAAGTGGCGAGCCAGACCTCAGATGAGGCAGGCGACGGCACGACAACCGCTACGGTGCTCGCCCAGTCGATTCTCACCGAGGGACTCAAGTCGGTAGCCGCCGGCATGAATCCGATGGATCTCAAGCGCGGTATCGACAAAGCCGTCATCGCCGCGGTGGAGCAGATCAAAAAGATGTCCACGCCCTGCGCGGATGCCAAATCCATCGCGCAGGTGGGCACGATCTCTGCCAACAGTGATTCGGCGATTGGCCAGATCATTGCTGATGCGATGGCCAAGGTAGGAAAGGAAGGCGTCATCACGGTGGAAGAGGGCAGTGGGCTCGATAATGAACTCGACGTCGTCGAGGGCATGCAGTTTGACCGTGGCTATCTGTCGCCTTACTTCATCAACAATCAGGAGTCGATGTCGGCCGAGTTGGACGATCCCTACATCCTGTTGTGCGACAAGAAAATCTCCAACATCCGCGACATGCTGCCCATCCTCGAAGCTGTTGCGAAGTCGGGTAAGCCCCTGTTCGTGGTCGCCGAAGATATCGAAGGCGAGGCGCTGGCCACACTGGTCGTCAACAACATGCGCGGCATCGTCAAGATCACCGCAGCAAAGGCGCCGGGTTTCGGCGATCGTCGCAAGGCGATGCTTCAGGATATCGCGGTGCTGACGGGTGGTACGGTTATTTCTGAGGAAGTCGGTTTGACGCTCGAAGGTGCCACGCTGGATGACTTGGGTCGCGCCAAGCGCATCTCGTCGACGAAAGAGAACAGCACCATTGTTGATGGCTCGGGATCCAAGCCCGACATCGAAGGCCGCATCAAACAGATACGTGCCGAAATCGACGATACGTCCTCGGACTACGACCGTGAAAAGCTACAGGAACGTCTGGCTAAGCTGGCTGGCGGTGTTGCGGTCATCAAGGTCGGTGCCCCGACGGAAGTTGAGATGAAGGAGAAGAAGGCGCGCGTTGAAGACGCTCTGCATTCCACCCGTGCGGCCGTCGAAGAAGGTGTTGTCGCAGGCGGTGGCGTTGCGCTGATTCGTGCGCTGCAGGCTATCTCTGGGCTGAAGGGCGATAACGAAGATCAGAACGTGGGTATCGGCATTGCCCTGCGTGCGATGACGTCGCCGCTGCGCCAGATTGCGGCAAACGCCGGCGATGAAGGTTCGGTGGTGCTCGACAAGGTG
>JAQBCT010000456.1:0-5831 GCA_032124855.1 Gammaproteobacteria bacterium
GCGCAACACGGGTTGATGGGTAGTTCTACCGGCGCTGCGTCCCTCATACGCGGACAGGTCACCAGCCGCGAACTCATCGATCGCGCGCTGGCGCGCATTGCAGATCCGCTCGGCGAAGGCGCGCGCGCGTATATCGCGGTCGATGCCACTCGCTCGCGCAACGAGGCCGAGCATTCCGATGCGCGGCGCCGGGCCGGCAAGATGCGCTCGCCGGTCGATGGCTTGCCGGTATCGGTGAAGGATCTGTTCGATGTGGCCGGCGAGGTCACGCGGGCCGGCTCGACCCTGTTGACCGGCGCACCACCGGCCGTTGCTGACGCCACCGCCGTGGCGCGTCTGCGCGCCGCCGGCGCAGTCATCATCGGTCGTACCAACATGGTGGAATTCGCCTTCGGCGTAGTGGGTAGCAATCCGCACTACGGTACCCCACGCAATCCATTCGACCGCGCCTCCGGTCGCGTGCCCGGCGGCTCTTCATCAGGTGCGGCAGTGGCGGTGGCGGATGGCATGTGCGTGATGGGGCTTGGCAGCGATACGCGCGGCTCCATCCGTCTACCTGCCGCACTGTGTGGCGTAGTCGGATTTAAACCCACGGCGCGACGCGTCCCGCGCGACGGCGTATTTCCGTTGTCCACCACGCTCGACTCGGTGGGGCCGCTCGCCGGCTCGGTGGCGGTGTGCACTGCCTACGACGCGGTGCTGGCCGGTGAAACTGCACCCGATCTGGTCGCGCTGCCCGCGACCACGTTGCGTCTGTTGCTGCCACGCTCGGCCGTACTCGATGATCTCGACGCGCCTGTCGCGGCCGCATTCGACGCCGCGCTCATGCGTCTCACGCGTGCCGGCGCGCGCATCAGCGACGTCGCGATGCCGGTGTTCGACCGACAGGCCGACTATTTTCGCGGCGGCGGCTACGCGGGCGCCGAGGCGTATGCCATCCATGCACCGTGGCGCACACGGCTCGATGAATACGACCCGCGTGTGGGGCAGCGCATCGTGCTCGGCAGTTCAGTGAACGCGCAGGATCTGATCGCACTGGGCGAACTGCGTCGCGCTGCCATCACCGAATGGGAGAACGCAGCGCAGGGCTACGATGCTGTCCTCATGCCGACCGCGCCATGCATCGCCCCCACATTCACCGAGGCAACTGCGTCGGACGACGCCTATTTCCGCTGCAATGGGCGCATCCTGCGCAATGCCGGACTCATCAACTTTCTCGACAGTTGCGCGGTTTCGTTGCCGTGTCATGCGTGCGGCACTGCCCCCGTGGGGCTATCTGTCTGTGGCATTGCCATGCGCGACCGCCACACGCTCGCGGTCGCGGCGACCATCGAAGCCGTCTTGCAGGACAGCTGAACCGTGAGCCGCAGCAACGCAACTGCGAAGTACATCCACGGACGCCCGGCGCGGCGCTGCTACGAGGTGGCGGAAGCTATACTCAACGACCGTAGCGCGCTGACCCGCCGCCACTGAACGAGGAGCAATCGATGGCACAGCATTCGCATTCGTTCATTCCGGCCGCCGGCCACGACTGGCTGCTGCCGTTTTACGATCCGCTGAACTGGCTACTCGGCGGCGACGCCCTCCGGGGCCGTCTGATCGAACAGGCCACATTGGCGCGCGGCGCACGCGTTCTGGATGTCGGGTGCGGTACCGGTGCACTGACACTGCTCATCAAAACCGCGCGGCCCGACACCGACGTCGTAGGAATCGATCCAGACGCCAAAGCCCTGGCGCGCGCGCGCGCCAAGGCCGAACGCGCGCATCTGGCGATCGTATTCGTCGAAGGCTTCGGCGACGCACTGCCCGATGCCGATGCCAGCTTCGATGCAGCGTTTTCGTCTCTGATGCTTCACCACCTCTCGCGCGAACAAAAACTGGTGACGCTTGCAGAGCTGCGGCGCGTGCTGAAACCACACGGTACGGTGCACATCCTCGACTTCGGTCCGCCGCGGGGACATCTGTCGCGCTTCACGGGTGCCCTGCTGCATCGCGCCGCGCACCTGGCAGACAACGTGGAGGGCCGCATCCCGCAGCTGATGCGCTCGGCGGGATTCGCCAGCGCCGAGGAGATAGCGGGCCGTAACACGGTGCTTGGCTCGATGGCCTACTACCGCGGTGGCGCACAGCCAGCGTGAGCGAATCGCGTCCGCAACCATCCGCTGCCGCGCCACCCGCGACGCTGCAGGTCGAATCCGTCGACAGTGCGCTGACTGTCACGCTCGCGGGCGACTGGTTGCTCACGGCGCAGCTGCCGGGCACGCAGAGCGTGGCCGATGCGCTAACCAACCGTGCGTCAGGGACGGCCATTGCCTTCGACACGCAGCAGCTCGGCCGCTGGGACAGCGGTCTAGTGACCCGACTGATTGCGATCTACCAAAATGCCAAAGCACACAATGTCACATTCGACGACAGCGGCTTGCCGGATGGGGCGCGACGCCTGATTGCGCTGGCATTCACGGTGACCGCGCGCGCCGATGCGCAGCGACAACGGCGCCAGCAGGGATTCCTGCACGCACTTGGCGATTCCAGCCAGGCGCTGTGGCGCGATACCGTTGCCTTCGTGGCATTCCTCGGCGAGGCGGCCTTGTCGGTGCAACGCTTCGCACGCGGTCGCGCCAGCTATCTGAAGTCGGACCTCGTGCAGCATATTCAGGACGCCGGTGCCGCTGCGTTTCCGATCGTGAGTCTCATCAGCTTTCTGATCGGCATGATCTTCGCCTTCGTCGGCGTGATGCAGCTGCGCGATTTCGGCGCCGGCATCTACACCGCCAACCTGGTGGCCGTGGCGATGATCCGGGAAATGGCACCGATCATGACGGCGATCATCATGGCGGGTCGCACCGGTGCCGCCTACGCGGCCGAAATCGGCACGATGAAAGTCAACGAGGAGATCGATGCGCTGACCACACTGGGCATCAATCCCATCGATTTCCTCGTGACACCGCGCATGCTCGCTCTGGTTCTGATGATTCCGCTGCTGACACTGTACTCAAGCCTGCTCGGCATCATTGGCGGTGCGTGTGTTGGCCTGGTCATGATCGATGCAAGCCTCGTGCAATACGTCCAGCAGACCATCGAATCCGTCAGCCTGAACAGCCTCTTCGGTGGCCTGCTGAAGTGCATCGTCTATGGCGCGCTGGTTGCGCTGGCCGGCTGCCAGCAGGGCATGGCGTGCGGCAACAGCGCCATGGCCGTGGGACAGGCAACGACACGTGCCGTGGTGATGGGCATCGTGCTGATCGTCCTCAGCGCATCGGTGCTGACCGTGATCTACATCAATCTGGGCATCTGACCGTGGCAGCCGAGCAAACGCAGATCCATATCGAAGCCCGCGATCTGACGATGGCGTACGGCGATTTCGTCATCCAGCAGAATCTCAATTTCACCGTCGCCCGCGGCGACATTTTCATCATCATGGGTGGCAGCGGCTGCGGTAAGAGCACGCTGCTGAAGGTGATGATCGGTCTCAAGCCGCCGGCAACGGGCGAGGTGGCCTTCGACGGCGAGGCCTTCTGGGCGGCGTCGAAGCCGCGTCAGGAAGAACTGAAGCGCAAATTCGGCACGCTGTTTCAGGCGGGTGCGCTGTGGAGCGCCATGACGCTGGCGGAGAATGTGGCGTTGCCGCTGCAGCAATACACCTCGCTGTCGGGCGCCGAGATCCGCGACATCGCTTCCTACAAACTCGCGTTGGTCGGACTCGCCGGTTTCGAAGACTTCTACCCCAGCGAGATCTCGGGCGGCATGAAGAAGCGCGCCGGTCTGGCGCGAGCGATGGCGATGGATCCCGATATCCTGTTCTTCGACGAGCCGTCGGCCGGACTCGATCCAATCAGCGCCAGGCTGCTCGACGATCTCATTCTAGAATTGCGCGAGAGCCTCGGCACCACCGTCGTGATTGTCACGCACGAACTCGCGAGCATCTTTGCAATCGGCAACAATTGCGTCTTCCTGGATCCGATCACCAAAACGCAGCTCGCAACCGGAAATCCGCGGGCACTGCGCGATGGCAGCCCAAATTTCAGCGTGCGCAATTTTCTGATGCGCGGCACAGCCAAACCGGTGGAGTAGCGAATGAGCAAACCGTCGAACCCGACTCTGATCGGCGCATTCGTCCTCGGCGCGGTGCTGCTGCTGGTGTTCGCTGTGCTGCTGTTCGGCGGCGCCGAACTGTTTAGCTCAAAACGCATGCTGGTCAGCTATTTCCCGGAATCGGTGAAAGGTCTGCGCGAAGGCTCGAACGTGCTGCTCGGCGGCGTGCGTGTCGGCTATGTCAAATCGATTCAGCTCGAAGGTCAGATTACCGAAGGGTCGATCGACGAAGGCGAGTCGCTGCAGACGCTTGTCGAAGTGATCATGGAAGTTCAGCCGCAGACCTTCGAGGTATTTTCGGAAGGTGAGCCGATGACCGAGAAAGCCCGTGCGAAGCTGACGCCCGAAGAATTTGTCAGAGCCGGCGTGCGCGCTCAGCTGGGCATCGACAGCCTGGTCACCGGACAACTGCTCGTCGAGCTGAATTTCCGGCCCGACGTCGAGGCGGTGTTCCGCGCGACGCGCAAGCGCTATCCCGAAGTGCCGACGATGCCCAGCGATACCCAGATGGTGATCGAGCGCGTGCAACAGTTCTTCGCGAAGCTCTCCGCGGACGTCGACTTCGCGCAGGTGGGCAAGGATATTCAGGGCATCGCATCCGGCCTGAACGAGTTGGTGAATTCGCCAGAACTGCGCAGCATGATTGCCGGCGGCAGCCGGCTGACCAACGACGACTTGCCCAAGCTCATTGCGTCCATGGATCACATGCTCGTGGAGTTGAACGGCGCGCTTCGAGATACGCGCAGCCTGATGCAGCATGTCGAGCGCGAGGTGGATCCATTCATGGCCGAACTGCTGCCCACCGTGAAACGTCTCGACGTGGCCTTGCAGGGCGCAGACCAGCTGCTGCAATCGATGTCGCAGCAGCTTCGCGACGATTCGGAACTGTCGCTGGACCTGCGCGCTACGCTGCAGGAGCTGCAATCGATGTCGCGCTCGGCCAAACTGCTGCTCGATTATCTCGAACGCCATCCCGAAGCGCTGCTGCGAGGTAAGAAACAGTGAGAAATTTCATGTCGCGGTCTCGCCTGCTCGCCGCCGTGGCGCTGGTATCGATCAGCGCCTGCGGCACGTCGCCAGCAGTGCGCTACTACACGCTGAGCGAGCCATCCGCCGCTGCGCTCGACAAGACCACCACGACGATCGTCACGCTGGGACCCTTCGATCTGCCCGAGTATCTGCAGCGACCCAATATTCTCGTGCGCGATGCGGATCAGCGAATTGCGTACGCCGAATACGATCGCTGGGCCGAAGTGCCGCAGGAAGCACTCGTAGCCTGGCTGGCACGGGATGTGGATCAGCAACTTGCCGCCGCGAGCGTCGTGACCTATCCGTCAGCTTTCATGGGCAAAGCGCAGTACCGGGTACGCGGCGCCGTGGCACAGTGGGACGTCAATTCGACCGGCACAGCGGTTCTGGTCGTGCAATGGGACTGCACCGCCGCCGACGGCACGCCGCTGCTGGCCCTGCGGACATCGCGTTATACGGCGCAAGCACAGCGTCCGAACAACTACGCCGACATTGTTCGCGCGTTGAATCAGACGCTCGCTGAATTCTCGGGCCACATCGCGCGCGATCTCGCCGCTGCGTTGCCAGCGGAACGGCCCGGCCCGTAGGCCGATGGAAATTCTCATCGGCAAGCTGGCGCTGGTGGGCGCGCTGGGCGTCGCGTGCCAGTGGATAGCGTGGCGGTTGCGCCTGCCGGCCATCGTGCTGCTGCTGGTCGTTGGCTTCATCGT
>JAQBCT010000457.1:0-6866 GCA_032124855.1 Gammaproteobacteria bacterium
GGTTGCTGCAGACTCGATGACATCCGGATAGATGGTGCCCTGCGCCAGCCACCGCACCCCTGTGATCTTGTGCGCCTCGCGATCAAATACTTCGATGAACGTGTTGCCGATGATCTTGCGCTTTTGTTCGGGGTCCGATGCTCCCTCGAGGCGACGCAGGAATTCATCCTGCGCATCGACCACGACCAGTTGCAGATCCAGCGCATTGGATGGTCGAAAGGTCTCCTCCACCTGCGCGCGTTCGTGCAGACGCAATAGCCCGTTGTCGACGAATACGCACGTGAGCTGATTGCCGATGGCACGCGACAGTAAGGCTGCGACCACGCTGGAGTCGACACCGCCGGACAGTCCGAGCACAACCCGCTGGTCGCCCACCGCAACGCGGACTGTTTCGATGGCATCCGCGATGATGTTCTGTGCCGTCCACAAACCGGCACAACCGCAGATCTCACGCGCGAAGCGCCTGAAGATGGCGGCGCCATCCGCCGTATGCGTGACTTCGGGGTGAAATTGCACGGCGTACATGCGCCGCGCCAGATTTTCCATCGCTGCAATCGGCGCACTGGCGGTGGAGGCGACGCGGGTGAATCCGTCGGGCAGCGTGATCACCTTATCGCCATGACTCATCCATACGTCGAGTTCTCCGTTCACGAGCGCGGGTAAGTCTGACAGTAGCCCCGACGTCGCCTCGAGGCGGATGCGGGCGTGGCCAAACTCGCGCTGCGACGAACTCTGCACCGTACCGCCAAGCTGTTGCGCCAGCGCCTGCATGCCGTAGCAGATTCCCAGAATCGGCACGTCGAGTTCGAATACAACGGGTGGAATTCGCGGCGTCTCTCCCAGCGTGACGGTTTCCGGTCCACCGGAAAGCACGACACCGCGTGCACCGAAGCTGCGAATGAATTCGTCCGGGGCGTCAAACGGATGAATCTCGCAGTAGACGCCGGCCTCGCGAATGCGGCGTGCAATCAGCTGGGTGTACTGCGCCCCGAAGTCGATGACAAGCAGTCGTTCGACGTGTAGATCATTCGGCATGGGGTTCAGCTGACCGGGTAGTTGGGCGCTTCTTTCGTGATCGTCACGTCGTGTACATGGGCTTCGATCATGCTCGCATGGGTGACACGCACGAACTCGGGACGCGTGCGCATGGTTTCGATGTCGGGCGATCCGGTGTACCCCATCGCTGCCCGCACGCCGCCCATCAACTGATGCACGATCGGACCCATGGCACCGCGATAGGGCACACGACCTTCGATGCCTTCCGGGACCAGCTTGCGGCCGCCGTCGTTGCCGTCTTCCTGAAAGTAGCGATCGCTGGATCCGTTGGTTTGCGCCATGGCGCCCATGGAACCCATGCCACGGTAGGATTTGTAGGTGCGGCCCTGATACAGCTCCACCTGGCCTGGCGCTTCGTCGGTGCCCGCCAGCAGACTGCCGACCATGACGACACTCGCGCCCGCCACCAGCGCTTTGGCAATGTCGCCCGAATAGCGGATGCCGCCATCCGCAATGACCGGCACGCCATCCGCGGCCAGTTCGTCGGCCACTTCAGATACCGCGGTCACCTGGGGTACGCCAATGCCCGTCACGATGCGCGTGGTGCAGATGCTGCCGGGACCAATTCCCACCTTCACCGAATCCACGCCGGCGTCGACCAGCGCGCGCGCACCGGCACGCGTGGCCACGTTGCCACCGATGATCGGGATCGACGGATATTTCTGCTTGATCCAGCTGACGCGGTCGAGCACTCGACTGGAGTGACCATGTGCGGTGTCGATCACCAGCACGTCGACGCCGGCCTCGATGAGCGCCGCGACACGCTCGTCGGTATCGGCGCCGGTGCCGACACTCGCGCCCACGCGCAGGCGACCCAGTTCGTCTTTGCACGCATTGGGATACATCCGCGCTTTGTCGATATCCTTCACAGTTATCAGCCCGCGCAGCTCAAATCGATCGTTGATGATGAGCACCTTTTCGATGCGGTTTTCGTGCAGCAGCTCGCGGATCTCTTCGGTCGCCGCGCCTTCGCGTGCCGTCACGAGCTTGCCCTTCGGGGTCATCACTTCGGAGATCTTCACGTCCATCCGTGGCTCGAATCGCACATCGCGACTTGTCACGATTCCGACCAGATCGGGTCCCGATACGACCGGCACGCCGGAGATATCGTGCTCCCGCGTCAGCGCCAGCAATTCGCCCACCGTCCGATCCGCGGTGATGGTAATCGGGTCGCGGATGATGTCGCTTTCGAATTTCTTCACGGCGCGCACTTCACGGGCCTGCTGCTCGATGGTCATGTTCTTGTGCACGATGCCGATGCCGCCTTCCTGCGCCATGGCCACCGCGAGCCGCGATTCAGTCACCGTATCCATGGCAGCAGACATCAGTGGAATATTGAGCGTGATCGTTCGTGTCAGGCGGGTTTTCAGGTCGACTTCAGAGGGCAGGACATGGGACAAGGCAGGCAGGAGCAGAACATCGTCAAAGGTGAGCGCGTCGTTCGCAATCCGCAACATTGAGCGGAGCCTCCTGTGCGAAATTAAACGCGCGATCCTACCCGCCGCACACGCATCTGTAAACGACCGCGCGCAACGGCCGCTCAACGAACCACCACGTTCTGTACAATGCCGGTGATGCAGCAGACCCTCGCCGATCGACCCATCTACCGCGTCAGCGAACTCGCAGGCGCCGCACGGCTGCTGCTCGAAGAGCGTTTTGCGTTGATCTGGGTGGAAGGCGAAATTTCCAACCTGCGCATGCCCAGTTCCGGGCACTGGTACTTCACGCTCAAGGACGACAAGGCACAGCTGCGTTGCGCAATGTTTGCCAATCGCAACCGCGCCTTGCGCTTCAAACCGCGCGATGGCATGCAGGTGATCCTACGCGGTCGCGTCAGTCTGTATGAACCGCGCGGTGACTTTCAGCTGCTGGCCGATCATCTGGAGGCCGCCGGTGAAGGTGCGTTGCGCGCCGCATTCGACGCGCTGAAAGTGAAGCTCGCGGCCGAGGGTCTGTTTGCAAGCGAGCGCAAGGTGTCGCTGCCGGCATACCCAAACCACATTGCCGTGGTGAGTTCCAGAACTGGCGCTGCGCTACGCGACATTCTTGCCGTGCTGCGCCGGCGCTGCCCCACCGTGCGCGTGACGTTGCTCAACGTCGCGGTGCAGGGCAACGAAGCCGAGCCCCAACTGCTCGATGCGTTCACCAGACTCAGCCACTGGCCCGAGGCATTGGGCACAGCGCCCGACGTCGTATTGCTGGCCCGCGGCGGCGGCTCGCTGGAAGATCTATGGAGTTTCAATCTCGAGACCGTGGCCCGCGCCATCGCGGCCTGCCCACTCCCGGTGGTATCTGCCGTCGGTCATGAAACCGATATCACAATCAGTGATTTCACTGCAGACCTGCGCGCCCCTACGCCGTCGGCCGGGGCCGAACTGATTGCGCCGGATATGCAGACCTGGGAGATTCGTGCGCGCTCCCTCGCTCGATCGCTGTACGCACACTGGCGCCAGAGCCAGGCGCAGCGCGCGCAAAGCGTGCGCCAGATCCGCTTACGCCTGATTCATCCGGGGCGCGCGCTGCAGCTGCGCATGCAACGCCTGGACGAGCTGGAACGCCAGCTCACCAGGAGCGTACGCACGTCCCTGGCGCACCGGCGCGCCAACGTGGGTGTGATCGCGGCCAGGATGCAGCAGTTTCATCCGCAACGCGATGTTGCGCTGGCACGCCGCACACTCGAACAACTCCGCACTGCGCTCACGCGCGCCATCGGGCGACACCTCGAACGCGCCACCTTGGCAGCCGCCGGCGTCGGGCGCGCGTTGCACGCCGTCAGCCCGCTGGAAACATTGGGACGTGGTTTTTCAATCATCACCACCCCCGCCCCTGCGTCATCGCGTTGGGGAACACCGATCACTTCCATCCTGCAGGCCGCACCTGGGCAGGGGATCGTCGCGCATCTTGACGACGGCACCCTCGAGTGCAATGTTGAAGGCGTTACTCCGAATGCAACCGCGTAGCCTCGCCGCGACCTGTGCCATAGCGCTCGCTCTACTGCGCGTCGTCTCGCACGCCGCCGTTCCGGGTGGCATCGAGGTGATCATGCTGCCAGCCGATGCCACAGGCGCCCGATTCAACACCCAAGATGTGCTTGTCGTGCATCGCCCCGGCCCGGTTGCGATCGTCGGCGTACCGCTCGATGCGACGCCCGGGACACACTATCTGCATGTCACGTCGCAACGTCGAGACGCGACGAAGACCCCGTTCGAGGTGATAGCCAAACGCTATCCCGAGCAGCGTCTCACGCTCGCCGACGACAAGATGGTCAACCCGCTTGCGCACGATCTCGAGCGCATCGAGCGGGAAACGGCGCTCATGCTGAAACAGTACGCGCGATTTACCACGCCGCCTGTCGCGCCCTTTCCGCTGGATCTACCTGCGCACGGGCCGAAAAGTTCCAATTTCGGGCTGCGCCGCATCTTGAACGGCGAACCGCGCAGTCCCCACGCCGGACTCGATATTGCCGCGCCGGCCGGCAGCCCCGTGCGCGCACCGGCCGCCGGCATCATTTCGCTGACTGGCGCGTTCTACTTCAATGGCAATACTGTATTCATCGACCACGGCGGCGGTCTCATCAGCATGGTGTGTCATCTCTCGGCAATCGATGTCGAGCAAGGTGAGGTGGTGGGGCGCGGTCAGCAGATCGGTCTGGTAGGTGCGACTGGCCGCGCGACCGGGCCGCACCTGCATTGGTCCGTTAGTTTGAATGGGGCGCGCATCGACCCCGCTGCGCTGCTGGCACTATTCAAGTCGCCCGGCTGAGCCGCGCCGCGATCTTACTTACCCTTGACGTGCTGCATCAGCCGTTTGCGGCGCGCGTGTTGCCGGGCGGTGAGTTCGTTGCGTCGGCCTGCATAAGGATTCGCGCCCGTCTTGAAGATCAGCCGGATCGGTGTGCCGACCAGATGCAGCGCGTCCCTGAAGCGATTCTCTAGATAACGGGCGTAGCTGGCAGGCACCGACTCGGTCTGATTGCCATGCACCACGATGGTGGGCGGATGAGCGCCAATCTTATGGGCATAGCGCAGCTTGATGCGGCGACCGCGCACCGCCGGCGGCGGATGGGATTCCACCGCCTCCGTGAGGACGCGTGCCAGAAACGAGGTCGATACTTCGAAGCGGCCCGACTCGTAGGCGCGCGCCACGTCTTCAAGCAAGCCACGCACACCAGTGCCGTGCAGCGCGGAGATTCGATGGATTGGAACCCACGGCGCGAAATCGAGACGCCGATCCAATTCCCGCTTGACGTGATCGCGCTGGTCGCTGCTCAGCCCATCCCACTTGTTCACCGCAATCACGAGCCCGCAACCGCGGTCAATCGCATAGCCGACGAGGTGCAGATCCTGCTCAACGAAGCCTTCGCTGGCGTCGAGCAGCAACACGGCCACATCGGCGGAGTCCATGGCGCCCAGCGCTTTGACGACCGAGAACTTTTCGACGATATCTTCCACTTTGCCTTTGCGGCGCACGCCGGCTGTGTCGATCAACGTGAATGCACCGACGTCGTGGTCGAAGGGGATTTCGATGGCGTCGCGGGTGGTGCCACCGCCGTCGAATACGACCTGCCGCTCTTCGCCCAGCCAACGGTTGACCAACGTTGACTTGCCAACATTGGGCCGACCAATCACCGCCACCCGCATGCGCTTGCCATTCGCGTCCAAGGGCGGTGGTTCGTCTGGCACTGCCGGGAGTTGTTCGAGAAGCGCCCCTTGCAGTGCAGCCATGCCGCGCCCGTGCGCGGCCGAGATCGATACCTGGTGCGAAAAACCCAGGCGCGCAAATTCGGCTTCGGCGACGTGCCCGGATTCGCCATCTATTTTGTTTACGGCCAGTACCAGCAAGCGCCCTGAACGGCGTAACTGAGCCGCGATATCCAAATCGCGCGGCGTCAAACCCGCCCGCGCATCGACGAGAAACAGCACAACGTCGGCCTCTTCAATTGCGACGGCGGCTTGTTTCGCCATCAGTGCACCGACTGCGGTCTCATCGAACAACCCGCCTGTATCGATGAGCGTGCATCTGCGGTCGCCCAGCATCACAGCGCTGTAGCGACGATCGCGGGTCAAACCAGGCGCATCGGCTACCAACGCATCACGACGCGACGTCAACCGATTGAACAACGTGGACTTTCCAACGTTGGGTCGTCCCACCAGCGCAATGACGCTCGCGCTCATCGCTCAGCGGACAGACTGGATTGTCAACGCGACGAGTTTGCCGCTGTTGCCGAGAATGTAGACGATGTCGTCCGCAACCTGCGGTCGAGAGCGAATGCCCTTGCCGTCGATCTTGCGGCGTCCCAACAGCCGTCCGTCGCTCTGGGCGAGAATATGCACATAGCCGTCATCGTCGCCCACCACGAGATAGTTACCGTACGTCACGGGCGCCGACAAACCGCGCCGAAACAACGCGCGTTGTTCCCATGCGACACTGGAAGATCGTTGGTCGACGGCGGTGATGACGCTCTTTTCGTCAACCACGTAGACATTACCGTAGCCCTCGGCGAGATCCAGGTAGGTGGAGGAATCACGCTCCCACAGCACAGATCCGTCGGCCGGCCGCAGTGCGGCCAGGCGACCCTGATAGCTGGCCGCATACACGGCTGAGGGCGTGACCAGCAGATCGCCGTCCACGTCGACAATGCGCTCCAGATCGGAGCGGCCTTGCGCCAGCATCACGCGGCGCTCCCATAAGGGTTCGCCGGTGGTTGCACGAAACGCTGTGACCTTGCCGTTTGCGAATCCGGCCAGAACGGTGCCGGCGAAAAACGTCGGTGCGCCGGTCCCACGCAAGGTCAGTGACGGCACCTGCGT
>JAQBCT010000458.1:0-3431 GCA_032124855.1 Gammaproteobacteria bacterium
ATCGCCCATGCGCGGATGCTCGCTCACGTCGGCGTGATTTCCGACAACGAAGCGGGCGTCATCGTCGATGGCCTGAGAAACATTCACCAACAGATCGAGGCCGGCGAGCTGACGTGGTCCGTGGCGCTGGAAGACGTGCACATGAATATCGAATCCCGCCTCATCGAGGTTGTTGGCGAGGTGGGCAAGCGGCTGCACACCGGACGGTCGCGCAACGATCAGGTGGCCACCGACATCCGCCTGTACCTGCGCGACGAGATCGATGCGATTCGGGAGCTGATGACCGGGCTCATGGGCGTGCTTCTGGACGTCGCCGCACAACAC
This sequence comes from Gammaproteobacteria bacterium, assembly GCA_032124855.1. GTDB lineage: Bacteria > Pseudomonadota > Gammaproteobacteria > Pseudomonadales > Azotimanducaceae > DATJGR01. The sequence goes on from JAQBCT010000458.1 coordinate 325, forward strand.
ACAGACACAATCATGCCCGGCTTCACCCACCTGCAAACGGCGCAGCCGGTAACGTTCGGCCACCACATTCTGGCATGGTTCGAAATGTTGAGCCGCGACCGCGACCGGCTGGACGACGTGCGCAATCGCGTCAATGTGATGCCGCTTGGCAGCGCCGCGCTGGCGGGCACCACATTTCCGATCGACCGGGCGCACACCGCCGCGGCACTCGGCTTCGCCGCTGTCAGCGAGAACTCGCTGGACGCCGTGAGCGATCGTGACTTCGCCATTGAATTCTGCAGTGCGGCCAGCATCACCATGATGCATCTGTCGCGCTGGTCAGAGGAGCTGGTGTTGTGGTCCTCACAACAATTCAGTTTCGTCGATCTGCCCGATCGATTCTGTACGGGCTCTTCGATCATGCCCCAGAAGAAAAATCCGGATGTTCCGGAACTGGTGCGCGGCAAATCGGGTCGCGTTTTCGGGCACCTGATGGGATTGCTCACCCTGATGAAAGGCCAGCCGCTGGCCTACAACAAGGACAATCAGGAAGACAAAGAGCCACTGTTCGACACCGTCGATACGTTGAAGGATTGTTTGACGGCGATGCTGGGCATGCTGCCCCACTTGATCGTGCGCCACGAACGGCTGCGCGATGCTGCCGCGCAGGGATTCGCCACGGCAACCGATCTGGCGGATTACCTCGTGCGCCGCGACGTCCCCTTTCGCGACGCGCACGAAGTCGTCGGCCGGGCGGTGGCCCACGCGATTGAGCGTGGTGTTGGATTGGCCGACCTGCCGCTGGCAGATCTGCAGCGCTTCAGCAAGAAAATCGATGCGTCGGTGTTCGATGTTCTGGCGCTCGCGGGCTCGGTCGCCGCGCGCGATCACATCGGAGGTACCGCGCCCGCCCAGGTGAGCGCGGCGATTGCGCGGGGCCGCAAGCGACTGTAGAGCGACTCCGCCGGCCGCGCGAACTCAGCGTGTATACTTGCGCGCTTCGTCGGCGATAGAAGCCCAATCCGTGCGTGTGATTCTGGTTTGCCTGTTGCTGCTGGTCGCAACGTGTGGCCAGCGCGGTCCGCTGTATCTGCCGGACGAAGCGCCAGATGCCCCGAGCAGCCTCGTGTCCGAAAGATGAACGACTGTTTCAAACTGCGCGACGGCGTCGGCTATCTGGAAGACGTACCGCTCACGGCAATCGCAGAGCGCTGCGGCACCCCCACGTATGTGTATTCGCGCGCGCACTTTACGGTGCAATACAACGCTCTCGACACCGCACTGGCCGCTGTCCCACACACCATCTGCTATGCGGTAAAGGCCAACAGCAATCTCGCCGTGTTGAATGTGTTCGCGCGCCTCGGCGCCGGTTTCGACATTGTCTCGGGCGGCGAGCTGGAGCGCGTGATGCGTGCCGGTGGTGATCCCGCGAAAGTGATTTTCTCCGGCGTCGGTAAATCGGCTGCTGAGATCGATTTTGCTCTGAAGCTGGGGATCGGCTGTTTCAACGTCGAGAGCGCGGCAGAACTGGAGCGCCTGGAATTGCACGCACGCCGCCTCGCGCGTCGCGCGCCGGTGTCGGTGCGCGTCAATCCCGATATCGATGCAGGGACACATCCCTATATCTCCACTGGATTGAAGACGAACAAATTCGGCGTGCCGCGCGACGAAGCGCTGTCCCTGTATCGCGCCGTGGAGAATTCGCAGTGGCTCGATGTCGTGGGCATCGATTGCCATATCGGATCGCAGATCAGTTCGCCAGCCCCCCTGCTGGAAGCGCTGACGAGCCTGCTGCAACTCACCGATACGCTCAATGAGCAAGGCATCGCCATTCGTCACATCGATATCGGCGGCGGGTTGGGCGTTCGATACCGCGACGAGGCGCCATTCGAACTCGACAGTTACGCGCGCGACGTGTGCGCTGCGCTGGCCGGGCGCAATGTCCATCTGCTACTGGAGCCGGGGCGCTTTCTGGTCGCCAACGGCGGTGTGCTGCTCACACGCGTGGAGTACCTCAAGCCGGCACGTGATGCCACGCACCGCAATTTCGCCGTCCTCGATGCCGCGATGAACGATCTCATCCGTCCGACGCTGTATCAGGCCTGGCATGGCGTGTCCGTGGTGGCACCCGTTGAACACGCCACGCAGACGCGCTGGGATCTGGTGGGCCCGGTCTGCGAGTCTGGCGACTTTCTCGCGCACGACCGCGAACTGGGGCTGGATGAAGGTGCGCTGCTCGCCATCCACTCCGCCGGCGCCTATGGCTTTGTCCAGAGTTCGAATTACAACAGCCGCAACCGGGCCGCCGAAGTTTTGGTGGATGGCGACCAATTTGCTGTCGTTCGACGCCGAGAGACCCTCGCCGAACAATTGCGCGGCGAGACTGTGTTGCAGGATGGGCAGCCGGAATGATGCCGGCCCGACTGCACACTTGTTTTGCGGAAGTCCTTGGGTAGGCTTTGGCCATGCGCATTCAATTCAGCAAAATGCACGGGCTCGGCAACGACTTCATGGTGATCGATCAAGTGTCGCAGCATCTGCCACTCACAGCGGAACTCGTGCAGCGCCTTGCGGATCGTCGCACGGGCATCGGTTTCGATCAGCTCCTGGCAGTAGAGCCGCCCACCGACCCCGACACGGATTTTCGCTACCGCATCTACAACGCCAACGGCACCGAAGCCGAGCAGTGCGGCAACGGCGCACGTTGCTTCGCCAAGTTCGTCGTCGATAACCAACTGTCCAGCAAAACAGAACTGCGGCTGCAGACGAGCAACGGCACGATTGCCACGCAGTTGCGCAGCGACGGCATGGTGGAAGTTGATATGGGCGTTCCCAGCAACGAGCCCGTGCAAATTCCGTTTGACGCTTCCGAGCAATCCATCAGCTACCGCGTTGCAGTGGGTGACGCCGAAGTCGAAGTGGTGCCGGTTTCGATCGGCAATCCACACGCCGTGCTATTCGTCGATTCGGTCAATACCGCGCCAGTGCAATCACTAGGCCCGCTGCTCGAGCGCCACGCGCGATTCCCGCGCGGCGCGAACGTCGGCTTCTGCCAGGTGGTCGATCGCGGCTTTGCCCGCCTGCGCGTATACGAACGCGGTGTGGGCGAAACGCGCGCGTGTGGTACC
>JAQBCT010000459.1:0-4264 GCA_032124855.1 Gammaproteobacteria bacterium
CGCGCCACCACCGGCACCGACAATTCATCGACACGCTGGCGCAGCCGCGCAGTGTCGCTGGCAGCTTGTCCCGGACTGGACAACGCACGCGCCAGCTCCGAAGCCGCCGTCTCGATCTGCGCCTGCAGATCCACCACCTGGCGACGCTGCGCATCCAGCAGCCGCTCCAGCGTCTCGCCGTCGGCAGCGGCCGGCAAGCGCTGCGCCCACAGCTGCACCGCCTGCTCCGCATCATTTGGCGGCGCGCTCTGCAGTTGTGTGATGCGGGCCGGCCAATCTGCAATCTCTGCGTTCAACGCAGCCACGCGCCGGTCCAGTTCGGCCGCCGCCTGCGTCGCGCGATCCGCCGCATCCAGGTTTTCGCTGGCCGCGCTGCGTTGCGCCTCGGACAGCGCCGAGTTCGCGAGCGTCACGCGCAACGCATCCGGTGTCGGCTCGGCGTTCGCGGCCACGGCAAGCCACAGCGCGCCGGTCAGCGCACAGGCACGCAGCACCACGGTCACAGGGAGTTGAAAGGCGCTCGACACGATGACATGGCCCAGCTGAAACAACGCGCTACCGTATCCGTGCCGTGGCGGCACCGCAATCGTTGTGCTGGGGCGTGGCGGTGGATCAGCGAAAGTTCGGCGGCAGTGCCAGCGGTTCCATGAAATAGCACAGGCAATCCTGTCGCACGACCAGCGGATCGGTGGTGTACATGGCCGGCACCACATCCCGGCGCAATGCGATCACGGTATTGTGCTGCGTGAAGTAGGCCTGCGTTACATCGCGATGCGCGGCGTCGAGCACCTTGAGCACATCCGTGACGGGCCGCGTGCTGCGACCGAATGGAGTGCCGACCGCCAGCGCGTGAAAATTCACCGCCTCCACGCCACTGGTCAGCACCAGTGGAGTCGCGCGGCCGTCCTCGGCAAAGGAGAAACCCACATCGTCACGAACGTGCACGCGCGCGCGGCTTTGAAACAGCTCAAGCGCAGCTTCTGTGGGGATGGCGTCGAGCACCAGCAGCCGGCGCAGAAAATCGAGCGCGCGTTCCTCGCACATTGCATCATTCACTGGTCCCAGTTCCAGCGTGACCACCGGGCACAGTTCATCGAACAGGCGCGCCAGTACCGTATCCGGTTCTTCCACGTAGACGGCCGTGTTGGAGAACAGATAAGCAAGACCGCGACACGACGCATCGAGACGCGTGAGCACACTGTAGTGCGGGTTGTGGCCGGTGTTGTTGTGAAGATCCACCGCGGCAAACAGCGCCGTACCCCGAATGGTTCGCGCCACACTTGCCGCCAGCTCCCCTTCCGCGCCCGGCACTTCACCCCGCCAGATGCGATTGAAATCCTGCTGCGAAGCCAGCATTCGCAGTCCCTGGGCCGCGGCGTGGACGTTGCCGATGAACATGAGTAGCGACCGTGGCAGCGGCTGGTCGTGCGCCAGCAACCGGCGCAGCGCGTTCCAGCCGCTGGTTTCGTTGCCGTGCAGCAGAACCGAGACGAACAGTGCAGGTTGCGCGTCGCCCGGCACATGGATCAGCGCCGGGCCGCCCAGCAGCTCCGCCAACTGGGTGGCATCGACGTCGCACAGTCCGGCTGGCAGCGCCTGGAAGATTCGCAGCCTCGCCGTCACAGCGGCCAGCAATGGACGGGCTCGCCCGTGTCCTGCATGTCACGGTACGCGCAGGTCAGCGCACGCAGATCGGGGCCATTCAGAGCCACCCAACGGCGCTGCCATGCCGCACCGTTCTGCGACGATTCCACGCGCGCCGCAATGACACCGAGGTATTGCTCGATCTCGGCGTCCGGTATGTCACGCGACTGCAGGCCACGGCGCGCAATCGGCAGCAGCTCATCGGCAATCAGCGAGCGGATCGGGATTTCGCGCTCGGCCCCGCCAACGATCCAACGCACCCGCGCGTTCAACCCATACCGCGCCGCAGAGTAGAAATTGTCCCGCGCCACGGTAAACGGCAGTTGCGTTTCCGGCGCCGCTACTTCCAGCCCGAAGCCGCGCACCAGCCCGTAGTAGAGGGCGCTGTTGGCCAGGCAATCGCGCACGGTCGGTCCAGCCGCCACCACGCGATGTTCGATGCGCACGTGCACCTGACCATCGTGATCGAAACCGATGAGCGGCCGATTCCATCGCCACAGGGTGCCATTGTGGAAGCGCACATGGGCAAACCGGGAAGCCGGTGAATCGCGCACGGCGGGTACCAGAATCGGATGATCGCGTCGGTTCTCTGCAAACAGCTCGAACAGCGATTGCTGCACGTAGTCGTTACCGAAGGTCACCCGTGGCGGATAGTGGGGCCCGACATCCACCGCTTGTTGAAACAGCGGGATGCGGGATTCATCCCACAGGGTGTTGCCGAACAGGAAGGGCGAATTGGCACTGGCCGCCACTAGAGGTGCCGACGCAATGATGGATGCATTGAAATCGCGCACCGCCATATCGGGCCGGCACTGCAGGTGAATCTGAAACGAAGTGGCCGCCGCTTCGAGCATCACATCACTGTGATCCGCAATCAGATCCGGATCACCCTCGATGCGCAGCGTAATTGGCCGACCATCCCGCAGCGCCATCACGCGATCGTTCAGCGACTGATACCGAACAACCTTGGACATGAACCGAGGCCTGAGCATCGACTCTGTCACCGTCGGCAGGATGCCGATGGTAACCACTCCCAGATCCATCGACCGCGCCACGCGCTGACAGGCCGCGAAGGTGGTGTCCAGTTCGTCCTGCAGCCGCGAAAACACGCGCCCCTGCAGGGCCGTTGGGCTGCCGTTCAGCTCGATGTTGTAGGCCGCGAGTTCAGGTACTACCAGCGGATTACCCAGCGCCTTCAGGAATTCGTCATTGCGCGGCGCCGGTGCGCCGGCCGCATCCACCAGCCACGCTTCCAGTTCGAATCCCGCCATGTCACCGCGCGTGCTGAACTCGCCGCGCCGGAACATCTGCTCGAGCAGGGTGGTTTCCTCGTCCAGTCTGGCGCGAAACGTGCTGAAATCGTTCGCAGCAAAGAAGCGGTCGACAATTTCGTCACCCATCTCGCGATTGACTCACGCGTGCAACAAAAGATCCTACAACGGCTCAAATACGCCGTCAGCAACGCAGCGGCATCTACGTAGTGGGCAGCACCGCGAGGCAGAGAAGAAGTTCTCGATTTGACGGCTGGCTTCGGCGACCATGCGCGCCACAAATGCATGGAGCACCTCGACTTGATGGATACGCTCGCCCCCTCCCGAATGAAATGGCTTGCCGTTCTGCTGGCCGGCCTGCTGAGCAGCTGCAGCACCACATCCCTGCAGGATGCCTGGCAGGCGCCGTCGTTCCATCGAAAGGCGATGGACGACGTACTGGTGGTCGCCGTGGCTGCCAATGTGACCAACCGCATTCTGTTCGAGCGCGGATTCGTTGCGGCGCTGCAGGCCAAGGGCATCAAGGCGACCGCCAGCTACGACGTGATTGGCGATGCCTTACCCACTCGCGAGAGCGTCACGGCCTACGTGAAGAGCAGCCGTATCGGCTACGTCGTTGCCAGCCGCTATGGCGGCACGGAGATCACCAGGGAAGTGGTGCCCGAGTCGGTGCGCACGTACACCACGGGACCCTACTACCCCAGCTATTACGGCTACTGGGATCAATCATCTGTCACCCTGGTGCGCCAGTCCTACGTCGATCAGACCAGCTCCGTACTGCTGACCACCTCCATCTTCGACGTCAAATCCGGCGATCTGGTGTGGGCCGGCCGCAGCAAGACGTTCGAGGCGCGTTCCATCGTGAACGAGGCCAACGATCTGGCACGCCAGATCGTGGCGAGCATCAAGCAGTAGATTTCAACCCACCCGGTCAGCGTGTTTCCGCCGCTGCTTCCGCCCGGATCAGCCGCGCCACCTCATCCGGAATTTCCATCGGAATGAAGTGGGTGCGATCGGGGTAGTAGATCTCGCGTCCGAGTTTGAATTCGTACACCAGAGCGGGCCACGTGGGTGAAGCCGAGAAATCCATCACGGTGCGATCCTGCGGTGGTTCCTGCGCGCGCAGAATCAACACCGGGATATCCAGGGCACGAACCGCTTCATAGATGGCGCCGTTGGACCAGTTCGTCATGTAGATGCTGGCCTCCACTTCGGGCGGACAGGCCAGCACGAAACCGTCGCCCGCCGGATTGGGCAGCAAGCCATACGTGCAGTAGTCGCTCAGCATGGCGGGATCGAAGCGTGCAAACGACCCCTTGCCCAGCAATCGCTCCACCATCTCCTGCGAC
>JAQBCT010000460.1:0-10414 GCA_032124855.1 Gammaproteobacteria bacterium
GCCGCAATGCAGCCGGCGTGCTGCTGGCACAGGTCACCGCCGTGATGCCGGCCAACCTGCCCGATATCGATGCGCGCGCGAAGATCCAAGGCTCTAAGGCGGCGCCAGCGCGCGAGGAAATTCATTGGGATGCGATCGACATCGACGTGCCACTTGCGGCTGTTGCCTGGACGCCCACTGCGGCAGAGAACCGTACATACACAGAGCAGGTCGCCGACGACCTCGATGTCTATCGCGAAGGCGTGGTACACCCGCACCTGATCCAGCACTGGTGCAATCAGATGCTGGTACGCCGCTTCATTCTGCCGGCCTGGATTCACGTGGGCACTGAAATGACATTTCGGCGCATGCTAGAAGTCGGCAATCGCGTGGAGATCAAAGCCATTCCCACGCAGAAGTGGCGCCACAAGGGCCACGAGTTCATCAAGCTGTATCTCGCCTTCGTGGTGGACGGCGTGGCCGCCGTGGAGGCGGATCACACGGCCATATTCAAGATTGCCCGCAAGGACGGCTGATGCGGATTGCGGTGCTCGCCTCGCACGAAGGCTCTGTGCTGCAAGCGGTGCTGGATGCGTGCGCTGCTGGGCGTTTGGCCGCGCGGGTGCAGCTGGTGATCAGCAACAACAGCGCATCGGGGGCATTGCGTCGCGCGCTCGAATCGAACATCCCCACAGCGCATCTCTCCTCAGCAACCCATCCCGACGCCCAAGCACTCGACCGCGCCATCACCGCGCACCTGGACACCGCCGACGTGGACCTGGTGTTACTCGCCGGATATATGAAACAGCTGGGGCCCGCGATGCTGACCCGCTATGCGCGTCGCATCGTCAACACACATCCCGCGCTGCTGCCCCAATACGGCGGCCCAGGGATGTTCGGCCGACGCGTGCACGAAGCGGTGCTTGCGGCCAACGAACCATACAGCGGCGCAACGGTTCATTGGGTTGAAGGCGACTACGATACCGGTCCCGTCATCGCGCAAGTGCGTGTGCCGATTGCCTGCAACGAAACCGCCACATCGCTGGAAGCGAAGGTAAAGCGGGCCGAACGCGAGTTGTTGCTGGCCACTCTTACCCAACTCGCCGCAGAATTCTGTTCGAAACGATCCAGTTAGGAGACAAACGATGCGAATCTCAACATTGCTCAGTTACGCCAGCGGCATGAAAGAAGCCGTCAAAGAAGTGCAGGCCCTGGAGAAGGCCGGCCTGGATATGGTGTGGGTGCCCGAGGCGTACTCATTCGATGCGCCGAGCGCGATGGGCTACATCGCGGCGCAGACCGAGCGTGTCACCATCGCCTCCGGGATTCTGCCCATTTACTCACGCACACCGACGCTGCTGGCGATGACAGCGGCCGGTGTGGATTACCTCTCCGACGGACGTTGCATGCTGGGACTCGGTGCTTCCGGGCCGCAGGTGATCGAAGGCTTTCACGGGGTGACCTACGACGCACCCACCGCACGCATTCGCGAGATCATCGAAATTTGTCGCATGGTGTGGCGCCGGGAAAAGGTGAGCTACGACGGTCGCCACTATCAGATTCCACTGCCGCAAAACCGCGGCACGGGCCTGGGCAAGCCGCTGAAGCTGATCAATCATCCCGTGCGGGAGGAGATACCCATCGCCGTCGCATCGCTCGGTGCGAAAAGCGTCGAGGTGACCGCCGAACTCGCCGACGCGTGGTTGCCCGCCTTCTACATGGCCGAAGGCGCCGATGCCGTTTGGGGAAAGGCGCTACGGGCGGGCGCTGCTAAACGTGACCCCGCGCGCGCGCCCCTCGAAGTATTTGCTGGCGGTGGCGTGGCGATCGGTGAAGGCCTTGAGCAGCTGCGCAACATGGGGCGTCCGCAGATGGCTTTGTACATCGGTGGTATGGGCGCGCGGCAGAAGAACTTCTACAACGATACGTTCTCGAAGTACGGCTACGAAAAAGACGCAAAGACGATTCAGGATCTCTATCTGGCGGGGAAAAAAGACGCGGCCGAAGCTGCCATTCCGCAGTCGTACATCGATGCCACATCGCTGATCGGGCCGGAAGGATTCGTGCGCGATCGGCTGGCCGCACTGAAAGACTCGGGTGTGAATGCGTTGAACGTCGGCTTTGCTGGCAAGACCCGCGAGGACCGCATCCGCTACTGCGAAAAACTGCGCAACCTCGTGGATGCAATGTGACCGACGCAGTCGAGTTGCGCCTGCTGGGCAGTGACGATCTGGATAGTTACCGGCGTCTGCGGCTGGACGCCCTGCGCGCGGAACCCACTGCGTTCGGTTCGAGTTACGAAGTTGAAGCGAGCGCACGCGCCGACAAATACCGCGACCGCCTCACGGGATCGGCAGAGAACTATGTGCTGGGCGCGTGGCAGGCGGAGCGTCTCGTCGGGATGGTCGGCTTCGTCAGAGAGACCGCTTCAAAACGGCTGCACATCGGCGCGATCTGGGGGATGTACGTCATTCCCTCGTTGCGCGGACATGGTCTGGGCCGGCGCTTGCTGGTTGAACTGCTCGGCCGCGCTCGCGACGTGCCCGGGCTGGAACACCTGCTGCTGACGGTGGTATCGGACAATGTCGCTGCGCATGCGCTGTACCGCTCGTCGGGATTCGCCGCCTGGGGGACCGAACCCGCGGCGCTGAAAGTCGAGGGCGTGGATTACGACGACATTCATATGCTGCTGCGCCTGCACGACGCGCCCTAGACCCGCGCGAATACGTCGGCCCAATCGCTCAGCGCGTCTGCGTGACCCTCAACCACCTGGATGGTGAACTGAGAATATCCCGCGGCCTGCAGAACACGCAGCCGCTCCACCAGCACATCGGCCGTTCCCGTCAACGAAAACGCTTCAATCAGTGGCGCTGTGAGCAGCGCACGCTCCTCAGGTTTGACAAACATCAGGTGGCCGCGGTGGTTGTGCAGGTAGCGTGCCTCTGCCGGCTGGAAGGTTTTGTACGCGGCGCGATATGCCTCCAGCGCCGCGTTCACCGCATCGGGCAGCACGTTGGCCATGGCACCGGGCGACGTGGTTTCAACCAGATTGTGAAATAACACGGCAACCAACGGTCCGGCCTGCGCGATCGCGCGCGGTGAATCGGCTGGCTCGCCGGGTTGCAGCACACAACCGAGCGCAAACTGCGTGCTGTACAGCGCGTCGCTGCGTCCAGCTGCGCTCCATGCGCCACGCATGTCGTTCAACTCCTTGGCGGCACGATTTACATCCGCGCCAAAATTGAGCCAGCCGGCACCCAGCTTCGCCGTCAGCCGGCGCGCCTTCGGGCCGAACGCCGAGATGTGCAGCGGGATGGGATCATCCAGATTGATCAGACCGAAATCAGGATTCAAAAACCGAATGGCGCGTTGTTCGCCTTCGAAATCCCAGGTAATCGTCTCGCCGCGCAACAACGCCTGTACGCGGTCAACGTATTGTTCGAGGCGCTTGAGCGGGATCGCGCCCAGACCCATGGTGCGACGGCCCGTAAAGCCGGTGCCCACGCCGAAGTCGATGCGCGCGGGTGCAATCTTGTTGAGCGTCGCCAGCGCGTTGGCCGTCACCGGCTCGATGCGATTCGACGGGATCAGCACCCCAGTGCCGAGCCGAATGCGCTGCGTCATCATCGCGGCCTGCGTCATGCCGATGAAGACGTCTGGATTCAGCAGTTGCGTGTCGTAGAACCAGGCATGGCTGAAGCCGAGTTCCTCGGCGCGTTTGACGGCCTTCCACGATTCCGTCGAAGTGGCCACCGCAATGCCGTAGTCCATTTGAGTCTCCTGCGCGCTACAGCGCGCTGTGAGCCGCCAGTATTTTCAATGCGGCCTCATGAACCCGCGCATCACCCGCCGCCACAATGCGGCCCCCCATGGATGCATCACCGCCATCCCACGTGGTCATGATTCCACCGGCGCCGCGCACAATCGGGATGAGTGCCTGCACGTCGTAGGGATGCAGCCCGGCCTCCACTGCCAGATCGATGAAGCCCATCGCCAGCATGCAGTACAGATAACAGTCGCCACCGAAACGTGTGAATTGAACTGTCTCGCGTACCGCATTGAAGCCGGCCAGCTCTGCGGCCGTGGCGAAGTACTGCGGCCCGGTGGACGCGAGCACCGCATCGTTGAGCGTTTCGCAGGCACGCACCCGCAGCGCACGGCGCTGCCCGTCGCGTCGCAGTTGCGCCCCCTCATCGGTGCCAACGAACAGCTCGCCGGTGTACGGCTGATACATGACACCGAACAGCGGACGCTCGCCATCGAACAACGCAACCAAGACGCCCCAGTGCAGCATCCCGGTTATGAAGGCGCGCGTGCCATCGATGGGGTCGATGATCCACGTCAGGCCGTCGCCCGCCTTCAAGCCGTGTTCTTCGCCAAAGATGCCGTGCGTCGGATAACGCGCCTCGATGCCACGCCGGATGATCTCCTCCGCGGATTTATCCGCGACGGTCACTGGGTCGAACGCACCCCGTGCGCCCTTGTTTTCAACGACGGTGCGGCTGCGAAAATGCGGCAACGTGACCGCGCCCGCCTGCTGCGCAAGATCGATGGCAAGATTCAGATATTCGTCGCGTTCGCCCGCCGCTACCGCAACACGCTTCCCGTACGCAAACTTCATCGTTTCATTCCCCCGCGCAAAGTATGGCATAGCGGCACGCTAGAGCCCGCCGCGCCGCGCGGCTATGATGCGGACGAATTCGCACGGAGCACGCCCGATGAGCATCCAGACAATCAACACGCCGGCAGCCAAGACAACCTACGATCGATTTCACTTCTCTCAGGCAGTTCGCGCCGGTGACATTGTCGTGTGCGCGGGACAGATTGGCGTGGGTGCCGACGGCCGCCCGCCAGCAGATCTAACCGAAGAATTTCGCGCTGCGTGGCGCGCGGTGGGCGCTGTGCTGGACGCCGCTGGGCTCGCCTATTCCGACATACTGGAATACACCTCGTTTCACGTGGGCCTGCAGGCGACGCTGCCCGCCTTCATGAAGGCGCGCGATGAGGTTCTGCGCGAACCATGGCCTGCCTGGACCGCCATCGGCATCACTGAGCTGGCGATTCCCGGTGCACACGTGGAGATTCGGGTCACCGCTCGCCAGGCGTGATGAACGACGCATTCTGGCGCGACCCCCCCTGGCGAGGTGGCAAGGGGGGTTATCGGATGGGGCTGCGCCCCATCGCCATCGATCGCTGGCTTACAGAACGGATTACGCCCGAGGAACGCGCGCGCAAGCAGGCGCTGCTTGCTGACCCCGGCAAACTGGTATTCGCCGCGGCTGACGAATCAACGCCGGCGCAGCACTTGCTGCTGGATGTGATTTCGAGTCTTCCCGGAGTAACGCGGCCAGATTGCAGCGCGGCGCACGCCCCACTGGTGCAGGCGGCACTGCTGGTGCCAGACGATCTGTGTTTAATGCAGCGACGCGCTGGCGCATACCATCTCACGGCGGCGTGTGTTTGCTCACCCTCCTACTGGCGCCTCGCAGACAAGATCGGTCGAACCCTGGATGGCATTCACGCGCCCGTGCCAACCCTCAACGGAAAACTCGGCACGACCATGGTGCAGTTCTTCGACCGTCTGCCCCCGGCCGCAGTTTTCGAGCGCCGCAACTGGCTGGTTCATCTGGACAACGAACCGTTTCATCCACGTTCAGAGGCATGGCCATTGCTGTCGATCAACGACGCACCGCAACTTGTCGTCCGCTCGGAGCGCCAGACATTGCGTCGTCTGGATGAAGATACCGTGGTGTTCACCATTCGGGTCACGTGCCATCCCCTCGCCGAGATTGTCGGCTACCCGGATGCAATGACCGATCTGTTGGCGGCTTTTGCCGCCATGGATGCCGAGGAACGCGCAGCGACCGGGCAGACCCACTACGGCGATGTGGTCACGGAGTACTTGCGCGCGATGCTCGCGAGGCTGAGTTCATGATCAGAAAATTACGCGACTTTCCACGGGCGGCTCTCGGCTTCTTACCCACCCCGCTTGAACCATTGCAAAGACTGTCAAAGCGCCTGGGCGGTCCACGCCTGTGGATCAAACGGGACGACTGCACCGGTCTTGGAACGGGTGGCAACAAGACGCGCAAGCTGGAATATCTGATGGGCGATGCAAAGGCCAAAGGCGCCGACACGATCGTCACGTTTGGCGCCGTGCAATCGAATCACGCGCGCCAGACGGCGGCTGCCTGCGCAAAGCTGGGATACGAATGTCATCTGATCCTCACCCGACGCGTGCGCTGGACGCACGCGCAGTTCGACACCAACGGCAACGTCTTATTCGACCGACTATTCGGCGCGCACATCCACTTCTGCGAACCGGACGCCGCCGAGGCGACCGCCGGAAGCGTTGTGCGCGATCTCGAAGCCCAAGGCAGGCGCTGCCACATAGTCCCCACAGGGGGTTCCAGCGCAATCGGCGCCCTCGGCTACATGAACTGCGCCACCGAGATTGCCCAACAGTGCGATGACCTGGGCTTTCAGCCGGATCTGGTTGTTCACGCAACCTCGAGCGGCGGCACGCAGGCAGGACTGATCGCCGGATTTGCATTCGACGAGACCCCGTGCGACGTGCTTGGGATCAACGTCTACGACCTTGACCATGGAAGATTGGAGCAACGCGTCACCCGGTTGCTGACACAAACTATGGCGCTGGCAGGCGGGGAGGCGGATGGTGCTGCCCCCACCATCAACATCGCCCACGAATTCCTTGGCGAGGACTATGGCATCCCCACACCGCAAACAATCGACGCCATCGAGCTGCTCGCCAGAACCGAGGGCATCCTCACGGATCCGGTGTACTCAGGTAAGGCTTTCGGTGGTCTCGTGGCGATGCTGGCACAGGGAAGGCTGAAGCATCACGAGAACGTCGTATTCGTGCATACCGGCGGCACCGCATCGCTCCCAGTGTATGCGGACGCATTTCCATCTGATCGACGGTAGGATTTTTGTGACGGGGGTCATACCTTGCTCAATCTGACCGCGTGCGATAATTGCCACAGGATACGGACGAACCCACCACCAACCGAGTGATCGAAGGGATGACAATGGTCCTCGGACGCCAACTCGAAAGATGTCGACACGCCTGCAACTCGGCGGAGTGTTAGATGTTGGAGCGTGTCTGCTATGCGTTGTTTCCGACGCTGCTACTCCAGAACACGCCGTGGTTCGAAACGTGGATTCAGCAGGAACGGAGCGAAAACATCCTGCTGTGGCGATGGATGTTTCTGCTAGTCGCAATCGTCTACATTGGTCACTATTACCTGTTCGATCTCCCGATGGCATTGCGCCCGACCGATCTCTGGTTTTGGTTTCGCATGTCAATTGCGTCGCTCGCCATCGCCGCGTCGCTCTGCTACTGCATACCAACCCTGTGCCACAGTCGATACTACAGGCTCCCAGCCGTGGCATTGCTGTGGACGCTCTGCTTCACTCAAGCTCGGACGATAGTCTGGTATGACCAGAGCCAGTATCTGTACGCGTTCATGTTCGTTGTTCTGTCCACAATGCTGCTACGCAGTTCAATGGCGATGAGTCTCGTGTTTGCCGTCATCACGTTAGGAACCCAATGGCCGGCCTATCTTGAATCTGAACTCTCAAAACCTACTGTGTACAGCGGAATGGTGGCGACGCTGGTCTTTATCTCAATTACCAGGGCCAAGTACCTCGGTGACATCCGCTTCTTTCTAGCAAGCCAACAAAACATTGACGCGCAGCGCCGCATGATTGAAATGAACATCGAGTTCACAGACAGAATTCGCGCGTTTTTGCCTCGTGAGATATCTAATCGTCTTTCTAAACGGCTTTCCGACAATCGAAGCACAGTGCTTCAAGCAGTCGACGATGTATTGCGGCCGGCACACCGAACTGTTGCTTGCCTTTTTTCAGACATCCGAGGGTTCACACAATCGACCAAGAGCTCAGATGTGTTTCTCGGCGAAGGGGTGATTCCAAACGTTCGACGATGCAACTCTGTCGTCGAGAAGTACCATGGCATCCCGCGCAAGATCGGCGACCTAATATTCGCGTATTACGATGACGACAATCCATACGTTAACCTGATCCACTGCCTCGCTTCAGGATTCGAGATAGCTGAGGCAAATCGCTCATTCAACGAAGCCCAACGCGCAGAGACGAGAATTCACCGCTACGTGCTAATTTCCAATGGCGACGCGATTGTCGGAAACCTAGGTGGGTACGACTCTTCGATCGAAATAACTGCACTAGGTTCACCCGTAAATCTCCTGAGCCGCATCGACGAAGTCACCAAACTGCCCGCCTTCAAAGCAGTTGTCCGAGAAACCGACCTAGTCATCTGTCCGAGAACGGCCCAACTTCTGAGCCATCTTGCACTAGGTTGCGACGTGATGCGTCTTGCGCTTAGCGACGTTGGCGGATCTATTCGCGATTTCGAAGAGATGAACGCGTTATGGCTATTGCCTACCAATGCGCAAAACAGGACGATAGTCCATTCGGCCCAGGAGTTCCTTAAGACTCAACATGAGCAAAGTGCTGAGCGGCTCAATTGAAGTACCCAAAATCTTTGACGTATTACGCAAAGAACTCGCCGCATCACAACTTGAGCCTTCCCCGCCAGCTACCGCAAGAATATCGCGTTCGGACGCTTTGGACTCGGATCAGCATCCGTGCGCCGTATTGGCGATTTCGCCGCTCGGAATTCGCGTTCGCACAACTGCGCGCGTGCTCGGCAGTGATTGGTTAGGCGTCGCGTCACAAGTCCAGATCGATCAGCCAGACTCGCACCCCATTGTCTTTCGCGGCGTCGTCGTGCACGTTTCGCCGGCACGAGCAGACATCTCCCTGCGGATCACTGGGCGTGTTGTCCCGCGATTGGATCACGTCGAGCGGCGGCGGCATCCAAGGTGGAGCTGCTCCGACGAGTTTCATCCCACTGGCGTCGCATCAAACCCATCAAAATTTAATGACTTCATCCTGTTTCGAGTCTCGGACATATCCAGATCAGGGATCAGGCTGATAACGAGTCTGCGAAACAAGTTCCTTGTTCGAGGCATGAGTCTTGACGCCATTGTTAGTTTTCCGATGGTTTCTCAGGTCACGTTGGAGCTTGCGGTAGAAAATGTTTCGTTCGTTAGCGACGGTGGTAAAGACTACCTATCTATCGGGACGTCGCTGTTGAAGACCACGAAGAACCAACGCGCGATCATTGGACAATACGTAGCTCAGTTCGGCGACCTGGAGTCCCTTTCAGAGTTTCGCAATGCTGGCTTCATCTCATTGGGCGTTTCCGGGAAATTGGATTTTGGTTTTGTTCGCACCGAGCAAGAGTATCGGGAAGTGCTGAATCTCAGGCATCTCGCGTACTCAGCAGACGGGAAGGTCGCACCTTCATCGACCGTCAATGAGGCGTCTGACATTCACGACTCGCGAGCGAGGATCCTTATTTGCCGGTTCCGAGGACGCGCGGTTGCAACTGCGCGGGTTACGTTTCATGAATTCGGCGACATCACGGAACACGAGGAATTCATCAGCTGGTCCCACGAGTTTCCTAGAAGGGACGAATCCGTCGAGGTCACCCGGGTGTGTACTCACCCCGAGTTTCGAGGGCGCGGGCTACTGTTCAGTCTGCTCAGATACGTCGTAATCACGGCGACCCAAGCTGGTCGAACGTGGGTGGTAAGCTCTTCGACACGCGACCTTGTGCCCCTTTACAGATTCGTTGGGCTGATGGAGGTCGGAGTTTGCTTCAATCATCCCGACTTGAACAATTTGGAGCACGTGATGCTTGTTGGTAGCATCCCCGACGCGCTGGCTGGCAGATCCGTGGGGCCGACCGCATGGAACGAGGTCTGGCGTGATGCCATCGCATTCCTTCCCAGCATTGATGCCGATGCACAAAACCAAATATCTAGGTTAAGAATCGCCTTGTATCGCCTCATCGGCCCGGTATTGTCAACGATTCGCCAAACGCTAAAAAGCGCCGGTCGGTAGCATGCTCGACGGAGGGTCGATGGACAGCACAAGCGCGGCAACAGCCTACGGACTAGCTACCACACCTCGCTTTCGGGATGAGGCAAGCTCGACTCTTTCAAGCTTCGGGCCCGTCGAGATTGTTTGGGAGGGGCGGCACGCAATTGGCTCGCTATGGCGGGTCTGCGGGCCGAGCATCGTCATTGGCTTACCTCTTGGCGCGCCGCATCCAGCGCCAGGCGCGACGATTTCATTGACCATCCGATTCGGCAGCCAGAATGTTTCGTCAAATGCGAAGGTCAATGTGGTTCGGGAGGTCCATGGGTCCATCCTTACGCTCCACTGCGCCACGCCAGATCGCAATTCGCACTCGGAGCATCTGCTTCAACGCCGCGGCAATACACGATTTGGTCTAAGTAGACTATTCCCGGCATTTTGTTTCGCCAACGATCCCGTCCACGACCGAGTAATTCCGTTTCGAGTC
>JAQBCT010000461.1:0-5907 GCA_032124855.1 Gammaproteobacteria bacterium
GAAGCCCCTCCCACAGGCTGAAGCCCCTCCCACAGGCTGAAGCCCCTCCCACAGGCTGAAGCCCCTCCCACAGGCTGAAGCCCCTCCCACACACCAACCACCCAATCAGCAGAACCGCACCACACCGGCATCGCCGTCCACTTCGACGATCTGGCCATCTGTGAACTGCGCGGTCACATCCTGAATACCGCTTACGCAGGGTTTACCGTATTCCCGCGCAACGAGCGCGCCGTGTTGCAGCTCACCGCCGATCTCCAGGATCACTGCGGCGGCGCTGATGAACAGCGGCGTCCAACCTGGATCGGTCGTCACGGCGACCAGGACATCGCCAGGTAACAGGTCTTTCTCGAATGGATCATTGAGAATTTTGATCGGACCGCGCGCCACACCGGGCGATACGGCGGTGCCGACCAGCGAGCCCGCCTCAATGCGCCTGGGTGCGCGCAGGATTCGCCCGCGAGAGTCGATGACCATGGGGAAGTGCCGCACGTGTCGCTTCAGCTTTTGGAACCACGCTCCGCGCTGTGTTACCAGCGCACGAAGATCGAGCGCGGGTTCTGCCGTTGCACGGTCCACGTCATCCATCGTCAGTTCGAAGATCTGCTCGCGACGGTCCAGACGACCGGCGTGGATGAATTCGTCCGCCCGCAGCAGCAGCAGCGTTCGCACGCGCGCATATACCTGCATGATGTGGTGCTTGAACATTTCACGCGCGCCGGCGTATCGCATGCACACCCCATAGAGTCGCTGCAGACGACGTGCCTTGCGTGGCGGCAGTGCTGCGCGCAGTTGCGCATAGGCCGCCTCTCTTCGTTGAATTTGCGTGCGCTGCATATCGTGCGGATTGAATGAATCGCCGCTCGTCACGAATGTCGCCATCTGGCGCAGCGCGAGTTCGGGCGCATCGGCGTACTTCGGATTGGCCAGTTCCATTTCCAGCGGTCCGCGGCAGCCGTATCGCGTAATGAACTCATCCCACTGCGCAAGAAAGCACCCCGACAGGTCGCGCCGCTCGAGTTTCTCCGCGAGTGCGTTGATATCGTCGAATTCGGCCGGGGGGAGCAGTGCAGCGAGGTCGAACAGGCGCAATCCCATCTGCACGATCATGTCGTCTTCGTAGCCGCTGCAGATCGCATCCGCCCAGGCGATCTGTTGGGGTGAGTCCTTGCGCGCGAGTCCCCTGATGCGCGCGGTGTTGATGTACGCCAGCAGAAACGCCGGATAGGAGGACGTCAAGATCGTTTCGCCGGCGCGCCTCAGACCCGCGGTGGCGCATTCGACGACGGACTGGGAACCCTCAAGGGGCTGCGCAATCCACGCATTGAAGGCGGTGATGGCGCGCGGATAGTCGGCATCAAATCGCGCGCGGCGGAACACAGGCCCCAACAGCACGGTCACGGCGCGTCGGACGCGCCAGAGGACGCCCGGCGCATAGCGTAGAAAATGGGCGATTCGCGCGTTGGGTGCGGGCCTGGTGGGACGATACCGTTGAAAATCGGGCGACATGAGAATCCCGGCGATGATGGGATTCATTCGTGCTGCGGTGCTGGCGAGATTCTCGCCCTTGCCCATGAGGTGCATGTACATCGACAACTGCGTGTACATGCGCTCGCTGCGCGTGTGGATGCCATAGTCGGCCAGGGCCGAATCGGTCACCTGAACGTTCAGCATCCACTGCATCACCTGTTTGTAGATGAACACGAGCAGATCGTTCGACAGCGGCGTGACGGCATTGCTCATCGTGATGCCGTCGGTGAGAAAACCATCCATGTAGAGGCGCCGCGGTGCGCCCGGGGCGGTTTGCAGGGACGGGTGCAGCGGCACGTACGCGGTGATCGGCCGTGCCTGCAGCACGTGCAGGCAACTTCCGGCGATGGCCCACTCGACATCGACCGGATCGCGGTAGCGGGCTTCGATGCGCTTGACCGTGGCAACCAGCTCGGCAATCTGCACGTTACTCAGGCAGTGTGTATGGGCGCGATCGCCGCCCTTGTTGCCCGCCCGGTATTCGAGTGTTGCGTGGCTGATTTTGTCGATGACGATGCTGTCGGGCGTGATCCCACCGCCCACCAGGCCCTCACCCAGACCCCAGCTCGCGTTGATGAGGATTTCGTCGAAGTCGTTCGCGAGTGGGTTCAGCGAAAACGCGACGCCCGAAATTTCAGCCGCTACCATGCGTTGCACCAGCACGGCGATCGCAGGCGAGGTCACGTCGAGGCCGAGTTTCGACTTGTACAGCAGCACGCGCGCGTCCAGACACGAGCAGGAGCACGTTCGGATGGCATCGGGCAGTGAAGGCGCATTGGCGCCCAGTACGGTTTCGTACAGACCTGCGAACGAAGCCCCGGCCAGATCCTCTTCGGGTGAAGAAGATCGCACCGCGTAGGGACCGGTGCCGATCGCCGAGAGTGTCGAGGCAATTCTCAGGTGCTGGTCTGGATGGATTGGCAGCGCAGCGCCGAACAATTTCACGCGTTCACACGCCTGCGTGAACTCAGCGCGCTGCTGAAAACTCAACGGTTGCGTGCGGCGCGTCGGCAACAATTCGAGCATTCCCCGCCATTCATCGCTCGACTGGATTGCGGCAAACCACGGCAAAAAGAAATGGCTCGTGAGCACCACGCCGTCCGGCACGGTGAATCCAGCCTGACGCAAACGAATCAGCGCTGCAGCCTTTCCGCCCACGTGCGCAACCGCAGGAAGGTCCGCCGTTGAAAGCGGAATCAAATCGTGGTTGATCGAATCGACCGTGGCGCTCACGAAGATCCTTCTTTACGCGATGACCATATCGCGGTTGGCAGGCAGCAGCAAACGCAGGGCGCCCTGGAAACAGCGAACAAACCTTCGAAGGGGCGGATTCATCGCGAGCGCTTGAGTTAAGCCCCCGAGGCCGTCACGCTGGCGGCAATCGAACCACATCGGGGGAGTCATGCTCAAAGCGGTACAACTCGGCAAGAACTGCGGACTGCGCGTGTCGCAGCTGTGTCTGGGCACCATGAACTTCGGGGAGCCGGGACGTGGCCACCAGGGCGACTGGACGCTGGGCCTGGACGACGCCCGGCCCATCTTCAAGGCCGCCATCGATCGCGGTCTGTTCTACTTCGATTGCGCGGATGTCTACGGTCAGGGTGCCAGCGAACAGGTAGTGGGCGCGTTGCTGAAGGAGTTGTTGCCGCGCGATAACTATGTGCTGGCGACGAAAATCGCGATGCCCATGGGGCGTGGCGCCAACCAGACGGGCCTGTCGCGAAAGCACGTGCTGGAAGGGGTTGATCGATGTCTCGCGCGGCTGGGGCACGACTATGTGGATCAGCTGGTGATTCATCGGCATCCGCATGGCGTACCGGGCCATGTAGAAGTGCCGATCGAAGAGACATTGGAGGCGCTGCACGATGTGGTGAAGGCCGGCAAGGTGTTGTATCTGGGCGCCTCGTCGATGTTTGCGTGGCAGTTCGCCGAACTACAGCTGACGGCGCAGGCCAACGGCTGGACGAAATTCGTCTCGATGCAGAATCACTACAACCTCATCTATCGCGAAGAAGAGCGCGAGATGAATCCGTATTGCTTGCGAACCGGCGTGCCGCTGACACCCTGGTCGCCGCTGGCGCGCGGCATTCTCACGGGCGCCTACAAAGGCGGTTTCGATGAGGGCACCACCGATCGCTCCAAGGGCGGCGATCGCGTGCGCACGCAGAGTCTGTATCGCGGCGCGATGGATTTTCAGATTGCGGCGCGCGTGGTGGAAACCGCCGAGAAATACGGCAAGACGCCGGCGCAGATCGCGCTGGCATGGTTGCTGTCGCGCCCGGGTGTGGTGGCGCCCGTGGTGGGCGTGTCGAAGATCTCGCAGCTCGAACAGCTCACAGATGCGACGGCGATCGTGCTCGAGGCTGCGGATATCGCTTATCTGGAGGAACTCTACCAGCCGCTCGAGAACCTGCTGTCGCTGGGTTTTTCATAGCACGGCGGTTTCAGGGCTTGATCGTCTGACGCAATTCGAACTTCAACACCTTGCCAGTGGCGGTGCGCGGCAACGCATCGACGAACACCACGTGGCTGGGTTGCTTGAAGCGGGCGAGACGCGGTGCACAGTGCGCGCGGATGGTCTCGGCGGTAAGACTGGCGCCGTCCTGGAGTGCGACCACGGCGCATCCCGTCTCGCCCCAGCGTTCATCCGCGATGCCGATGACCGCGACTTCACGAATCTCCTTCATTTCGTAGAGGACGTTTTCGATCTCGGCGGGATAGACGTTTTCGCCACCGGAGATATACATATCCTTCAGCCGGTCTTCGATGTACATGAACCCCTCGGCATCGCGTGATCCGATATCACCCGTCCGCAGCCAGCCATCCACGAAGGTCTCCTCATTGGCATCCGCGCGGCGCCAGTACCCGGGTGTGACAACCGGCCCACGACACCAGATTTCGCCGGATTCCCCCGCATCGGCGTCGCTGCCATCCTCGCGCACGATGCGCAGCTGGATATGGCGCAGCGCCTTACCCGCAGAACCCACGTGCGTTGCCACATCGTCACGCCCCAGCACGCAGCAGCTCGCAGTGTTCTCCGTCATTCCGTAGCCTTCCTGGATCACCACGCCACGGGCGTGCCACCAATGCACCAGCGACTCCGGTACAGTCTCGGCACCCGCGAGCGCGACGCGCAGTCCCGAAAAGTCCGCTTGTGGATTCTTCGGATGGTCGCGCAGTGCGTTGAAGATGGCGGGTACGCCGAGGAAGTGCGTGACACCGAGCGCGCGATCGCTGAATGCATCCAGCGTCGCACCCGGATCGAATTTGCGCATGATCACGGCGGTGCCGCCGGCGAATAGCGCCGGCGCCGAAAACACCTGCAGGCCCCCGATATGAAACAGCGGCATCACCGCGAGACTTACCATGTCCTGGGTAAATCCCATCGCCGAGCTGCCGTTGACGTTGGCCCACAGCATCATGCCGTGCGTGATGATCACGCCCTTGGGACGGCCCGTGGTGCCGGAGGAGTACATCAGCATGCACTGGTCGTCCGGCTCGAGATCGACGATACGCCCGACCGGAGTTCCGGCACGGGTGCGTGTTTCGAAGTCGCTCTCGCCACCTTCGCCGTCGGTTTCGATCAGGTGTTCTATCGCGACACTGAGCTCGCTCACCGTCTTTGCCATGTCGCGATCATGGATCAGAATCTTCGGTTCCGCGTTGCCGATGATGTAGTCGAGTTCGCTGGGCGTCAGCCGGAAATTCAGCGCGAGATGAATCGCGCCCAGCCGCCAGGTTGCAAAGATGATGTCGAGCGCATCAACAGAATTGAGTGCCAGTACGCCCACCCGGTCGCCGCGCTGCACACCGAGTTCCGCCAGCCAGCCCGCGATGCGGCCCACCCGGTCGTGCATCGCAGCGTAGCTCTGCCGGCGGCCGCTGGGCAGTTCGATGGTGGCGGTCGCATCGGGCAGGTTGGCGGCGTTGTGGGCAATCCAGTCGACGATCATTCCGTGCATGAATGCATTCCTCGCTTTGTGCCTGTCGCAGTGTATTGAAAAAAGCCGGGGTTTGAATCGCGTGCCGAGGCCGCCGTGAAACGGCGGGCTGCGGTATCCTGCAGTGCGCCACGAGTGTCGGATCCGCACAATGAAAGTGATTACCTCCATCCCCTCACACGACCTGCACGCAGTGGGCCCGGCCGCTGCGCGAGTCGAGGCGGCAGGCTTCAGCGGCGTTTCCACCCAGGAGAATCGTCACGATCCGTTTCTGCCCCTGGCGGTGGCTGCCACCCACACCACCACACTGACATTGCGCACCAATGTCGCCATCGCCTTTGCGCGCAGCCCCATGGTTGCGGCGAACCTTGGTTGGGATTTACAGAACGCGACGCGGGGGCGCTTCACCCTGGGTCTGGGCAGTCAGGTGAAGGGGCAC
>JAQBCT010000462.1:0-4686 GCA_032124855.1 Gammaproteobacteria bacterium
GCCCCGGCCAGTTCCTCCGTGCGAAGCGCAGGCTCTTCGCGCCCCAGCCGTTCGCTGTTCCACAATTGATGGCGATCGTCCGCTTCGACGCTGCCGAGTTTTTCGTAAGTCCACAGGCCGGTGCGAAACTTTGCGATCGCCGCGCGATTGCGCGCAGGCACGATGAACTGCGTACGACGTGCCAGGTGAGGGGCGATGTTGCGCACAGTTTTCCGCTCGAGCGCGGCCTCGCGAACCAGCGCCATATCACCCTGGGCAAGATATCGGATGCCGCCGTGCACCAGCTTGGAGGATCGGCTGGAGGTTCCGGCGGCGAAATCGCGCGCTTCCACCAGTGCCACAGACAATCCGCGCATGGCGGCGTCGCGGGCGATGCCGGCTCCGGTGATGCCGCCGCCGATGACGGCCACATCGAAAACCTTTGCGCCAAGGCGGGCGAACAACGCGCCGCGATCGCGCAGATCGAGATCGGGGCTACCCATGTTGGTAGTTCGGCCGGTCACGGGTTTCGAGCACAGAAAGGGTCCGTCCGGAGGCGGTGATACGCGGCATGGGAATAGGGCGTCCGAAAAGGCGGCGAGTATAGCAACGCGCGTTGGGTTATGCGGCGCCTTTGAGGCGCGCCTGGCGGCCGTCGAGCAGCCGCTGCAACTGAGCGTGTTTGGTTCGGGTCAATGGCCACGTCCAGCACAGATAGAGTCCCAGCATGAATGCGATGGTGGGGACGATGGCGTACAGGATCGCCAGCCACTGCAGCGCTTCAGCGGAGTGCGTGGCACCGCGCCCGGTTGCGTAGCCCACGAATGCCAGTGCGATCAATGCGAGGCCGCCAACGGAATGCGCCAGCTTGGTCATGAAGCCGAGAATGGCGAAATAGCCGCCGGTGCGCGCATCGCCCGACTTGAGCGTATCCAGGTCGATGGTATCGGCCATCATCGCGCGCGGCAGGTAGGCGAACGAACCGAAGCAGAATCCCTTGATGGCGAAGAGGATGTAGAACTCGATCACCTGGCCGTGCTCGAGAGTAAAGATGGTGAGACTGACGATGCTCACCAGCACGATGGCGGCCGACAGAGATCGGTGTTTGCCAAACTTGCGGGCCAACAGATTCCACACTGGAATGGCGAGCAATCCCATGCCGAAGTACACCAGGTACAGCGTCCCGGCGCGCGGTACGCCGATATAGTCCTGCATGAAAAACAGCGACAGCGCGTTGCGGAATGCCTCTCCACCCGCGATGCACAACTCGATCGTGATGAGCCGCATGAACAGTTTGTTGCGATACATCAGCGACAGCGATGCGAGAAACGGCACGCGGCCTTCGCGCGGGCTGGGCGGCGGCTCCGGAACTGTCAGCACAACGCAGACGGTCAACAATGGCAGCAGGATGACGATCGGAGTGGTGTAGGCGTTGAGCACCATCACTGCGGTCGTGGCGGGGCCGTTGATCTGCTCCACGATGGCGGGCACGGCGGCGGCGCCGATCAACCCCAGCAGCACGAAGACTTCACGCACGGATACGATGCGTGTGCGTGCGTGATAGTCGCCGGATAGTTCCGCTCCCCCAGGCGCCGTACGGCACACCGACCATCGTCGTGCCCACGCGCAAGAATATGTACCACAGCGCCAGATAGAAGACGTCGTCGCCGAGGGAGGGGTTGAGCAGATAGACCAGTGCCACCAGTAGAAACGGCATGCCGATCATGACCCAGACGCGCCGTCGTCCCCATCGGGTGCGCAGCCGATCCGATGCGTATCCCATGGCCGGATCCGTGAGCGCATCGAAGATCGACGCGATGATCATGATGGTGCCGACGCTTTCGGTTGCGATGCCGATGTAGGTGGCATACGCGCGGGGTAACCAGATGCCGAGTGGATAGCCCAGCAGCGCCAGCGGAAAACCGAGTGAACCGTATGTCCAGATCTGTGCTGTGCCGAGGGACGCCTGCTGCAATTGCAAAGTACCTGATGAAACAGTGACTCGATGCTTATACGGTGCGCTTGATCGCCCGGCAATCGTGAGGTGTTGAGAGATGGCGCAGGTATTTTCCGGCATTGACATGTCACTGTCCTCGTGGATTACGAAGCAGCACATTTTCTTCGTCGCCACCGCGCCGAGCGGCGCGCAGGGACTGGTCAATTGCTCACCCAAGGGACTGGATTCATTCCGCGTGATCGATGAAACGACAGTGGCCTATCTCGACTTCACCGGCAGCGGCGTGGAAACCATTGCGCATCTGCGCGACAACGGCCGCATCGTAATCATGTTCTGCGCATTCGACGGGCCTCCGCGCATCGTGCGTTTGCAGGGTGCCGGAGAAGTTGTTGCCCCGATCGATGCCGCGTTTGCCGCGCTGGCGGCACTGTTTCCCGCTCGCGACGGCATACGCAGCGTCATCCGGATCACGCTGGCGCGCATCAGCGATTCCTGCGGCTATGCGGTGCCATTGATGGATTACCGCGGCGATCGCGATGTGCTCGACCGGTGGGCGCAGAAGAAGGGAGCGGACGGCATCATCGACTATCAACGCGCCAACAACGCAACGAGCCTCGACGGCCTCACCGGTGTCGACTGGCTGGCGGCGGTTGACACGTCGTGGGTCAGCTCCAAGAATCCAACGCGAATATTCAGCGAGGCGAGCGACGTGACTGAACTCGTTTACAGCCAGGCCCAGCTCATGAGCGATGACGATTTCGCGCGCGGCCATAGTATCGGCGGACGCCGCATGCACGGCGGCTTCGATGCGCGGGGCCGCTACATGCCGCCGCGTGCAAAGGGTCGCAATCAGGCGCTTGCGGCGTGGACCGATGCGCTGCGCCGGCGTGGCGGCGATCTCTTCGCCGCCGATGCTTCGCTGCTGACGGGCGCGCGCATGCCGAATGTCGAACAACAGCGTCTGCTGCTGCGCAACGACCTGGGCCAGACATTCTGGAACGGGCTGACCACCACCGGAAAGATCGAGGGGCGCGGCCGCATGCTGGCGGAGATCAAATTTCCGGATCTGCAGAAAATTGTGGTGGAAGACATTTCCACGATGGCCATCGGTCATCTCAACAAGGGCCTGCTCGTTGCACATGGCATCGACGAAGGAGGCGAGCCCGATAAAGGCATTGGCGGACACGACGTGATGTGGTTCGTTGCGCGCGATCTGGTGTTTCCGGCGGAGGCCTATCCCGACATCGAGCCGCCGGCGAGCATCGCGCGTCCCGAGGCGGGGCGTCGCTGGATGGAAGAGCTGGCCCCGGAATACGAGGGGATGTTGTCGTTCCTGATGAATCTGCTTCTGATCGAATTTCGCGCCGAAATCGGTTTCGCCAGTACGCAGAAAATTTTTCGCACACCGGATCTGTTTGCCGACCGGCGCGACGCAGCTGAAGAAGGCGCGCAGATCATCGAACGGATTCGCACGGATGAAGAAATCCACGTGCGCTCGCTGCGCCTTTACCTTGGCGAGCTGCGCGCGGTGACGCTGGCGACCGTCACGGGTGGTGAAGTCTCGGGTGCTGTGCTGATCGATCGGTTCTGGTCGGGGTTGATCGGCTGGGCCACCGTGGAACAGCCGCGCATCGCGGCTGCGCAGCAGTACGATCTGATCAAGGGGCGCATCCTGGCGCACCGCTCGGGCAAGCAGCTGCTCGCCCAATTCGATGCGCTGGCCGATGAGCCGGCTGTGGCAGCGGCCGGCTAGCGCAGCAGCTTCGGTGCGCTACTTGCGCTCGCCGTAGCTGACACCCATGCCGGCGCGGGCATCGGTGTTCACGCCATACGGCGCGATTGGATAGCGCAGACCGTTGCGTGACAGGGCCTCCAGTCCCGCAACGATCTTGGGCAGGAATTTTGGCGGCAGCGCCATCAGCAGCTCGTCTTCCATCACGCCGCCGTAGCGTCGCTCCGCAAAACAAGGAATCGACAGGCTGGGTTCGCCGGTGGCGAGCGCACGGCCCCAGGAATCAGCGCAGGCAGACTCACCCACGCAGCCCCAATCCAGTTTCTTGTAGCCGCTCCACTGCAGGCCGTTGATGAACAGGATCATTTGCGCGGGCGTTGCGTAGATGAGGCAGATATCAGGTGGGTTGAGGCGGTTCGATGCGAGTGGACTCACTGCCATCGCCTCGTAGCGGCCGAACGGCACCACATCCATGGCGTGCTGGTGCGCGCTGGATTCGGCGCGGTTTTCAAACCACACGCCGGCCATATTCTTTCCCGACAGCCATTCCTCGCTGCGCGGATGCAGACCAATCACAGTCGAGCACTGGGCGCCGACCAGATCCTCTGCCGTGATGCCAACGGTCCAGCCATTGCGCGCGGCCTGCCCGACGATCTGATCCGTGGTGTGAATATCTTTCGGGCGGCGAATTTTCGGAATCGCCTCCATGTCGGCGCGGCGCTCGAACAGTTTCATGCCAATGGGGGTGGTGCGCAGGCGCAGCAACCGATTGAGATCGTCCACGATCGTGGACCACGCGAAGTGGGTCTGGTCGGAAGCAATCACCGTTTCTGCCATGGCGTATCTCGCGGGAGTGGAGTTGCACCGACGATAGCGCAGAGGCAGGGGTCGGAGTAAGGGACCGGAGTACTTTTCGCGCACGACGCGGCAGAAGGTGCCGCATGCGCGAAAAGTACTCCGGTCCCGTACTCCGACCCCTGCCTCTGCGCGATCGTCGGTGCAACGCCACACCCGCGCG
>JAQBCT010000463.1:0-7438 GCA_032124855.1 Gammaproteobacteria bacterium
GGCGCCTTGACAGCCGCCAACGTCGCCCGGACGATGGCTGCCCCCTGAGATTTCGCCATGCGTTTTAGCGAATTCGTTGTCTATCACGCGCTGCAGGAAAACAACCGTTGTCTGCATTTGCTGTCCGGATATCCGACGCCAGCATCGGACCACGCCATTCAAAGCCTGCGGGTCGGCGTCAATCGGCTGCAATCGAGCTGGCAGTTGCTGCGCCACGCCGTACCGCGCGCAGTCGTGGAAGATGCGCAGGCGCGGTTGCGAACAGTTGATCACTTGCTCGCCGAGCCCCATGACGCCAACGCGCTGCTGACGGCGGCGCAGCACCTGAGTAGCCATACAACCAAAAAGAAGGCGCTGGCGGCGCTGCAACAACTCATCGACAGCCTCGCGCATGCCGCATCCCGAGCCCGCGTCAGCCGCACGGCGGTGGATCATGCGTCGTCCGGATTTCAGCAGGAGTCCGGCGTGTGGCGCGATCTCGATCCCGCGGCGCTGAGCGACATCCATCTGGTCGGCGGCTATGCGCGCTCACATCGCAGCGGCCGGCGGCTGGGCCGCCGCGTACTGAGGCACGACGAGATCGAGCAGCTGCAGCGGTTGCGCCGCTGGGTTGAGTGCAGCTACTTCCAGCTCGACATGATCCGGCCAGTCCTCTCCAGCGCGAATCGCGCACGGCGCTGGTATCTCGACCGACTCGCGGATGCGCTGGGCAAACACCAGGATCTGCTGTCGCTGGGCCGGCAACTGAATGCGCTTTGCGGCGACGAAGCGGAACGTGCGCGGATCGATGAGGTGCTGCAGACACGCCAGGCGGCGTATCGCGACCGCGTCCGCAAGCTGATTCCATACTGCTACGGCGAGAAGGGCCGCGTTGTGGGCCAGTTGGTGGCCGACGATATTGCACGGCTGAGCTTCGACAACGTCGTCAGACTGCCGCACTCGGCCTGAGCCGCGCAGCTCACAGGTCGAGTTGTGCCACGCGCTGGTGCGCCTGGGCAAGCGCCACACTGTGCGTCGCGGCGCGCGCCAGACCTTCGGCATAAACGAATACTGGCTTGGGAATTCCCATGAATCCCAGCATCGCCGTGAGGTACGGCGTTTGGGTGTCCAGCGGCGTTCCCTCGTACTGGCCGCCGCGCGCAGCCATCACCCAGCAGTTGCGGATATTGCCCAGCAGGCCTTCCGGCCCGGCCGCCGTGTAGCGAAACGTCTGTTGTGTGCGCGCGATATGGTCGATCCACGCCTTGAATGCCGAAGGGATGGAAAAATTGTACAGCGGCATGGCGATCAGCAGATCCGTGGCGCGCCGCAGTTCGCTGATCAATGCATCGGAGCGCGTCAACAATGCGCGATCGGTGTCGGTGAGCGCATCGGCCGGCTTGCCGAAGGCGTGAAACGTCGCGGCGTCGAGATGTGGAATGGCCGGCTGCTGAACATCACGCAACACCACGGTCGCATCGGGGTGAGCCGTCGAAAATCGTGTCAGGAAGCTCGCAGCGAGAAGCGACGAGCTACCCTCGTCGCCGAAAATGCTTGCGCGGACAAATAGCAGCCTGCGCATGGTCACCCCACAGCAAAGCCGCCATCATCGCATATCGATCGGTTAGTCGAGGGATGCGCGACTCATGGCGGTGGTGCGCGCTTTGGGCATTGTGCTGGGGATGATCGTTGCGATGCAGGGCGTCGTTCGCGCGCTCATCGTCCTGGATTTGTCGCAGCGCATTCAGTTCGACGGTGCAACCCTCGCGTGGCTGTTTGGTGCGGGCATGGTCAATGATGTTGTACTGCTCGTGTTGTTCGCATTGCCTCTGATGCTGCTCGCGGCGTTGCTGCCGCGTCGGGCCGTCTGCCGCGCCGCGCTAGCGCTCGTGATTGGTCTGATTGTCTCCACAACATTGCTTGCGGCCGCGGCCGACGTTTTCTTCTGGCTCGATTCCGGCACACGCGCTGATGCGTTTGTCTGTTGCGCGGTGCCATTGCCGGATGCGTGGCTGACCCTGTGGCGTGATCCCTGGCTTCGCGCGGGGACTGGTATGGGCGTTGCCGCGCTCGTCATCGTTGCAACCCGCGCATCCCGTGGTGTGGCCGATGCGCTGCTTGATGCACCGCGCTCGCACTGTGTCGGGGCGGCGGCGGTGAGCCTGCTCCTGCTGGGCGTTGCCATGGAGCGGGACGGCGAGTTGTGGATGCTGCAGGCAGATGAATCGGCACGCCTTGACTATGCCGTCAGCAGTGGTGCGTTGCGGTTGGCACACACACTCAGCATCGGCCGCGATCGTGGCGCGAGCCGGTTCACGCCGATGAACCCGATCGCCGCAGCGACTCTGCTGGGCGCTGCATTTGGTCGATCATCCACCCACTACGATGATGAGGCGCGTCATCTGCTTGTAATCGCCACGGCACCAGATGCTGTGTGGCGCAGGCCGCGCCATGGCGACGACGAGGCGCTGCGCGCCATCCGGAGCCAGGGTGTCTATTACGACCAGATGTATGCAACCGGTTTTGGCATGCGGCGCATGGTGGATGGCGTGCTGCGCGGATTGCCGCCGCTGCCCGGCATGCAGCCCGATCTCACGAGCGCGACGGAGCAATCCCCATCATTGCCTCGCGTTCTGAGTGATGCAGGTTTCACGTCGTTGCTGGTGAACAGCGCCGCCACTGCGGCGCTGTTCGACGCGGCCCAGTGGCGGGCGCTGGGCGGCACGCGGGCCGTGCAGTCTGACGAACCGCCGCTGGATAGCCTGCTCCATACGATGGATTTGGTCGCGGGTGATTCGCCGCGCGTATTTGCTTTCGCGCTGGTGGAGTCGGCAGCCACGGTGCCGCGTTTTGTCGATCTTGCGGCGCAGAGTCCGTGGTTCGACGATACCTTGATCGTCGTTGTGGCCAGTCCGTCGCCACGCAGCGTCGGCGCTGCGTTGATTCCCCTGCAGAGTCTGCGTGTACCCGCCGTATTGATCTGGCCCGGCAGGCTGCGCCCCCGCGTGGCGCGCCACGTGAGCTCCACACTAGACATTGCCCGCACCGCGCTGCGCGTGTTGGGCGTGGATTCGACCGCAAGCTTCTTCGGCCGCGACCTGTTTGGCATTGGGGGCGCCAATGCGGTGAATGTGGCGCCTGTGGAATACGGCGGCCGTGCGGGCATCGTGACGCCCGCCGGCTTGACCGTTCTGATGCGCGCGGCACCGCCGCGGTTCTGGAGATTGGGTAAACGAACCGATGAACTGGGGGGCACCGATGCACAGGTCGCGCAGCTGGCGAATGCAATCTACGCGGCAACCGAGCAGGTTGCGGCGGGCCAATGAAGAATCAGACGTTCGGGCGCTTGCGGGGTTGCCGCAGCATGGACACGGTGGGGTCGAAGAATCGCTGCACATCGCTCAGCGGCATCGGCCGCGCGAAGTAGTAACCCTGTCCGTATTCGCATTCGTGTTCCGTCAGAAACGCCAGCTGTTCGGCCGTCTCCACCCCTTCGGCCACCACCACCAGCTTCAAGCGGTGCGCCATCGAGATCACGGCCGCGGTGATTGCAACATCATCCGCATTGCCCGGAATTTCCATAACGAAGCTGCGGTCGATCTTGATGGTGTCGATGGGGAATCGTTTCAGATAATTCAGTGACGAGTAGCCGGTACCGAAATCGTCGATGGCGAGTCGTATGCCCAGTTCGTGCAGTCGCTCAACAGTGAACGCGGCGCCTTCTGCATCGTCCATCAGCATGGACTCGGTGATTTCCACTTCCAGCTGGCTGGGATCGATGCCGGTCTCGCGAATGCAGCGGCGCACGGTGCGCACCAGATTCGGATCGCGGAACTGCCGGGGTGAGATATTCACAGCCATCTGAATCGGGGCATTCGAACGGGCGCTGAGATCGCGCGCGGCATGACAGGCCTGTTCGATCACCCACGCACCGATGCCGACGATCACACCGGTCTCCTCGGCAATGCTGATGAACTGATCCGGGCTCAGCAGACCGCGCTGCGGATGGTGCCAGCGAATGAGCGCCTCCACGCCAGTAATGCGCTGATCCGCCAGGCGGATTTTTGGCTGATAGAACAGCTCGAATCGATTTGACGTCAGCGACTCGCGCAGTTCGTTCTCGATGCGCAGTTTGCTCTGCGCCTTGATATTCATTTCTTCGGCGTAGTACTGGTAATTGTTGCGGCCGCGTTCTTTGGCGCGGTACATCGCGAGGTCCGCATTCTTCGTGAGGATATTCGGCTCCACGGAATCGCTGGGAATGATGGTGATGCCGATGCTCGTGGTCACGACGAGATGGTGACCGGAGATGGTAATGGGCGCGCGCAGCCGCTCGAGGATTTTCTCGGCCACCGTTCCGGCATCCGCCGGCGATGAGATGTCGTAAAGCAGAATCGTGAACTCATCCCCGCCGGGTCGCGCCACCGTATCCTCGGCGCGCACGCAATGCGTGAGGCGCTTCGCCACTTCGCGCAACAGCTCGTCGCCCGCTTCGTGTCCAAGGGTGTCGTTGACCCGCTTGAACTGATCCAGATCCAGATACAGCAGCGCGGCGTACTTTTCTGAACGCACGGCGTGGGAGATCGCCTGTTCGAGTCGGTCGCCGAACAGGCGACGGTTGGCAAGGTCGGTCAACGTATCGTAGAACGCCATCCGTTCCATCTGTTCACGACCCTGCTTCATCTCCGTGATATCAGCGAGCTGCATGATGAAATACAGCGGTGAGCCGTCGTCGGCGCGCTGCAGCACGACGTGAAAGTTGGTCCAGATCTCGAGGCTGTTCTGACACACCAGGCGCCGCTCGGCGCAATTGACGTTGCCGCTGCGGTGGAGCAAGCGATCGAGGCATTCCTTCAAGTTCTGGCGTTCGCCAGCGGGCACGAGCCGACTGATATGACTGCCGACCAATTCATCATCCGTGTAGGCCAGCGCGTGTGCCGCGAAGTGGTTGGCCTGAAAGATATAGCCGTCTGTGTCGGTGAGCAGCATGCCAATTGGCGCATTCTCGAAGGCGCCCCGGAAGCGCTGTTCGCTCGTCCGCAGTTTGCCTTCGATCTCGCGCTGCACGCGCGTGTCCTTGGCGATGCAGACGAGGCTCTTGACCCCTTCCAGTTCAATCACCGTGGCCGAAACCAGCGCCGGGATCTGATTGCCGGATTTCGTGCGGAAGTTGAATTCCAAGTTCTGATAGCTGCCCTGCTCCATCACCAGCCGGGTCGCAGTTTTAAGCTCGCCGATGTCGTCGAAGATTGGCAGCTCACCCACGCGGTGGCCGACGATTTCATCGTAGGTATAGCCCGCGGACGTCAGGAAGGCGTCGTTGATGTCGAGGATGCGTCCGTCGCTGAGACTGACGATGACGATCCCGTCAGGACTGCCCGAGAAAATGCGCGCGAATTTTTCCTCGCTTTCCTGCAGGGCGGATTCCGCGAGGCGTCGTTTGGTGATATCGCGGCCGATGCACAGCACGCACAGTTCGCCATCCAGCTCGACGAAGCGCGTGGAGATCTCCGTCGGCAGGATCTCGCCGTTCTTGGCCACCAGCTCGGTTTCGTAGTCGAGGCATTCGTAATGGGCCTCGAGTTCCTCCCGCATCCGCTCGCGATCAAGCGCATTGCCCCAGATGTTCAGCGAGTGCTCGGGCAAACCGATGGCATCCTCGCGTGTGAATCCCAGCAGTCGCGTAAAACCCGTGTTGAAGTCGACGATGGTGCTGTCGGAGTTGCGCAGGATCAGGATTGCATCGGGACTGGAGTGGAAGATCGTGGCGAATTTTGCCTCCGACAGGCGCAGTTGCTTCTCGGCCTTCACCTGGTCCGTGGTGATCCGTCCGGTCACCACCGTACCCGCGATGCCGGGCGTGCCACCGAGTCCGGTCAGCTGCACGTCGAGATAGACATCCACATCCTGCAGCCGGATGTCGCTGAGCCGAAACGTCTCGCGCGGTCGCGCGTAGGTTCTAGCCAGCGCGCGACCGAATTCGTTGCGATCCACTGTGTGGATGAACGGCAGGGGCTTCGCCCCGATGAGTGCGGTCGCTGTTGCGCCAAGTACTTCATAGGCCTTGGGATTGGCGTAGCTGATGCTGCCGTCGGCGGCGATCACAAGGGTAATTTCGCCGGTGTTTTCGATGATGCCGCGAAAACGCGATTCGCTGACGGCCAGGGCGTCCTGCGCGCGCCGCTGTTCGGTGAGATCCAGTACCTGCAGCACCGCGAAGCGCGCTTCGCCCGAAGCATCGAGCAGCATGCGTGCGTAGATGGATGCCCAGATGCGATGCCCGTCGCGGCGGACGAACTCGCGCTCGAAACTGACGTGTCCGCTATCCGCCGCCCGCACCTGTTCACGGGCACCGCTGATCGCCGCCCATACCTCCTCGCCCAGCAGGCGATTCAGATTGCTGCCGATCAGCACGTCGCCGGGTTGATCGGCGAGCGTCATGAAAGCCTCGTTGGCGTGCACGATGACACCGCTGACATCGATCAGCGCGGTCGCCGCCGGCGCATGTGCGAAGGCGTCGTGAATCTGTGCGATGCCTACCCCACGGCGGCGCGGATCCCATACGAGCAACGCGGCTGCCATCCAGTAGAGCGCGGACCACATCAATCCGGCCCCACCCAGGCGAAACGCGGATCCAGGGTCCAGCCAGGCGTGGGTGAGTACGGGCAGCAGATGTGCGAGCGTCGCACACGAGGCGGCGCCAATTACCAGCCCGCGCCGATTGATGCGGGCGGCAGCCAGCATGGCCAGCAGATACAACGTGGCCGGTAGATCGGAGTGGGTGGCGATGGACAACCCCGCGCCGGATACGAGTGCCGCGTAGGCCAACGCCGTAGTCACGGGTTGCTCGAATTTCCAACGCGATGCCAACGCGTCCATTGTGCGTCCTTGGGGGAGTTCCGCTATTCTTCAGCGGTGCTTTCGGAGTGTTGCCGCGAGGGTTTCGCAGCGTGTCCATGAACTACCCAGTGACGGTATCGGTTCACGGTCAGGGCCTCTATGACGTCACGCACAAAGTGGCGGAAACGCTGACCCGGTGTGACGTAACCCACGGTCTGGTGACGATTTTCATCCGCCACACGTCAGCCAGTTTGATCGTCCAGGAAAATGCCGACGCCGCAGTGCGCCAGGACCTGCAGCAGTGGCTTTCGCGGCTGGTGCCCGAGCGCGACCCGCTGTACACACATACGGCTGAGGGGCCCGACGATATGCCGGCGCATATCAAGGCGGCGCTGACCGCCGTGAGCATCGGCATCCCGATCGTCGATGGGCGCCTCGCCTTGGGAACGTGGCAGGGGATCTACCTGTGGGAGCATCGCCACCATCGCGGCGAGCGACACCTGATCGTGAACGTGCTCGGCTAAGGCAGGGGTCGGAGTAAGGGACCGGAGTGCTTTTCGAACGCGATTCGCCGGATTGCTACCCAATTCGTTGCGATGAGCACTCCGGTCCCTTACTC